>NZ_JBIAPU010000004.1:0-448851 GCF_042888465.1 Streptomyces sp. NPDC002888 | reverse complement strand
CACGACGTGCACACATCCCGCAAGACGCAGCCAGCGAAACAGCGAGCGAAGAAGTCGACTACCCCACGGCCCCGCCGCACAGGTTAAAGATCAAGATAGGGGATGTTGGGGAAGTCGGAGCCGAGCAGGATGCGGTCGCCGAGCCCGGCCAGCCGGGGCAGGGCCCGGCGGGGGAACGGCATGAACGCTTCGGTGAAGTCGGTGAACGCCATCGTCGTGTCCAGCCGCACCTCCCCGTAGCGCTCGGCGAGGCCGAGGAACTCCAGGGGCGACGCCGAAACCGATGACGGCGTGCGAGGTGCGCTCGGTGTCGCAACCGCACTCCCCTCCGGACCCGGCACGTGCCGGTTGCCGGACCCGGAGCCGAACCGCCGGGGCGTCACCGAGCCCTTCCCGGCTCATCCGGGACCTTCTCGGCGAACCGGACGTTGTGGCGAGTGGTTGTAGTTGAAGTTTGCGAACGTGGAAGCGCCCGCGGAGTTCTGACAGCGGGCGTTTCGTCGTTTCGGGGTTTTCTTCGACGGCTGGCGACCAACAGCCCGGGACCGCATGATCGCGCGCATTCCGAACTACTCGCCGTCTCGAAGGAGACATCACATGGCTCAAGGAACCGTGAAGTGGTTCAACGCGGAGAAGGGTTTCGGCTCCATCGCCCCTGATGAGGACGGTGCCGACATCTTCGTCCACCACGCGGCGATCGACACCGACGGCACCACCAGATCGCCGCCTCCAAGCGCGTCAACAACCTGCTCGGCCGCGTGCACGCCGACCTGCTGATCGGCCTCAGCTACGGCTGGTGGATCGCCAAGCACAACCGGCACCACTCCCACCCCAACCACGTCGACCGCGATCCCGACATCGCCGACGGCGCGATCGCCTTCACCCGGGACCACGCCCGCGTCCGTCGCGGACCGTACGCATGGCTGGCCCGGCACCAGGCCTGGCTGTTCTTCCCGATGCTGCTCCTGGAAGGACTCGCCCTGCACGTCGCCGGCATACGGGCCCTGCTCGACCGCACCGGCGCCACGACCTCGCGGGCGACCAAACTGGCCGAGGCGGGACTGTTGACGGCGCATCTCGGCGGCTACCTCGCCGCTCTGTTCCTGGTCCTGTCCCCCGTCCAGGCCGTGTGCTTCCTTCTCGTGCACCAGGGGCTGTTCGGGCTCTACATGGGGTGCTCGTTCGCCCCGAACCACAAGGGCATGCCCATCTTCGCCAACGATGACAAGATCGATTTTCTGCGCCGGCAGGTACTGACCTCACGCAACATCCGTGGCCAACGGTTCATCGACTTCGCACTCGGCGGGCTCAACTACCAGATCGAACACCACCTGTTCCCCTCCATGCCGCGGCCCAGCCTGCGCCATTCCCAGGAACTCGTGCGCGCGTACTGTGCCCGGCACGGCATCGCGTACTACGAGACCGGGCTCTTCAACTCCTACGCCGAGGTACTGCGGCACCTCCACGCGGTCGGCGGCCCGCTGCGCCCAGAGCTGGAGTACTGATCACTTCGTCGTCCGTGCCCTTCATCTCTGGGCCGACTGCGGCTTCTCGCGCGGTTCCCGCCACACCGGATGGATCAGGTCACGTCGGCTGGAGTGGTGTATTGACGGCCACTCCTTTCGTCCCAGCTGCGTCCTGACACCGCCTCCGGGCGGCCAGGGAACACCGGGCTGTCAGCGATCACGCCGCCGCGGAGGTGGTTTCGAACCCACTCACGTCGGGTCAGACCTTGAACTCCCGGATCACCGTGTTCCGGAACACCGCCTGCCCGTCGATCGTGAACAGCGCCAGTCCCGTGTCGGACGGGTCGGGGAAGGCCTCGGTCGAGTGCACGTAGCGGCCGTCGCCTACGAACATCTCGACGGACGTGCGGTCGACGAGGATCCGCAGGCGGACCGTCCGGGCGGACAGGTCGAAGGGCGTCCGGCTCTCCTGCCGGCGGCCGGACGTGTCGGGGCTGACGGTGTAACCGCGGTTGACGAAGGCGTAGTCGCTGTAGATCCCCGCGTCGATGTGCCGCCCACCGTCCGACGACCGCCGCAGCTGAAGCCCAGCGCCGACCAGTTGGTCCCAGGTGATGTCACAGGTCAGCTCGTACGCGGTACCCGTGTAGTCGAGCAGTCGCGTGCCGTCGACCGTGATGTCGCCGAGGTTCACCGTGCGTGCCACATGGTCGTCCAGGGCCGCCGCCGGCTGGGACGCCAGGTAGTACGTACCGGACGAAGCGATCTTCAGCCGCACCTCGCGGACGATCGAGTCGGTGCCGTTGAAGCCGTCGCACCGGATCGTGGGCGTGGTGTTCGCGTAGTCCCAGTTGTTCATCCATCCGATCGCGTACCGTGCGGCCGGGTCCAGGGCCCCGTTCGCGTCACGTTTCTCGAAGGTGACCGCCGCGTACCAGTCCCAGCCGTGGTCCAGCCACTGGGGATCGGCCCCGTCCGCGGTGAAGGTCGTGCCGTCGAAGGAACCCGTCCAGTAGGCGAACGTGTTCGGCAGCCCGGAGCCCGTGCCGTTGGCACTGACGCCCAGTACCCACTTCCAGGTCCCGTCCTCCGCCTTGATGCGGAACAGGTCGGGGCACTCCAGGACGCCGATGCCGCCCTTGATGAAGCCGCCGACGTACGTCCACGCCTTGAGGTCGGCGGAGTGGTAGAAGCCGACTTTGTCGTTCTCGGCGAGCGCCATCACCCACCGCCCGCGCTCCTCGTCGCGGATCACCTTGGGGTCGCGGAAGTCCCGTACGCCGGGGTTGGGGAGGACCGGGGCGGTGCCGTGGTTCGTGAAGGTGCGGCCGCCGTCCGTCGAGTAGTACAGGTACTGGGCCTGGGTGACGTCGTCGGGCGCCATGGTGGCGAGGACGATCACCGCGCCCGCGCCGAAGCCCGCCGTGTCGTCCGTGTCGACCACCGCCGAGCCGGACCAGACATCCCCGTTGGGGGTCGTGTCCTTCGGCACGGCGATGCCCCGGTCGGTGAAGGAGACGAGGTCGGTGCTGGTGGCCAGGCGCCAGGTGGTGCCGGCCGCCGTGCCGCCCGTCGAGTAGTCGGGGTTGTAGAGGTAGTAGTAGTGGTACTCGCCGTCGATCCAGATCGGGCGCTGCGGGTCGTTCATCCACTGGTCGGGGACCGTGAAGTGGTACTCGGCGCGGTAGCTGCCCGTGCACGCGGCCGCCGCCTCGCGGGGCACCGCCACCGCCGGTCTCACGAGGTCCGGCAGCAGAACACCGGCGGCGCCGACGGCCGAGGCCGTCAGCAGCGACCGCCTGGACAGGGTCTCCCCCGGGCCGAGCGAACTCCTCTTCATGCCACGCATCGTGCGGCTCCCTTCCCCGACGTCGTTGTCGGGACACGGCTCATGTGGCCGGAACCGTACACCTAACTCGTTAAAGGTCAAGCCTTCGCGCGTCGTCCGTTCACGTAACTTCGCACCCGCCCACATCCCTTGACAGAGCCGCAACGGGTTCTCATCATCGTGAAATCACCCTTCGGCTAACACGAGTTAGGCTCGCCGATGACCGACTCGCTCCTCTCCCGACGGGCCCTGATGCGCTACGGCGCGTACGGCGCCGGAGCCGCCGCTCTCGCCGGTGTCGCGGCCGGCTGGGACCGCCTCACCGGCGCCGACATCCCCGGCCGGGACGACGGCTCGCTCGTCATCGCCACCCTGGGCTCCGCCTTCAACCCCGAGGCGCAGCGCGCCCTGCGCGACGGATTCCGCGAGGTCCACCCCGACATCAGGATCCGCATCAACCCCGTACAGGCCTACGACTGGTCGGACTTCTTCTCCAAGATCCTCACCCAGATCGCCGCGGGCACGGCACCCGACCTCGTGTACGTCGCCACCGAGGGCGTGCAGCTCTTCGCCCAGCGGCTCGGCGTACCGCTGGACAGGTGGGCGAAGCGGGACGCGGCCGAACTGCGCGAGTACTTCGCCGACGTCCACCCCTCGCTGGTCGAGTCGATGATGTACGAGGGGAGCCTCTACCAGCTGCCGGTCGAGTTCAACGCGGCCGACATGTACCTCAACAACCGGGTCCTCGAACGCGCGGGTGCCGACCTCCCCGACGACGACTGGACCCACGACGACTTCACCACGCTGCTGCGAGCGATGAAACGCAGCAACGGCGACCGGTTCACCCCGTACTTCTGGACCAACCGGCTGTGGGGCGGAGTGGTCCCCTGGCTCTTCGCCAACGACACCAACCTCCTCACCGAGTCCAAGGCCCCCGGCGGCGACTGGCTCTGGAACTCCTTCTATCCCGAGGCACAGCGGCGCGGCCGGGGCGGCGGCTACCGGTGGACGACACCCCTGGCCGACTCCGACCGCGTCGCGGAGGTCTACGACTACCTCTCCTCCCTCATTCAGGAGGACCTGTGCACCCGGCCGGAGGGCGGCGACGGCCGCAACCTCGTCGGCGTCTTCTCCACCGGCCGCGTCGGTGTCACGCCCGCGGGCGGCTTCTGGGCGGGCGGCCTGCATCAGGCGGGCATGAAACCGGCCGACTACGACGTGCGGTACTTCCCGCGCCGGCGTACCCGGCGTCACCAGTTCGGCGCCGCCGGGTACGCGATGCTGCGCACGTCGAAGATGCGGGACGAGGCCTGGGAGTTCATCAAGTACACCGCCCGCAAGGACGTGATGACCCAGCTCTTCGCGGCCAACCAGACCACTCCGGCCCGCCGCTCCATGGTCGACGAGGCCCGCTACCGGGAGACCGGCCCGGCCCACTGGCAGGTCTTCTACGACACCCTCGACAAGATCCCCACCACCGGCCCGATCCCGGCCCCGCCGCAGGTCAACGAGGTCGAGCAGCTGCTGATCAAGCACACGGGAACCGCCCTTGCGAGCCCCGGCGCGGTGCGCCCCGCGCTGCGCCGGCTGCAGGGGGACCTGGAGAAGGCCATGGAGCGTGAAGTGTGACGAACACCGAGATCAGGCCCGTAGGGCCGGAGTCCGCCCGCACCCGCAAGAGCCGCGGGAACCGCAGGACCGGTCAGACCCGTAAGGCATCCGAGTCCACGGCCGCCACCACCATCCGCACCCGGGGCACCCGCCTCCTCGCCGTACTGTTCCTCGCGCCCACCGTCGTCGGCATCGTCGTCTTCACGGTCGTACCGATCGTCGGCTCGGTCGTCCTCAGCCTCTTCCAGTGGGACGTGATCGAGGACCCGCGCTGGGCCGGAGCGGCCAACTACCGAGAAATCCTTACCGATTCGACGGTCCTCGTCTCCTTCCGCAACACGCTCGTCTTCATGGTGCTCGCGGTCGCACTCCAGTTGCTGATCGCGCTCGTGCTGGCGATCACGGTGAACGGCCGGATGCCCAAGTGGCTGCGGTCCGTGTTCCGTTCGGCGTTCTTCTTCCCGCTGGTGCTGTCCGCCGCGTCCATCTCGGTGGTGATGAAGTACCTGTTCAACCAGGACTTCGGCCCCGTGAACTGGCTCCTCGGCACCGTCGGTATCCCCTCGGTCCCGTGGCTGACCTCGGAGAACGGGGCGATGGCGGCCGTGGTCCTGGCGTACGTCTGGCAGCAGTTCGGCTTCTCGTTCCTGCTGTTCGTCGGCGGCCTGAACAACATCCCGAAGGAGGTGCACGAGGCGGCTTCGCTGGACGGCGCGAGCGGGGTACGCAAACACCTCGCCATCACCCTGCCGCTGCTGTCGCCCACGCTGCTGGTGGCGTCCGTGGTCGGCATCATCAACGCCCTCCAGGTCTTCGAGCAGCCGTACGTTCTCACGGCCGGTGGTCCTGGCGACTCCACACGCACGGTCGTGATGGTCATCTACGAGACGGCCTTCGAGCAGCTCCGCTTCGGCGAGGCGTCCGCCGTGGGCGTCCTGCTCTTCGTCCTGATCATGGCTGTCACCGCTCTCCAGTTCCGGCTCAGCCGGCGTTACGTCCACTACCAGTGAGCCGGGTGAGTCAGATGAGTACGAGTTCCCTCTCGGGTTCGGTATCGGATTCGGTATCGGGTTCGATGCCGGGTCCCCGCACGAGCCCCACCGCGTCACGCGTACGGCACGGCCTGGCGCCCTGGGGCCGGATCGCAGGCCTGGCGCTGTGCGCCCTGTTGACGCTCGGCCCGGTCATCTGGACGGTGTCGACGTCCCTGCGCACGCCGGCGGAGTCCTTCGACCTGCCGCCGAAGATCATCCCCACGGACCCCACCGTCGACGCCTACCGCGGGGTCTTCGACCAGATCGACGTCTGGCTGTACGCACTGAACTCCACCCTGGTGACCGCGCTGATCGCGGCCGGCCAGATGATCACCGCGGGCCTGGCGGGCTATGCCTTCGCCCGCCTCGAATTCCGCTTCAAGAAGCCGCTGTTCGCGCTGGTCCTGGCCACGATGATGGTGCCGTTGCAGGTCACGATGGTCCCGGTCTTCCTGGAACTGAAGACGATGGGTCTGACCGACACCCTGCTCGGCCTCATCGTCCCGGCCTTCCCGACGGCCTTCGGCACCTTCCTGATGCGCCAGTACTTCCTGGGCATGCCGAAGGACCTGGGCGAGGCGGCGATGATCGACGGCGCGGGTCCGTGGCGCGTCTTCCGGTCGGTGTACGCCCCCTTGGCGGCGCCCGGTCTCGCCATCGTCGGCGTGCTGGCCTTCAACTACCACTGGAACGAGTTCTTCCGGCCGCTGATCCTCGAAACCTCCACCGAGAACCTCACGCTGCCCCTGGGCCTGGTCTCCCTCCAGGGCAACCTCGGCACCGGCTCGATCTCCGTCGTCCTCGCCGGAGTCGTCCTCTCCATGCTCCCCGCCGTCGTCGTGTTCGTCGTCGGCCAGCGCCCTCTGCGCGAGGGCATCACATCCGCAGGAGTCAATCGTTGAGTTCCGTGAGCCGGTCGACCGACGACAACAGCCCGCGTTTCAGGGTCCGCCCGTCGGCCAACTGGATGAACGACCCGAATGGCCCGTTCCGCTGGGGCGATCGATACCACCTCTTCTACCAGCACAACCCCGACGCCCCCGTGCACACGAACGTTCACTGGGGCCACGCCTCCAGCCCCGACCTCGCCCACTGGGACGACCACGGGATCGCCCTGCGCCCCACGCCCGACGGCCCGGACGAGGCGGGCTGCTGGTCCGGCTGCGTGGTGGACGACGGTGGTGTACCGACAGCGGTGTACTCCGGGATCGACCACGACCACCAGGGCCTGAGCGCGATCTGTCTCGCCGTGACCGAGGACGACGGCCTCAAGAAGTGGAAGCAACTCCCGGTGCCGGTGGTCGCCGGCCCACCACCCGGCCTGGACGTGACGATGTTCCGGGACCCTTTCGTCTTCCGCTTCGCCGGACGCCGCTGGGCGCTGGTGGGCGCCGGCCACGCCGACGGCACCCCGTCCGTCCTGGTGTACGACTGTGAGGACCTGTACGACTGGCGGTTCGCCGGGGTCCTGCTGGACGGCCGGGACCCGGCGGCGGCCCGCGCCTTCGGTACGCGGGCGATCGGCTGGGAGTGCCCGCAGTTGTGGGCGACCCCCGGGGGCGACTGGGTGCTGGCGGTGGCCCTGTGGGACGGCGACCCGCTGAGCACCGCGTACGTCACGGGCCGTCTGGTGGAGCAGGCGGACGGTGGACCGAGGTTCGCGGCCGGTACGGGCGGCGGCCCCCTCGACCTCGGCCGTGACTTCTACGCCCCCTCCGTCCTCCAGGACACGGAGTCCGGCCGCGCCCTGCTCTGGGGCTGGTCCTGGGAGTCCCGCCCTCGCGAGGAGGTGGACCGCGCGGGCTGGTCCGGCGTCCTCACGGCACCCCGGGTGATGGACACCCACGAGGACGGCACGCTACGGGTCGTACCGGCTCCGGAGCTCGAACTACTGCGAGCGGCCGTCCCGTTCACGGCCGCACCAGGACCGCACCGGCCACTCCCCCTCGCGTACGACCTGCTGGTGACTGCCCGTTCAGCGGCGACCGTGAGTCTGCTGCGGGCCACGTCCGGGGCCGAACTGACCGTGCGACTCGATCCGGCGTCCGGCACGGTGACCCTGGACCGCACGGCCTGGCCACGCTCCCGCCCGGACGGCACGGCCCCCCTGGTCCTGCCGACCCCGCCGGGCGAGACCCTCACCGTACGGATCCTCGTGGACGGCTCCCTGCTGGAACTGTTCGCGGGTGACCGGGCGACGGCCACGGAACGGGTGTACCGACGCGGCGACGACGTCGCGGAGCTGGCTGTGTCGGGGACGGCCGTCGAGGTCACGGGCTGGGAGCTGGTCCCACCGAGCCCCGCATGACGACCCGGCACTCCAGCCGCCGGGTCGTGACGGGCGGCGCGGTCCCGCTGTCGATGGCGTCCAGGAGCAGGCGGGCGGCCGTCTCTCCCATCGCGCGGTGGGGCAGAGCGACCGTGGTGAGGGGCGGGCTGAGGAAAGCCGCCATGTGTTCCTGGTCGTCATAGCCGACGACGGACAGCTCGGCGGGCACGTCGAGGCCCAGGCGCGCGGCGGCGTGGAGGACGCCCGCGGCGACCCGGTCGTTGTAACAGACGATCCCCGTGGGCCGCCGGTCGGAGGGAACACCGTCCAGCAGCCGCAGCGCTCCCTCGTACCCGGCGGAGATCTCCCCTCCCGTCCGCAGGAGCCAGTCCTTCTCGGCGGTCAGCCCCACCGCCCGCAGCGCGTCACGGAAGCCGCGCAGCCGTTCCGCGGTCGCGATGTCGTCCAGGCCACCCACCAGGGCGACACGGCGGTGGCCCGCGTCGAGGAGGACGCGCGCGGCGCTGCGGCCACCGGCCCGCTCGGCGGGGATGACGGCGGGGAGGGAGCCGTCCTCGGGGAGGCAGTTGGCGAGCACGGCGAACGTGCGGTGCAGCCCTTCCGGGACTCGGGCGCGGCGCAGCGACAGCGCGGCGTAGATGATCCCGTCGACCCTCCGGTCGAGCAGTTCGGCGACGGCCGCGTCCTCGGTGACCGGGTCCTGCCCGGAGTCGACGGTGAGCACCAGATGCTCACTGTTCCACGCCGTGTCCATGGCCCCGCGCAGCAGCCGCCCGGCGAACGGCGAGGTGGCGATCTCGTCCGTGACCAGACCGATCACGGCGGTACGACGCCGGCGCAGGCCACGGGCGACCGCGTTCGGCCGGTAGCCGAGCTGTACGGCTGCCTTGCGGATCTTCTCCTGCGTCTCGGCGGAGAGGTTGCCCTGGGCACGCCCGTTGAAGACGAAGGACACGGCCGTGTGCGACACCCCGGCAAGCCGGGCGACATCCCGCGAGGTCGCCCGCTCAGCCCCGCCACCTCGCGTCTTCTCGACCCCGCCCATGCCTCGTCCCCGCCGACTTTGCCTGATCAGGCAAAGCCTACCCGCGGGAGATGTTGCGGAGCCCGCCGCAGACCGAATGGGACACCCATCTGCGCAGGTCGGAGCGATTCGAACTAAGGCCGACGGAAACGGACTTGGACTCACGAGCAGCGGATTCAGCCCCGTGGCTCGAAGTCCTGAATCCGCACGCCCGCTGAGACGTTTCCGCAGGTAACGGACCTGCATGGTGGGGCGGGTGGGAGTCCGTACACCACTTCTCAGGACGCAACCGCCAGGTCTCCCCAGGAGACGGCCTGCGGGTCCTTGAGGTGATCAGTCATCGTGCCCCGTCCTCTCCATCGATTCGCTTCAGATGCTCCGCGTACGCCTGCTCTGCCGACGACGCGCTGCCCCCATTCCTTGCCGAGGAGCCGTTCAGGCGCTCGGCCACATGCTCCGCGAGAAGGGCGACCCGAGTTCCGTCAGCTACCGAAGGGCGAACCCTGGTGGCCTGTGAGGTCGTCGCGCAAGCACAGGAAGCGGGCGGGTGGCGGTACTGACCCTGGATGACTGCTCATCGGCAGGGAACTCCGCAACCAGGTCGGGCCGTACGGGGGCGTCAGGACTCCCGCCCGGAACAGGCGAAGACCGAGCTGTTGGCGCGGCTGGAGGAGAGGGACGCGGAGCTGGAGGCTGCCCGGGCGGCCAACCGCGAGCCGACCCGGGCCCGAACCAGAAGGAAGCCGCGCACCGCTAGGGGCTGGCCGGCCCGGTCGTCCAGCTTCCAGTCGACGTAGCCCTTGGCTGCGGAAGGCGCGCTCCGGCGGAGCGCCTCCCGCTTCGACCACCACCCCGAGGAGACCGATGCGACCGCGGTCGATCTTGCGCAGCCCGAGCGACAGCAAATACTTGGCTAGCCACATGTTTGCTGTTACGTTGATTATGTGTCCAGCCACCTAAATGGGTGGCGACATGAGAGGAGCCATCATGAAAGCCATCCTGTTCGACCGTTTCGGCGACACTGAAGTGCTGCACGAGGCGGACATCGATGTCCCGCAGCCCGGCCCCGGGCAGATTCGCGTCCGCGTCAAGGCGGCCGGGCTGAACGCGCTGGACGGCAAGATCCGCTCTGGGGCACTGGAGGCCGCGTTCCCCACGCCGCTCCCCTCCGTCCCCGGTCACGAGCTCGCCGGCGTGGTGGACGCCCTCGGCGAGGGCGTGCAGGACGTGCAGGTCGGCGATGAGGTGCTGGGCTGGTCGGACACCGGCTCGTACGCCCAGTACGCGCTGGCCACCACCGTGGCCGCCAAGCCCGCCGGCCTCGACTGGCAGCACGCGGTCGCGCTGCCGGTGGCCGCCGAGACGGCCGAGCGGGTCCTGGACCTGCTCGGCGTCACCGCCGGGGAGACCGTGCTGATGCACGGCGCGGCCGGAGCGGTCGGCACCCTGGCGGTCCAGCTCGCCACGGCCCGCGGAGCACGCGTCATCGCCACCGCCGGCCCCGCCAACCAGGACTACCTCACCTCGCTCGGCGCCACCGCGACCCTCTACGGCGAGGGCCTGGTCGAACGGGTCCGGACGCTCGCCCCCGACGGCGTGGACGCGGTGTTCGACCTGGCCGGCAAGGGAGCCCTCGAGGACTCCATCACCCTGCGCGGCGGCACCGAGCGCATCGTCACCATCGCCGACTTCCGCGCGCACCAGCTCGGCATCACCTTCTCCAGCGGTGGCCAGGAACGCTCGGCCGCCCGCCTGGCCGCGCTGGCGCAGGACGCCGCGACCGGCAAGCTCGTCACCACCGTCACCGCCTACCCGCTCGATCAGGCCGCCACGGCCCAGCAGATCAGCGACGCCGGGCATGTCCGGGGCAAGCTCGTCCTCACCCTCGACTGATCACGCCCGCCATTCCCTCTTGTTCCGATCACCACCTGGCCATCACCGCACCGAAGGACCACTCATGCTGAACGCCCTCTGGACGCCGACCACCGTCGGCGACATCTCCCTCCCGCACCGCCTGGTCATGGCCCCCATGACCCGTGACCGCTCCACGCCTGAAGGCATACCGACCGAGCTCAACGCCGAGTACTACGCCCAGCGGGCCTCGCACGCGCTCATCATCACCGAGGGGACCCAGCCCTCCACCGATGGCCAGGGCTACCTCCTCACCCCCGGCATCCACAATGACGATCAGATCGCCGGGTGGCGCAAGGTCACCGACGCCGTGCACGCGGCCGGCGGCCGGATCGTCATCCAGCTGATGCACACCGGACGCATCTCCCACCCTGACAACACCCCTCACGGCCGTCAGCCGGTCGCCCCATCGGCGATCCAGCCGCAGGGCGCGATGTTCACCGCGTCCGGGCCCCAGGAGATGCCGGCGCCCCGTGCGCTGTCGACGCAGGAGGTCGTGGCGACCGTCGACGACTTCCGCCGCGCCGCAGCGGCCGCCGTCGCGGCAGGCGCCGACGGCGTGGAGATCCACGGCGCCAACGGCTACCTCGTGCACCAGTTCCTCGCCGACAACACCAACCAGCGCACCGACCGCTACGGCGGCTCCATCGACAACCGCATCCGCTTCGCCGTCGAGGTCGCCGCTGCCGTGGCCGACGAGATCGGCGCCGACCGCACCGGCCTGCGCATCTCCCCCGGCAACCCCTACAACGACATCGCCGAGTCCGACACCGCCGAGCTGTATCCGGCGCTCCTGCGCGCCCTCAGCCCGCTCGGCCTCGCCTACCTCCACATCCTCCACGCGGGCGACGAGGAGCTGCTGGGCACCCTGCGCGCGCTGTGGCCGACCACGCTGATCCTCAACCGGGCCGGCACCGACCTGCCCACCCGCGCCAAGGACGTCGACAACGGCACGGCCGACCTTGTCTCCGTCGGTGCCCTCGCGCTCGCCAACCCGGACCTGGTCGAGCGGCTACGCTCTGACGCGCCGCTGAACACCCCCGACCCGGCGACCTTCTACGGCGGCGGAGTGGCCGGCTACACCGACTACCCCACCCACACCGTCTGAGGAACCGATGCCCGCCCCCACACACCGCACCCCCTCCACGGCCGGCGAGGGGCCGATGAGCTACGCGATCTTCCAGCTCGCCCGCGCTCACCGCGCCCGCGCCGCCGCCATGCTCCGCGAGATGGACCTGCATCCCGGACAGGAACTGCTGCTGATGCAACTTCTCGACCGGGACGGCCAGACCCAGTCCGAACTGCTCGAAAGCGTCGGCCTGGACCACTCCACCGTCTCCAAGTCCCTGCGCCGCATGCAGGACGCCGGCCTGCTCGTGCGCGAGCCGGCCGAACACGACCGGCGCGTCATGGTCGTCCACCTCACCGACAGGGGCCGTGCCTTGCGCGAGCCCATCGCTGCCATGTGGCGGGCCCTGGAGGAGACCTCCGCGCGGGACCTGTCGGCGCAGCAGGCAGAGTCCTTCGTCCGTATCGCCTACGCCATCACCGACGCGATCAACAGCCGTGACGTTGCGGCGGGAGAGTCCGAGTAACTCCCCTCGGCCTGCACCCCGGTTCCGGCCTGGGGGGCGAATCGTTTCCGGCGCTCCCGCGAAGGCGACAGTGCCGCAGCGCACTCGACCCATGAAGGCCCATGCTGAACGGAGCCAGGCTCCCCGACTGTCGGAAGAAGACCCGGCGAGCCGAGCCGGCGGATGTGGCGGAACCCGCCCGTTCACTCCCGTACCTCGGGGAGAACCGGGGTGAACGGGCCTCAGTGTGAGGGGCAAGCGCGAGCTGTCCCGGTGGAGGCAGGACGGAACTCATTCGGGGCCAGGGCGACACCCGCGGGGCCTGCGAGCCCTTCCCCGTCGCCGTCCGGCCCGCATGAAGGTTGGCCGCATCACCCGCGTCCGGGCCGCCTTCGACCCCCGCGAGCTCCTGCAGGCCGCCGGTGACCCGCGCCGCGGATCCGCCCACCACAGGCCAACCCCCCTGAGCGACCCGGGCCGACGGCGCCCGCCTCCCGCGACCACCATTACCCCGCCCACCAGTCCGCGCCCTGGTCCGGCCGACCACCGACGCGAGCAGGCTCGAAAACCGGGGTGTCGAGATCGCCCGCGGCGACATGCTCGACCTCGACTCGCTCGTCGCCGCCATGAACGGCGCCGATGCCGTCATCACCACCGCTGCCGGCTACACCCGCGGCGGCAAGAACGCGCACGACATCCCGAGGTATGGGTCCCGCGTATGCGGGGATAACTCAGTCGGGCTGTACCGGGTGGCGGCACCCGTTAGTCGGCCCCGGGCACGCAGGGTGATCAGACTCGTGCGTCTCGCTGCTGAACTTCCTTGAGGACTCCGGCCACTGTCGCGAAGTCATTATCCACGTGGAGAACAGTGTGCCCATGGTGCACAGCAGTCGCGCACACCAACAGGTCGATCGCTCCAGCCGCCCGATGCTGGCCCCGCTGGGTCAGCTTGTACTGGGCGGTGTCGACCCAACGCCAGGCGTTCTTCGGAACCGGAGAGAGCAGGCAGAGCGCGTCCAGTTCTTCTGCCAGCTCGTCTCGGTGAGACGGGCTGGTTGCCGAGTAGAGGAATTCGGTCCGCGTCGGCTCGCAGAGGTGGAACACCCCGGCGGCGATGTGTCCCTCCCAGGGGCGCAGCGCACCCGGGGTGCGGAACAGGTGCCACAGAGCCGAGGTGTCCACCAGGTACGTGATCACTCGAAGGCCTCGCGTCGCGCACGCTTCTCGGCGTCATGCGCCGCTGCGGCCTGCTCGAACTCGCCACGCGCACCTCGCGCGGTCAGCTTCTCCGCGGCCTCCAGCCTCTTGATCCGTGCCACGTAGTCCCGAAGAGCCGCGTTCACCGTCTCCTTCTTCGTCGTGGCACCCATGAGCCGCATAGCCTCGGCCAGGGCCTCGTCGTCGAGATCAATCTGCGTGACGGACACCGGACACCTCCAACATCCACGATGTATGCAATCACGATACATCGCCGACATTGAATACAGCCACCGATCACAGACAGGCCATTCAAGGGGGTGTGCAGGTTGTGGAGGCATTTCCATCCGAACCGTTTCCCGGTCCAGGGCGGTCAGCAGGGGCGCCTCACCTCATGCGAATCACTCCATGGACCCCATGTCCGACTTGACCGGAATCGGCGTCCC
The DNA here is from genome assembly GCF_042888465.1 of Streptomyces sp. NPDC002888. Classification (NCBI taxonomy): domain Bacteria; kingdom Bacillati; phylum Actinomycetota; class Actinomycetes; order Kitasatosporales; family Streptomycetaceae; genus Streptomyces; species Streptomyces sp. NPDC002888. Next base: position 434,470 of record NZ_JBIAPU010000004.1, on the reverse strand, counting down.
GAATCTGTCCTGCCGATCATGAAGCGCGCCTTAAAACGCGCCGTCAGCATCCCTCGACTCACTTGCCAGCCAGAAAAGTTGCTGGTCAGAAGGTTTCTGCCCGCGTAGCGAGTGGTGGGGCGGGTGGGACTCGAACCCACGGCCGACGGATCATGAGTCCATTGAGGATCATGGCGATCCTTGCCGATCAGTGCCGATTCACACCGTTCTTGCAGGCCAGGCGTGCTGATCTATGTCAGCCCTGTGCAGTGCTTGTCGGTCTGTTCCTGTCCTTGTGGCCCCTCAATGGCCCCTAGGGGTCGATGAGTTGGACACTTGCCCCAGCAGCAGCCGCGTCCGCCCTGTTCAGCCGAGGGGCTGGAACCCTTCGCGCAGCGGAGTCCCTTACCGACGCGATGATGCTCCATTCCAGGCCACCGGGGTGGAGCATCATCCCTGACGTCACGAGGCGATCCCGCCCACCGGACTGTCCATCGACCTGGGTAGCGGCGCGTCGATCGGGTCAGCCCAGTACGTAGCTCTCATCACCGAAGTCAGCGACGATCTTCAACTTGCCGCCGAGCGCCTTGACGTAAGCAGCGAGGGTGCTGCAGGAATCGTCCCCGACATTTGGCCGGGCAGTGCTGGAGTCCGACGCGAGGGCCCTCGCGGAGAGCTTGTCAGCGCAGGAGCCGAGGCACAGGCTGAACCGGGACCGGCTACGTCGGGTGCCGACGCAGCGACGTATCGGGGTCCTGGCAGCGTGAACTGGTGATCCGGGGTTCAGGATCCGGTGCGATAGCGGGTGAGCATGAGGGCGACGGCTTCGTCCACGATCGTGGTGTCGGTGGGGTCGGGCGGGACGAAGTCGGTCCGTACGAGTTGAGGCCACAGGAGCTGGCCGCAGATCATGCCGAGGAACTGTTCGGCCACTGCGGATGCCGGCTGGGTCTGTCCGTCGGCCGAACGGAAGTCGAGCGTGCCGGCCTGCGCTTCGGCGTCCAGGTAGTCGCGGAGCCGGTCGAAGAAGGGTCCGCGGTCGATGGCGAAGCCGGTGCCGACGATGTCGGCGAGTTCCGGCATCTGGGGAAGTTCGGTGATGATGAGGCGGCACAGCGCCGCCGTGCCGGGCCGCGAGACCAGGCAGGCGTAGTCGCGGCCGATGTGGTCCAGACCGTACCGGGGATCACCGGGCGGGGGCGGTTCGGCGTACTGCACATCCAGCTGCCACTGCTCGGAGGTAACGGCCGCGAACAGCGCGGCCTTGGAGGGGTACCGCTTGAAGAGGGTGCCGGTGGAGACGCGGGCCTCCCTGGCGATCTGGGCCAGGGAAGTCTTGTCGTATCCCCGGGCGAGGAAGAGGTCGCGGGCGGCGCGGATGATGCGCGCGCGGTTCTCCGCTTTGATCTGCGCGTGATACCCGGCCTGACACGTATCGCCACCGGTTTCCGCTCGGTCACGGTCCGCCACCGACATACCCACGCCCCTCGCCCGTCTCCCAGCCGCATCCTCGCTGTCAGAGAACGGTCTGGCCACCGTCCAGGATAAGGTCCTGGCCCACAGCGAAGGCGGAGACATCGGAGGCCAGGTACACGACGGCTTCCGCGACCTCCTCGGGCAGACCCATGCGCCCCAGGGGAATGCCGGAGCTGATCGCCTCCAGAACCGCCGACTGCTGCGCGGGATCCTCGATCCCGAGCTTCGAATACAGCGGAGTGTCCACCGGGCCGGGACTGACCGCGTTGAACCGGATGCCGTGCGACCTGAGAAGGTCCGCGTTCCACGACCGCATCAGGGAGCCGACAGCCGCCTTCGTCGCGGCGTAGGCGTTCGACTGCCCGTAGCCGCCGTGCGCGCTGTTGGACGCGTTGAGGATGACCGAGGACGGGTTGGCCAGCACGGGCACCAGGGCCTGCGTGAGAAAGAAGACGCTCTTGACGTTGATGTCGAAGAGCCGGTCGAAACTGTCCTCCGTGTGGTCCTCGAACGGCCTCCAGTCCGAGACGCCGGCGTTCAGGAACGCCACGTCCAGCTCCCCGAAATGCTCACGCACCCGCTCCGCCAGGCCGCGCTGCGCATCGAGATCGCGCGCATCGGCCTGCACCACCGGCACCTTGTCCCCGAGGATCCGCCGCGCCTTGTCGATGCTGGCCGGGGTGACCCCCGTGACCAGCACATCGGCCCCCTCCGCGATAAAACGCTGCGCGGTCTCCAGACCGATCCCACTCGTGCCGCCGGTGATGAGGGCGCGCTTGCCCGCAAGACGATTCATGTCGATTGTTCCTTGCCGAGTCGAAGGTAAGTCGATGGACTCACCACCTGAAGGTAGCTCCCGCACCATCATTTAGGCAAGTCGGTCCACTTACCATCGATGGTCTGGAGTGGTTCGGCCACGCCGGAGAGGGTGGCCGGCACCGGCTCGAAGGCCATTTCGCTGCCGTCCCCGAGGAGCCGGGCGAGGGTGGTCTTCCCGACCGCCGGGGGCCCCGCAGGATGGTGGAGCTGAGGCGCTGCTGGCGACCGTGCGGGCCTGGCAGCAGCGTCTACGGCCAGGAGGTGGTCCTGCCCGACGATGCCTTCCAGCTTTGTGGGTCGCAGGCGGGCGTGTGCGGACGGCGAGCCCTTTCACGGGACGCTGACGAGCGAGGGCTCAGTCGTTCGCGGGGAAGCTCGCGGCGCTCATCGGGCACCGGGGCGGCCGCGTCGCGGCAGCCGCTCGGCGACCAGGTCGTAGGAATCCTCGACCGCGCCGGTGACCAGCCGCTCGGTGATGCCGGGTCCAGGACCGAGCGAGATCCAGTGGCGTTTGTCGAGAAAGCGGCCCGGTGTGATCGAGGCGTAGCGGCGTACGTGTGCGCGGGCGTGTTCGGGTTCGCACTTGACCGTGATGATTTGATCGTCCGGGTCGTCGGTGACGATCAGGAACACCTTGCCCGCGACCTTGTACACGTCGAGTCCCGGGGTGAAGGGGTAGCCGTGGCTGACGTCAGGGAGGGCCAGTGCCGCCTGGCGGGCGGTGTCCTGGAGCCGGTCACCGGCCGCGCTCACCGGGCCGCCCTCGTGCTGGTGCCGTAGGTGTGCGGGTCTACAGGCCGCTCGGCCCTGGGCAGATGGGCGACGACGAGCCGGTAGGAGTCCGTGACGAGCTCCTCGACCAGCTTCTTGTCGACGCCTTCTCCGCTCTCCAGGGTGATCCAGTGCTTCTTGTTCATGTGGTAGCCGGGGGTGATGTGGCTGTACTGCTCCCGCAGGGCGTGGGCCTCGCCGGGGTCCGCCTTGAGGATCACGACGGGACGCCCCGGGACTTCGGTCATCAGCATGAACACCTTGCCGCGTACCTTGTAGACCTCCCAGTCGGGGCCGAAGGGATGCTCCAGCTGGGCTCCGGGGTGTTCCTCCGCGCAGTCGGCGGCGGTCTTGTGCAGGGCCGATCCGTTCATGGGTGGTGAGCCTTCTCAGGTGGTGACGGACTGTGGCATCGAAGGAGGCGGAGGGCGCGCCGCGCGGGCGCGGTGGCACGTCCCATCCTTCCGCCGAAGCCGACTGGAAGGGCGGTAGGCTGCGGACACGTGATGGTCGACAAGCGACACTCGGGGCCGAGCAGGCAGGCCGGACCAGCTGCGGTTCCGCTGTACGGTTTCCAGCCCCCGGTCGGTACTCCGTACGGCCTTGAGGTGAGTACCGTCGAGGATTTCTTCGCCCAGCACGACGACTGGCCGTGGAGCCCGCCCCGTCCGGGCCGCGCCACCTTCCACTACCTGATCCTGGTCACCGAGGGTGAGTTGCGGCACGACGTCGACCACGTCACGCGGACCGTCGCCCCCGGCCAGTGGCTGTGGGTGCGTCCCGGGCACGCGCAGTGCTGGCATCCGCCCGGCGCGGCCCGCGGCCCGTTCATCCTGTTCGAACCGGACGTGCTGCGGCCCGACCTCGCCCGTCTCCTGGCCCCGCTCACCGCGCACGAGGCCCCTGCCGTGCTCAGCCCGCACCCCGACGACACTGCCTGGCTCCAGCAGACGGCACTCCAGCTCCTGGACGAACACCGCGCACTGGGGCGCCGCCCCCTCGACATCCACCACGCCCTGCGGCGCAGCCTGCTCGAATCGCTGCTGCTGCGCCTGGCCAACTCCCCGGGCATCGCCCCCATCGGCACGGCCACGGCCGGCACCGGCCGTGGCGACAGGTACGGACGCTTCCTGGACGCCTTGGAGCTGCACTTCCGCGAACTGCACCAAGCCGCGGATTACGCCGAGTTGCTCGGCTGTTCGGTCCGCACCCTGAGCCGTGCCGCCCGGGACGCCACCGGCAAAGGGGTACGTGAACTCGTCGACGAGCGGCGCCTCCTGGAAGCCCGGCGCCTGCTCGAAGGTGCCCGGTGGGATGCCCGGACTGTGGCCGTCCACCTCGGCTTCACCGACCCCGCGAACTTCGGCCGCTTCTTCCGCGACCGCACCGGTCTCACCCCGGCCGCCTTCGCGGCCGGCGAGGCCACGACCGTCCCCCCTCCTCTCCTTGGTTGACGATCTCGGTGGTTTCCGGCTGGGTCTCAGTCGACGGCCTCGATGGTGACGTCGACCGTGCCGTCGTACTTCTTGAAGGCATCGGCCCCCGAGTCGATTTCGCCCAGGATGATGATGCCGGGGTCGGGGATGGACTGGCCGTCGTGGTCATAGAAGATGGCGATGTCGGGACCGGGTGACCAGTAGGCGATGTTGCCGATCTCGTAGCTGGACCGCGGCTCGCCTCCTGCGATGAGAGACCGGGGCAGGTGACCGTACTTCTCGCGCTTGAGCAGGTCGTTCATCTGCAGCGTCAGCGGAAGCAGTGCGGCAAAGTCGCGTGCCGTCGCGTTGTCGTCGAGGGTTGCGTTGAGGACGGTTTCTCCGGCGGTCAGTCGGATTCTCATATGGGTTCTGCCCTCTGGGGTGTTGTTGGAGTGATCGTCGGCGGCCGACACGTACGCCATGTTCATCGGGGCTGGAGCTGGTCGGCCATTTGCCCGGCACGGCCACGGCCGTCCCCTATCAGTTCCTCTGCCAGTTCCTCTTACGGATGCTGTGGCCGACCGTTGTCGACCGTCGCGCATCGGGGGTGGTTGGTTGTCGTCTCTCGGTTGCCCAGGTCTCAGCCCTCCAGGACGACGACGTGCTTGCCCGGCGTGGTGCCGGACTCGACGTCGGCCTGGGCGTCACGGACCTGTTCCAGGCCGTGGTAGACCTTCGCGACCGGGACTTTGAGGCGTCCTTCGGCGATGGCCTGGAGCTGGCGGGCGAAGACGTCGGCCGGGAGGTCGGCGGCCTGACCGCCGTAGGACGTCAGCCGCACCCCGCCCGGGATCATGAACGGGGTGAAATCGGGGATCGTCCACTGGCCCGCCAGGGCTCCGGTGAAGCAGACCGTGCCGTGCCGGCGGACGGTGCGGAAGGTGTCGGCGAGGACCGAGCAGCCCACCAACTCCAGTGCGGCGTCGACACCGTCCGGCATCAGTTCGCGCACCTGGTCGGCGATGGTGCCGCTGTCGACGAGGGGATGGTCGACGCCCGCGGCCAACAGTCCCCCGGCCCTCTCCGGGCTGCGGGTGGTGGACAGCACGGTGGCTCCGAGGTCCTTCGCGATCGTGGCCGTGCTCAGCCCGACCGTGGAGGTGCCGCCGCGGATCAGCAGCGTCTGCCCGGCCTTGAGGTCCAGGCCGATGGTCAGCGATCCGTAGGCGGTCTGGAACATCTCTGGCAGCGCACCGACGACCTCCCACGGCAGGCCGGTCTCAAACGGGATGACCTGCGCCGCGGGGACGGTCACGTACTGGGCGTACGCGCCGTCGTACGAGCGGCCCATGCCGCCCATCATCGTGGCCACCTGCTGTCCCGGCCGCAGCCCGCTGTCCTCGTCGGCCTCACTGACCACGCCGACGCCCTCGATGCCGGGCACACGCGGGTAGGTGACCACCGCGTCCGACTCGCCCTTGCGGGTGGTGACCTCGGACTCGTTGACGCCGAACGCCTTCACCCTGATCCGCACCCAGCCGGGCTTGCGTACGGGCACCGGCACATCCTTGATCTCCAGTGCGTCGAGGCCGCCGGGCCGGGTGACGACGACGGCCCGCATCGTCGCCGGTGCGGCGTCGCCGACTGCTGTCGGTTGGCTCATGTCGAGCTCCTAACTCTGTTCACCCCCTGGTGCGCTGTTCCGGATCGCCCGGTGACCGTCAGGGGCGGGCGATGTTCTCGAACAGGTCGAGGACCGCCTGGTAGTGGGCGCTGGGCTCGTAGGGAGGGTTGCCGACACTTCCCGAGGTGGGCCGGTCCGTGACGGCGGGCCACAGGCGGGTCTGCCCGCCGGTGACGAAGTCGAGGACGATGTCGCGGATACGCGTGTCACGGTCGGCCTGTTCAGGGCTGCGGCCCGGCTGTTCCTGGCCGACCAGGGCGTACATCTCGGTGCCGTGCACGGCGGGCGCACCCTCGGCGGGCCCGATCATGAGGAGATGGGCGTTGCCGCCCGCGGCGGCGTGGGCCAGAGCACCGCGGGCGGCGGGGAGCGTGAAAATGTAGTCCGTCAGGGACGCGGCGCGGACCTCGGCAGGGGTGCGGCCGCCCTTGTCGTAGGTGTCGACGATCCTCTTGGCGCGGGAGCGGGGAATGCGCCACCCCGCGAATTCGTCGGTGACGCGGTCGACGGCATGCGGGTCGAACCGGTCGAGGTCGTTCGCCACCCACCAGCCCATCTCGTCACTGGCCGTGCTCAGGAGGACGTCGATGTCCCGGTGCGAGCCCGAGGCCAGGACTTCCAGGGGGTGGGCGTGCAGCACCCCGCCGGGCTGTTCGGCGTCCAGGACGACGCCGAGGCTCTGGTTGTCCATCCCGCCACGGACTCCGAGATCCGTCGGACAGACCTTGCGCAGGGCGGCCACCAGGGAGGCCGCGTCGAGATCGATCAGCTTGTCGGGGTTGCCCGCGACACCGAGTTCCGTGACGAACCGCTCCGCGAGTTCCTCGGCCCACCAGGCCGGGACGAGACGCGAGGGCGCGCCGGAGAACCCGGCCAGCCGCCGGTACAGACCATCCGCGGAGGAGGCCCCGAGCAGCCCGAGGGTGGAGTAGGCGCCGGCGCTGTGGCCGAAGACGGTGACGTCGTCGGGGTCGCCACCGAAGTGGGCGATGTTCTGCTTGATCCAGGTGAGGGAGGCGATGACGTCCTGCAGGCCCAGGTTGCTGGCCTCGGCGAGCCGCCCGCCGTACTGCGAGAGCGAGAGGGCGCCCAGCGCGCCGAGCCGGTAGTTGACCGACACGCTCACCACGCGTCCCGTCGCGGCGAGACCGGCGGCGTTCGAAGTGGTCTGCGTGTTCGCGCCGAACTCGAATCCGCCGCCATGGATGTACACGGCCACCGGCAGCGTCTTCCCGGCCGGCTGCTCGGGGGCCCACACGTTCAGGTTCAGGCAGTCCTCGCCCGTCCCGCTGTCCGCTTCGAGCCAGTCACCGCTGTCGGGCTGGACGGAGACGACGCCCTTGCGGTCATAGGGGCGGTCCGGATCGAAATCCGCGACCACGGGGCGGCGGTACCGCTCGGCGGTGGCGTACGGGATTCCCCACCAGGACCGCACCCCTGGTGCAGTCGGAGCCTTGGGCGCGGTCACAGTCATGGCGTGAGATTCCTTCCGGTGCGGTCGGGGTTCTTCGCGCGGTGCGTCGGCTGCTGGTTGCTTGCAGTGACGCTCCCCAATCATTTCCTCTGACCCCGCAAATCACCTGACGGACAGCGGTCACCTGATGGTCACCAGGCGACACCTGTCTGCTCCTCTTCTTCTCCTGGCCCGTCGCCGGGCAGGCGAGGGCGACCTGAGGCCCTGCCGTCAGCGGGTTCCCTGGCTCGACACGCTGACTTGCCCAGGAAAGCCGGTGCAGCTCGGGGCCCGAGCATGCCCGCTGATCACGCTGCCGCATCGGGCGGTGATCTTCCTGGCCTCGCCCAGGAACGCGAGCCGGCTGCAGAAGGCGACGGGTGTGGTGTGACGTGGCGGGGGAGGGCTTCGTTGATCTTCTGAGGTTCGTTCTCGGGGGGCCTGTACCTGCCCTGGAAAACAGTGCGGGGGCGAGGGAGGGAAACAGCGGCAGGCCGTCTGTGGCCGCCGCTGCGGGGCCCACTCCCACTGCGCTCCCGTCGCCTTCACCATTCCCCACCCCTGGACGTCATCGCAGATCGAACAACGCGAGGGCGACAGTGTCTCCACAGCGCGATGGCAGCCCCTGCCGCACAACCGGCAAATGGGACACCGAATCGCCCCGTAGACACCGTCGACTGGACACGACCGCGCCGTCCCGGCCCCTGTACGGACCCTGGGTTTTATCCTCGGCCTCAAGACAGCCGCCCGTATCCCGAGCGGCACCCTCGATCATCTACTCCGCCGCAGGTCAGAGGGGTTGGAGCTACCACGACCACCGCCGGACCCCAAACCCACGAGCAGCGGATTCAGTCCGTTCAGGCAAAGTTGATGCTCCGACACCCGAAAATGAACGTTTCCGCAGGTCAGATACCTGCACAAGTGGGGCGGGTGGGACTCGAACCCACGGCCGACGGATCATGAGTCCTTTGAGGATCTTGGCGGCCCTTGCCGATCCTTGCCGATCCATGACGTTTTCGCTGGTCAGAAGGGGTGAACATGGTCGGAGCTTCTCAGCTCTTGTCAGTCTGTTCCTGTCCTTGTGTCCCGAACGCGTCCCGAATGCGTCCTGGAGGGACAAGGGCACGGGGCTCCTGAGTGGGTTGTTCCAGCTCGGAGAGGAGCCTCGAACCCGTCCGCAGCGGATTCACCTTCGAATGCGCAGAGGCTCCACCCCGGGTGCCGGGGCAGCGCCTCGATGGCCGTTACCGCAGGCCAGACGTCTACGCAGAGCCTAGTCGAGTTCAAGTGCGGTCAGCCGCTGCAGGAGCAATCCAAGCCAGTTGTCGGCTGCCAGAGAGGTCAAGACGTGCTGGTCGGCGCGCCCTGCTCGTCACCGAACAGTTCCCTGGCCCCCGGGCTTTCTCCCAGCCCTGCCGCGCCGGTTCGGGCTCGCTTACAGGAGGTACTGCCACTTGGTCATGCGTTCCTTCAAGTCGATGGTCGGTCCGTCGAGTGTGAAGGTTCCGTCTCCGCGGTGGTGGAAGAGTTGTGGTTGGGTCTGTGAGCGGTCGGTCCAGGCCCTGACGGGCTCCCGCAGGAAGAGGTTGTAGGGGGCGACGAGACTGCTGTCGGCGACCTTGCATTCGATGTTGGCGAAGCATCCGGCCACGAGTGGTGCCTGGACTTCTGCTCCGGCTACGGCGGTCAAGTCGAACTCGGCGAACTTGTCCACGTCGGCGCCCGAGCAGTTGCCGATGTCGACGACGGTGGCGGCCATGTCCGCGGTCGGGATCGAGATGACGCCCTCGCCGGTTTCGACGAGGGCCTGGTGGTTGTGGTCCCAGGGGCCCATGGTGCATGCGACCAGCGGCCGGGGGTGGCGCACCATCATGTTGAACCCGTTGGTCATGACGTTGGGGGTGCCGCGGTGCTGGGTGGTGACCAGGATGACAGGGCCGGGTTCGATGAGGTGGTGGACCTGGTCCAGTGGGTGGGGCTGAAGGTCCTTGACGGCGATCGTGTCTGCTCCTGGCCCCGTGCGATCCGCGCGTCGGCGTGCCGGCCGGCGCGTGCTGTCTGTCGCATCGAGTGTCGGCAGACGGACGCACGGCTATGAAGGCCGCGTTGTTCCTGGGTGCGGCAGGACCAGCCTCCAACGGGGCTCACATGCTCATGCTCACTACGACTGCTCGTTGACGGCGAGGTCGGCCGCGGGACCGGCCGCCGGGGTCTGCTTCGGCTGGGTGGCCATAACCTTCAGTGTCTCGAAGGCGGCAGCTGTCGGGCTGGCCGGTTCGGCTTGATAGACCACCAGTTGCTGGTGCGGGGCTCCGTTGACGGTGAACGCCGCGAATTTGATGTGCAGGTCTCCGACTTCGGGGTGTTTGAGGTGCTTGCCTTCCTGGGATTTGCTCTTGACCTCGTGCATCTGCCAGATCCCGGCGAACTCCTCGCTCTGGGCGGACAGTTCCGCCACGACTTCGGCGATGCGGGCCGATTCGGGGTCGTGGCCGTAGGCGGCCCTGATCTCGGCGACGCAGGAGTGCGCGGCTCGCTCCCATTCCTGATAGAACTCGCGCCCGGCGGGGTCGACGAACACCATACGGGCGAGGTTGTCGAACCTCCCGAACCCGCCGTGGAGGGCCCTGGCGAGGGAGTTGGCCGCCATGATGTCGAGGGCCGGGCCCACGACGAAGGCCGGAGTGTGGTCCCATCCGTCCATCAGCTGCAACAACTGCTGGCTGACGTCCGTCTCTCCCCAGTCGCGCGGGCGTTGCGAGGCGGTGAGGCAGAGGCAGTTGAGATGGTCGGCGGCCTCCGCGTCCAGTTTCAGCGCCTGCGCCACGGCGTCGAGGACCTGCGGCGAGGGACTGTTCTCGCGTCCTTGTTCCAGCCTGATGTAGTAGTCGGAGCTGACTCCGGCGAGCAGTGCGACTTCCTCTCTGCGCAGTCCCGGCACCCGGCGCCGCCCGTGTTCGGGAAGACCGACGTCGTGTGGCTTCAGGGCTTCTCGGCGGGCTCTGAGGAAATCACCCAAAGGTGTCCCATTGCTCATGCGGCAAGACTAGATGTTTTTCAGCCGACGGGAGCTTCGGGCTTCACACAATGACGCCAGGTCGAAAGTCCTTCACGCGGGGTAGCTGCGTGTCTTGTTTGGTGTGATTTTCCGGCCTCGTGGCGGGCAGGGCCGGTCGGCCGGGGACGACAGAGAGGGCCCTGGCGACTCGGACGTCACCCTCGCGATGCGCCCGTGCGGACTCCCGCGTCCGCCGCGTGTCTTCCACACCGGGGGCCCGTGATCCTGGGTGTAGCGCACCCACCGTCGGCCGACCTTTGCCTGGCGTTCTCCGCCTAGCCTTGGCGGCATGGACAACAACACACACCCTGGCCCGGTTGGAGGGCTGGGTCAGTTCCTCCGCTCCCGCAGAGAGCGCCTGAGTCCTGCCGCGGCAGGACTGTCCGGCGCGGGCCGGCGAAGGGTGCCCGGCCTGCGGCGGGACGAGGTCGCGACACTCGCAGGTGTCAGCCTGAGCTACTACAGCCGACTGGAGCAGGGCCGTGAACTCGGCCCCTCGCACAGGGTGCTGGAGGCCATCGCCCGCGCACTGCATCTCGGGGACGAGGACAAGAGGGAACTGTTCCATCTGGCCCAGCCGACAGCCCGCCGCACGAAGTCTCCCTCCCGGGTCGAGCGGGTCCGCCCGCACCTGCGGCAACTGATCGAGAGCTGGACCCGGACTCCGGCCTTCATCATCGGCCACGCCCAGGATTTGCTGGCCACCAACGCCTTGGCCGACGCTCTCTACCGCGACTTCGCGCAGCACGACAACGTACTGCGCATGCTCTTCCTGGACCCCGCGGCGAAGACCTTCTACCGGAGCCCGGAGCGGGCCCGTGATCGTGCGGTCGCCGACCTTCAGCAGACCGCCGCGAGCGCGCCGGAGGATCCTCGCATCCTGGAGCTGGTCGGTGAACTGTCGGTGCGCAGCGGCGAGTTCCGCTCGCTGTGGGCACGCGAGTACACCCGGGTCCCGCCCTATGAGGTCAAGCAGATTCACCACTCCGTCGTGGGAGACCTGGAGTTGAGGCACGAGGCCCTCAACATCCGCAGCGTCCCGGGACAGCAGCTCATCATCCTGCAGGCCGAGCCGGGCTCAGCCTCCGCCGACGGTCTGGCCCTGCTGGGCTCCCTCAGCGCACCCGAGGTACCTCACCAGCAGAATCCCGGACGCGGCGCCTGAACCAGGAGGCCGTCGGAACACCGTCTCCCGCTCGGGACACGCGTGTACGCCGGCGGGACTGGCACGCGCCCCACCCGGACTGCTGCCGCTCATTCCTCACTCCTACCCCGGAATTCCTGACGGGAGATCGCCGGAAATCCGTACCTAGCCGGGTTCCGGCGGACGAGAGCCAACAGTCACACGTTTTCCGCGTCTTCGGGTGCGGCTTTTCGACCGCTTCCCGGTCTTTCCGTTTGCGCATAATTCCCAGGGGGCCAACGGTATGCCTCTTGCGCGCTATGAGCCGCTGTTTCTGCGTGCGTCTGATCAGATGGGGCGGGCGGCTGCGGTCCCGGAGGGCGCAGTCCGCGGCTGAGCCGCTTGCTGCCGCGACTGGGCGTCGTGGCCCCACTGGTGGCCGCTGCGCGGCCTTTGGTGCTTCACCGGAGGTGCGCCTCGTCTTCCTAGGTGTGGGACTCCCAGGAAAAGCGCAGCCTTCATAGCTCCGTAGCGGACGGGCACACTCGAATACGTCAACATGAAATCCCCAAATAGGGGAAGCGACGAAAGAGGTTTTCCCCATGGCTACGTGGTTTGTCACCGGCGCCTCCCGTGGAATCGGTGCGGAAATCGCCCGCGCCGCTCTGGCAGGGGGTAACAATGTCGTGGTCGCCGTACGGAACCCGGAACGCGTCCCGGACGATCTGAAGAACTCGGACAAGGTCTTCGCGGTCGCCCTGGACGTCACGGACAACGACAGCATCCCGCAGGCGGTCGAGGCCGCCGTGGACCGGTTCGGCGGCATCGACGTGCTGGTGAACAACGCGGGCCGCGGCCTGCTCGGCGCGCTGGAGGAGATCACCGACACGGAAGCCCGGTCGCTGTTCGACCTCAACGTGTTCGGCCTGATCAACGTCACCCGCGCCGTGCTGCCCGTCATGCGCAAGCAGGGCTCGGGCCGGCTGGTGCACATCGGTTCCCGCTCCGGTTTCGAGGGCGAGCCCGGTGTCAGCCTGTACTGCGCGTCGAAGTTCGCCGTCGCCGGCATCAGCGAGGCGCTCTCCGCCGAGATGGCGCCGTTCGGGATCCAGTCGATGGTCGTCGAGCCGGGCGTCTTCCGCACCGACTTCCTCGACGCCAGCTCCCTGTCGGTCGCCGCGGACCGCATCGCCGACTACGACGACACCCCCGCGCACGTGACGCTGGACTGGATCGACAAGGCCAACCACGCCCAGCTCGGTGACCCCGTCAAGGGCGCCGCGCTCATCGTCGAGGTCGCCTCCACCGAAAAGCTGCCCACCCACCTCTACCTAGGGCGCGACACCCTGGAGCGGCTGGACGTCAAGTACCAGCAGGTGCAGGACGACCTCGCCCCGTGGCGCGAGAAGTCCGCCGCCACCGCCCACGACGACGCCGCCTGACACCCTTCCGGGCGCCCTCGCATTCGGGCGCCCGCAGCCCTCTCAAGCAGCCCGGCCGGTCGGAAACAGCTGGCCGGCCGGGCACCGCACCAACTCTCTCCACCTCCGAGCCTTCCGATCGAAGAGATTGAGGTTTTGTGATGTCCGCTGCTCTGCTCACCGGCACGCCCCTGACCGGCCGTGTCGCCGTTGTCTCCGGCGCCTCCAGCGGCATGGGTGCCGTCACCGCCCAGCGCCTCGCCGAACTCGGTGCCACCGTGGTCGTCCTGGCCCGCCGCAAGGACAAGCTGGACGGTGTCGTCAAGGCCATCGAGGCCGCCGGCGGCACCGCGCTCGCCCTGGCCATCGACGTCACCGACCGCGCCGCCGTCCAGAGTGCCGCCGACCAGGTCGCCGCCCGCTTCGGCAAGGCCGACCTTGTGTTCAACAACGCCGGTGTCCAGCTCATCTCCGGCATCGAGGAACTCAAGGTCGACGACTGGCAGCGCCAGATCGACCTCAACATCAGCGGCCTGATGAACGTCATCGCCGCGTTCCTCCCCCACCTGACGGACTCCGCCGCCCAGGGCAGGCCCGCCGACCTGATCAACACCTCGTCCATCGCGGCCACCCGCATCCTGACGAAGTTCTCCATCTACTCCGGCACCAAGGCGTACATCAGCCACCTCACCCGGCTGCTCCGCGTCGAACTCGGCCCGAAGATGGTCCGCGTGGCCACCATCGAACCCGGCATGGTCGACACCGAACTCCCCGACCACGTCACCGACCCCGACGCCTCCAAGCTGATGGCCGATCTCATCCACGACATCGACTGTCTGCAGTCCGCGGACATCGCGGAAACCGTTGCCTTCATGGCCGCCGTCCCGCGCCACGTCAACCTCACCGAGATCACCATCATGCCCACCGCCCAGGCCATCTGAAGTCCGTCCCGTCATGGCGGGGGAGGAACAGCGTGACGCTGTTCCTCCCCCGCCATGACGCGTGGGCGGAGACGGGCGACCGCACAACGGTCGGGACGCACACCGGGGCACCGCTCAGAGGGCTCAGCATCGGGCCACGGCCTTGCGTGCACGCACCGGCACAGGCACCGGTTCAGCCCTGGCTACCGGCCTTTGGGCACTCCGGGTAGAACGTGGGGCAAGCCGGGGCTGGGCATGTTGCTCGGGAGCGTCGTCGGTCTGGTCCGCGTAGATGCGGTACTTGCTGGTGTCGGCGGTGCTGTCGGTAAGTCCTGTGTCTCTGTCGCCGAGGTCGAGTTGGCGGGTGCGCTGTCCCCGGCCGGAGGCCGTGAAGGGGCCCGAGATCAGCTCGTCCACGGTCGGCTCGATCGCGTCGTCTCCCTGCTTCTCTTTCTTTGCTGCCGGAGCGGCCGACCAGCTTCCGCACCCTGACGGGGATGCCGTAGCCTGCCTCCTCGCCGAACGCGACGGGGAGTTGTGATGAACACGACGGCGTCGCGTTGCCGGACGGGGTGTCCCTCGACGGTCGCGGCGGGCACCGTCAGTACCGCGGCCAGGGAAATGGCTCCTCGCATGCCCGCCCACGCCAGCGGCAGGCGCTGAGGGGCGGTGATACGGCGCTCCCGCTGCTCGGGACGCGGCAGCCGGCGCCTGACCGGGATCAGGAGCAGCGCGATGGCGGCTCGGGGGACAGCGCGAACGAGGCGAAGGACGGTGTCAGTCCCACAAGGAAGCCCGCGCCGAGCAGCAACAGCGGTTCACTCAGACAGAGTTCCCGGCGATGCCGGACGGGCCTGCGATGGCGACCGCCGTGTAGACGGCGACGAAGGCCGACATCAGGACCACGGTCGACAGATACAGGGCGACCAGGCGCGGCCGACGCAGCAGCCGCGGCATCGCCGCAAACGCCTGCCGCAACCCACCCCCGGTGCCCTGGCGCAGAGTGGGCCGCAGCACGCGGCACACTGGGATCAGGCTCAGGGCCATCAGGGCGGCACTGATCCGGAAGACCGCGCGCCACCCGAGCCCGGCCGCGACGGCCTGGGCGCCGATCTGCAGCAGCACGGCCGCCGCGAACATGCCGCTGGTGACGCAGGTCAGGGCGGTGCCGCGGCGCTGCGGCGCGATGTGGTGCACGGCGTAGGAGAGCGCGGACGGAGCGAAGGTCGCGGTAGCCAGTCCCTGCACGCCGCGCAGGGCGATGGCCGTGGGCAGGTCGGGGGCGACGCTGACCGCCAGAGTAGCCACGGTGACAGCCACGAGCCCGGCGGTGATCACGGCACGCGATCCGTAGCGGTCCGAGAGGGGACCGGCGAGGAGGAATCCACCGGCGTAGGCGAAGCCGAACGCCGTCGCGGTCCAGGTGACCTGCTCCGGTGTGGTGCCCAGTGCGGTGGCCATGGGGTGCAGCAGGGCCAGCACGGTGTACATCTGGCCGACCATCAGGACGCCGAGTGCGGTCAGCAGGGCGATGGTCGGGGCGGCGGGCGCCCAGGTCGGTGGTTGGTCCGGTGTGCTGGTCCCGGCTGTGTGCCGGGGGGAATGGGTGGGAGCGGGGTGGGACATGGGAACTCCAGGAGAGGGGCGTCTGGTTGCCGCCCCGTGTGTCTGCGCGCGGCCCGATCGGCTGATGAGCGTCGCAGGGATGCGGTGGGTGCCCCCGGCCGTGGAGGGACGGCCGGGGGCACCCAGGCCGTGGAGGGACGGCCGGGGGACGTTGAGGGGAGGGGCGCTCAGGCGGCGGGAGTGTTGAGCACGTACTCGCGTGAGGCGTGCACCTCGCCGCGCAGGGCCGTCAGGTCGACGTCGAGGACCTGTCCGTCCCACTTACGGGGCTCGCCGTTGATGAGGACGGCACTGATGTTGCGGGCGTCGGAGCCGAGCACGATCGTGCCGATGGGGTCGTTGAGGGGCATGTTGTTGAGATCTTCGGCCTGGATGACCAGCAGGTCGGCCTTCTTGCCCGGGGTGAGTGAGCCGGTGACGGCGGCCAGGCCGTTGGTGCGAGCGCCCTGGAGGGTGGCGAAGTCGAGGACGTCGCGGGTGGTGATGCGGGAGGGCTGCTGGTCGGTGCCGTAGGCGGCGTTGACCGCGCGCATCCGCTGGATGGCATGCAGGGCCCGCATCTGGGTGAACATGTCGCTGGCCAGGGCGACTTCGACGTCGATGCTCAGTCCGGGGCGGATGCCGACGGCGAGGGCCTCGTCGACGGCGGGGATCGCGGTCTCCAGGCCGATCTGCGCGTCGGAGGTGGGGGCGAGGGCCACGGTGGTGCCGGTCTCTCCCATCGCCTTCCATGCCTGGGAGGTCAGTCCGGTGGAGTGGATGAGGGTGACGTCGGGGCTGAGGATGCCGTCCTTGGCCCAGCGCAGGACCGCCTCGGAGCCGGACGCGCCGAAGACGGCGTCCACGCTCACTCCGATGCCCAACTCCTCGGCCGTGCGGGCGAGTTCGGGGCCGCAGGCGAGTGCCGGTCCGGCGATCTCGTCGGTGGCCAGGGTCGCCAGGCGCAGTGTGAGCAACTGGTCGTCGCTGCTGAAGTACCGGTCCTTGAGGCGGGTCAGATCGCCGGGCCACTGCCGGTCCCATTCGCCGAAGTGCGGGCCCATGGAGGCGTGCACGCCGCGGATGCCGGTGTGGACGAGGGCCTCGATGGCGGCGTCGGAGTGCTCGCGGGTGCGGGAGTTGTGGGAGAAGTCGAGCATGGTCGTGATGCCGCCGTCGATCGCGGTCAGCGCGGCCAGTCTGGTGCCTGTGTACATGTCCTCGGGCCGGTAGACGGTGGCGTAGCCGGCCAGGGTGGCCATGACGTAACCGCCGAGGTCGTCGACGTCCGGCATGATCCGGCGCAACTGGGCCTCCCAGGCGTGCCGGTGGGTGTCGACGAAGCCGGGGGTGAGGATCGTGCCGGTGGCGTCGACGACCACGGCATCGCCCGCGTCGAGGTGGCGGCCGACGGCCGTGATGGTGTCGCCCTCGACGAGGAGGTCGCCGCCGTCGATGACGCCGAGGTCGGGGTCCATGGTGACGATGGTCGCGCCGGTGAACAGGATGCGCCGCCGGTCGGCGGGCCGGCGCCGGAGCTCTTCGAGCACGGCGGCACTGGTGGTGTCGTTGACGTTCATGAGAGGTCTTCTTTCGGTACGGCGGAGAGGGCCGGGAGGTTGGGCCGTTTACTGGAGAGGGCTGGGAGGTTGGGCCGTTTACTGGCAAGGGCTGGGAAGTTGGGTCGCCGGGGGACGGCCGAGGTGCTCGAACACCAGCCTCGGCCGTGCCCGCTGCGGCAACCAGGCCGCGGTTTCCCCAGGTGCCGCGCACCCAGGATCGGAACCAGGGAGGCGTTGACCGGGGCAGGATCAGCCGAGCTTCATGACGTAGCCCGCGTGGTGCAGTTCGTCGCCCTGGAACTCTCCGTAGGCCCAGAAGCCGAGGTCGTCCAGGTAGTCGATGCGGTCGCCGTCGATCCAGTACCGGCCCTGGTAGGCGTGCGGGCGCCCGCCCCGGGTCTCGTCGTAGCGGCCGTCGGCGGTGAGCTCCTGGTGCAGGAAACCGTTTCTGTCGATCCACACGCCGACACGCGGGCTGCCGGTCAGATCCTCGGCAGCCGGAATGCCCGCCTCGGGCGCGGCGGCCCGGCCGGGGACGTCGGTGCCGGACCACAGGACCGGCCGGCCGGCCGCGACGAGCGCCCGGACCTGCTCCGGCCGGGTCATGAGCATGGCCACCGCGTTCGGCACGTCGGCAGCGAGTTCGTCGGGCACCGCCAGGAAGTCGGGGGTGTTGCCCGGAGTCAGCGTCGCGACGTACTCCGAGCGGTGGCCACGGCCGCCGACCAGCGCGACGGTGTCGACGACGGCGGGGGCGATGGTCAGTCCGGTGCAGTCGACGACGATGGCGTTGTCGTCGCCCGCGGCTGTGATGATGCCCGGGCCGACGCCCACGAGCAGGGAGCCGACGAACAGGAGGTCGGCGCCGGTCATGGTCCCGATCAGCGGGTCCATCGTCAGAATGCGGGCGTTGGTGAACAGGATGGGCCGCCCCTCGTCGTTCGAGAGGATCTCGTTCAGGGCCTCGGGGTTCCAACGCACAGTGCCGGTGTCGGTGATGGTCATTGCGTGCTCCTAGGTGGAGTCGCCTCATCGGTGTCCCCGCTGCGCGAAATGAGCGCGCCGGTTCAGGTCCGAGGCGAGAGTTCGGCAGCTACAGCGGCTGCCTGACCACCAGGTTCGTCGCGCGGCGGATTCGGAACCAGGTCGCCGTTATCCCAGGTGTCCGGCACCCACGATCCGTCCCGGCGCCTACGACCGCGGAGGCCATGGGGAAGGCCCAGGACGGCACGCTTCGCTGCCGCACGGCATGAAGAGACCCGTCGCTCGCGAAGCTGGGTACGCGGCACCCAGGAAGCCCTCACCTGGGGAGACGGCGGCCTGGTTGCCACCGGCCGCCGGGGCGATCGTAGAGCCATGACCAGCAACGACACGCCCCGCGACCCGCACCCGTACGTCGGGATGTGGGTGACCGCCGACGGACACATCCGTCAGGAACTGCTGCCCGACGGCCGCTACGACGAAGCCCGCGGCAGCCGCCAGAGCGCCTACACCGGCAGCTACACCGTCACCGGCAACCACATCGACTACGTCGACGACACCGGCTTCACCGCCACCGGCGACGTCCGCGACGGCGTCCTCTTCCACGAGCACCTGGTGCTTTACCGCAAGGGCGACGAGCGCACCCGGCAGTGAGCCTGACCATGGCCAAGGTCCACCTGCCGGTGACCGCCTCCGCCGGGACGGAGCGACCCCTTCCGTTTCCCCGCGTCCTGCCAGCGTCCCGAATTAGGCTTCCCAGCCACTCACAGAGGCCACCTGCGGCGACTTCCCGGGCCGCGAGCCGAGACATCTGTGCAGGTCAGACCAGTTCGGACGCTCTTTGGCGGCAACACTGTCGAACTCGCGAGCAGCGGATTCAGTCCGTTCAGGCGAAGTTGACACTCCAATACCCAAAAATGAACGTTTCCGCAGGTCAGGAGCCTGCACTGGTGGGGCGGGTGGGACTCGAACCCACGGCCGACGGATTATGAGTCCTTTGAGGATCTTGGCGGCCCTTGTCGATCAACGCCCATACTTGACGTTTTCGCAGGTCATAGATGGTTCGGGGTGTCACTCCTTCTCAGTGCTTGTCGGCCTCTTCCGATCCTTGTGTCCAACCGGCGTCCCGAACGAGTCCCGGAAGGACAAGCCGGGGTGGGTACTGAGACGATCGCCCCAGCTCAGGAGTGGGCCATGAACTCGCTCGCAGCGGAATCGCCTTCCAACGCGCAGAGGCTCTGCCCCGGGTGGCGGGGCAGAGCCTCGATGGCCGTTTGCACAGGCCAGACGTATAGCTGAGCTTAGTCGAGTTCAAGGATCGAAAAGCCACCTGATCACGGACCGGAACGGACTCCCACTGTCGCTGGGCATCTCGGCTGCCAACATGCACGACAGCCAGGGCCTTCAGCCGCTCGTGCGTGGCATCCCGCCCATTCGTGCTCCCCACGGACCCCGTCGCCGCCGCCCGGCGAAGCTGCACGCCGACAAGGGCTACGACTATGACCACCTGCGCCGATGGCTCCGCAAGCGCGGCATCCGCCACCGCATATCCGGCAAAGGGATCGAGTCCTCACAGCGGCTCGGCCGCCACCGATGGGTTGTTGAAAGGACCGTTTCCTGGCTCGCCGGCTGCCGCCGACTCCACCGCCGCTACGAACGCAAGGCAGAACATTTCCTTGCCTTCGCCGGCACAGCCGCAGCCCTCATCTGTCACCGCCGACTCGTCCGTGTGGACGGGCATAACCAGTCGTCTGATTGACCAGCAGCGCGGCCGTGAACAGCGCCTTGGCGTCCGCAAGGGCGGCGGGGAAGGTCTCGACGTTGTACTCGTGGCCGAGATCCGCTTGCTCCTCCGTGGGGGCATGCTCGCGGAGCAGCTACTCCCAGGCGGGTCGCGGCAGGGCCCGGAAGGTGAGCGTGAGGGTCCCGGCCGCCAAGGCACGACGGGCCCCGTCCAGCGCGGCCTGGGCCGCCAGCACATCCGGCTGAGCAAGTGCCCAGCTCTCGCGCTCGTCGGCTGGCACCTCCATCTCGGAGGCCCTGCCAACGGCGCTGGTGCGGGCCTTGGCCATGCTCAGCGCCGCATCGGTCACGCGCTGCTTCAGGTCCTGGTCGTCGAGGAAGGACACGGCGCGCTCGGGAAGTTGACGGGC
Organism: Streptomyces sp. NPDC002888; assembly: GCF_042888465.1. Classification (NCBI taxonomy): domain Bacteria; kingdom Bacillati; phylum Actinomycetota; class Actinomycetes; order Kitasatosporales; family Streptomycetaceae; genus Streptomyces; species Streptomyces sp. NPDC002888. The sequence goes on along the minus strand of NZ_JBIAPU010000004.1, from coordinate 414,047 downwards.
CCGCAGACGGGCCATCTTGGCCGCCCAGTGAGGATCACGGGCAACGGCCTCGGCCGGCGGCTCAACGAAGGTCGTGGTCATGCGACTCCCCCTCCGATCAGGCCACGGCCGGGACGGCCACGTCCTGGACGGGCTTGCCGGTCACGTTGAAGCTGACCTTGAACTTCGCCGGCTCGGAGGCGGTCGTGTACGTGCTCGACCGGGAGCCGACGCGGACCGGGAAGATGTCCATGGACTTCGACCCCGGGATGTCGCCCTTGCGGAGGATGACCACGTATCCCTCGACGCCCTTGGCGAGGAGCGTCTCCAGAGCGTTGTCGACCTTGTCCTCGTAGAAGGTGAGGCTGGAGTTGTCGGCCTTGTCCTCCCCGGGGATGTTGCCGGTGAACTCGGTCGCCAAGTCCGGTGTGTCGATGGGGGTGTTCTCGACGGCGAAGCCCTCGATGTCGCTGATTGCCGGGGACAGGTCCGTGCCGTTGGTGCCACCGAGCTCCGGACGCGTTGGTATCAGGTCCTTGGCGGCGATGGCCTTGAGGAAGTAGAACTTCGTGGTGCCGCGACGGGTGAACCGCTGCTGTGAGCCTGATTCTCGCTCTCCGGGAACCGGTGTTCCGGAGTGTGCTCACGCCGGGCCGGTCCCCAAGAAGGGGGAATCGGCCCGTGCCGGGTGGCCGGGCGTCCGCGAGAGGCCTCCGCGGTGAGGTGGCTGGGACGTCAGGACCCGACAGTGGTCACAGTGCGGACGTACCACTGCACGTAACTGTATGCGCCGCCGCTGACAGACATCCCCGGCACCGTGCCTTGGCGCTGTTCGATTGGCCGCCGGAGCCTTGGAACTACGCCTTTAGTTGGGGACGGAAGGTGCGGCGGTAGGTGTCGGGCGGGACGCCGACGCTGCGGTGGAAGTGGCGGCGCAGGGTGGTGGCGGTGCCCATGCCGGTGGCCGCGGCGATGGTGTCCACGGTGGCGTCGGTGGTCTCCAGCAGTTCCTGGGCGTGGCGAATGCGCTGGGTGTGGAGCCATTGCAGTGGCGTGGTGCCGGTGAGGTGCTTGAAGTGGCGGCCGAGGTGGCGTGAGCTCATGCGGGCCTGGCGGGCCAGGTCCTCCACGGTCAGCGGCTGGTCCAGCCGCTCGAGCGCCCAGGGGAAGAGCTCGCCCAGGGGGTGGTTGCCTGGGGCGGGGAGGGGGGTGGCGATGAACTGGGCCTGGCCGCCGTCGCGGTGGGGTGGGATGACCAGGCGTCGTGCGATCTTGTTGGCGTTGGCCGAGCCGTGGTCGAGGCGGACCAGGTGCAGGCACAGGTCCATGGCGGCGGCCTTGCCCGCGGAGGTGAAGACGTCGCCGTTGTCGACGTAGAGGACGTCCGGATCGACGGTGGCCGCCGGGTGGCGCCGGGCCAGTTCCCGCGTGTGGGCCCAGTGTGTGGTGGCGCGCCTGCCGTCGAGCAGTCCTGCCGCGCCCAGGACAAAGGCGCCCGTGCACAGTGAAGCCACGCGGGCACCGGCCGCGTGGGCCGCACGCACCGCCTCAACCAGCTCGGCGGGCGGGTCGCGGTCGGTGTCGGCCCAGCCAGGGACGATCACTGTGTCCGCGTGCGCGAGGTGGTCGAGTCCGCGGTCGGGTTCCAGGCGGAAGCGGCCGACGTGCACCGGACCGCTTCCGCAGAGGGAGAAGTCGTACCAGGGGTCCACGATGTGGGTTAGGTCGGCTCCGAAGACCTCGACGGCCACGGACAGTTCGTAGTGGAGCATGCCGTCGGTGACGGCCAGCGCAACAGCAGGCATGTCCGAAACTGTACGGGGCATGTCGTTTCCGACGCTCGCGCGGGGTGCTGCCGGAGGGACAGGATGTGGGTGTCAGGCCGCAGCGGATGGACCTCGCAGCGGGCGTTCGAGTGCACGGGAGTAGCCTCATGGGGTCAGGTCAGCTGGTGACGGTGTTCGGCGCATACGGTCACACCGGGCGGTTCGTGGTCGCGGAGCTGACCGCGCGTGGGTTCGTCCCGGTGCTGTCCGGGCGCAATGCGCAGACCTTGGAGGAGCTGGCCCAGGAGCACGGGCTGGAGGCCCGGGTGGCGTCGGTCGACGACCCGGCCTCGCTGGACTGGGCCCTGGCGGGAGCGGCGGCGGTCATCAACTGCGCCGGCCCCTTCGCCTCGACCACCGGCCCCGTGATCGAGGCAGCGCTCCGCGCGAAGATCCCCTACCTGGACGTGGCCGCCGAGCTTGAGGCCAACCTCGACACCTTCGCCCACTACCGCGAGCGGGCCCGGGACGCGGGAGCGGTGATCGTCCCAGCCATGGCCTTCTTCGGCGGCCTCGGCGACCTACTGGCCACCGCGGCGATGGGCGACTGGACCGAGGCCGACGAGGCACACATCGCCTATGCGCTCAGCAACTGGCACCCCACCGCCGGTACCCGGCTCTCGGGCGCGGTCTCCCGCGAGCGACGTGGCAACCACCGCCTGCGCTACAGCGGCGGACAGTGGGAGCACCGCACCGACGCCGCGCCCACCCTGGAGTGGACCTTCCCAGAACCGATGGGACCCCGACCGGTGATCGGGGAGTTCACGATGGCGGACGTCGTCACCGTCCCCCAGCACCTCTCCATCCCCGACGTGACCACCTACATGACCGCCGAGGCGGCCCGAGACGTCGCCGCCCCCCAGACGCCGGCCCCGACCGCCACCGACGAGAGCGGGCGCTCGAACCAGACCTTCCTCGTCGACGTCGTCGTCCGCTCCGGCGGAGCGGAACGCCGGGCCACGGCCAGCGGCCAGGACATCTACGCCGTCACCGCGCCCCTCGTCTCCGAGGCCCTCGAGCGCGTCCTGACCGGCCGCACCAAGACCGTGGGCGTCGTCTCCGCCGGCGAGATCTTTGACGCCCCCGACTTCCTGCACGCGCTCGACCTGCACATCACACTCGACCTGCACCCGCAGAAGCAGAACGCCTGACCCGAGCCATCCGCCCGGCCGTCGGGCTCGCGCCCTCAGCGAGCCGTGACGACATGGGCGTCGGCGTCCTCGTTCGATTACCTCACCTTCACGGGTGCTGCCCGAAGTCCTGAACAAACGCTGCCCAAACTCGTGAACAAAGCCACCACGGCGACAGCGTGGATGGGAGATTGGCCACTCCGCTGCCTCCTCGACCGTGCGGATGGTGCGGTTGGCCTTGTCGGGGTCCTGGTGCGTAGTCCAGCCGCAGTCCGACCCGTCGAAGACCTCGACCATGGTGACTCCCGCCAGGCGTGTCCGGTTGAGAGTGCCGGCGTTGTAGGCGATGGCCGACTTGGCGAGCGTCGCGGCCTCAGCCCAGGCGCGGACCGGAACGCGAGCACCGTCGCGGTAGATGACATGGGTCAGCTGGTGACTGGCCGCAAGCTTGCTAGCCAGATTTCTCGCAGCCTGTTTGGTCGTCACGTTGCCCGCCGCGAGCAGTGGGACTTCGCGGCGTGCTGCCTCACGTACTGCTCGGTAGAACTGGTTCGCCATCCTCTCGGCCTCTTGAGAACGGCGTAGGAAGTCGGCGTACGAGTCGGCCGCCAAGGACTGGAGGGCGTCTCGGTGGAACACGGTCCAGGTGAACGACTCGCCCAGGGCTTCAGGGTCGCCAGGCCCCTCAGACGCTCGCCCCGACCGGCAAACTGGCTGGTCAGAAGGTTTCTCCTCGCGTAGCGAGTGGTGGGGCGGGTGGGACTCGAACCCACGGCCGACGGATTATGAGTCCTTTGAGGATCTTGGCGACCCTTGTCGATCCATGCTCATCTTGGCCGTTTTCCCAGCTCAGACGAGGTTTGGCGCCTCAGTCCTTCCCAGCCCTTGTCAGTCTTTTCCGATCCCTGTGTCCAACCTGCGTCCAGTGCGTCCTGGACGGACGCGTACACCCGGTTCAAGGATCCTCTCCCCAGCTGATGAGAGGGTCTCGAAATCTTCTAGTGCGGGTTGTTCGGAGGCTGCTCCAGCACCACCTGTCCGGATGGGCGTTGGGGCAGCAGCGGCAGATGCTGGATCCATGAGCGGCCCGGGCCGGGGTGGAGTGTGGAAGTTCACACCCCGGCCCGGGTCTCATCGGATGTGCTTCGCAGGCTTGGTGGCGGCGTTGAGCAGGTACTCCAGGGGGCCGCGGCGGAAGAAGCGGGACCAGATCGCGGCGAACAGGATGGCTCCGAGGACGTACATGATCAGGGGCAGCCAGGACTGCTGGGTGCCGGTTCCGGCGGGCGTGGACAACCCGCTCTGTGCGAGGAAGTGGCCGACGTAGGCGGTCAGGGACATGGTGCCCACGGCGATGACCGGCTTGGCCAGGCGGCGCAGTCGCGGCAGGCGGTCCATCGCCACCGTCGCGCCCACGATCACGAGGATCGCGATTCCGACGCTGCCGATGATGTCGAACGTGGTGCCGCTGTGCGGCCCGGCCTTCAGGAGAAACGACGCGGACATGTCGGGGAACGACCCTGCATCAGCGGGCATCGACCCGCTGCCGGTGGGCATCGAACCGGAGCCGCCGGACGACGGCCCGTCTTCCGCGAGGCTCCGCAACGCGCCCTTGCCGGCGAGCAGCAGGGACATGCCGTAGGCGGCCGCGGTGAGGGTGGCGCCGAGCGCGGCCAGGCGCTTCAGGATGGTGCCGCAGGAGAGGTCGAGGCGGCCCAGCGCCATGCCCGCGAGGACGAACGACATCCAGGTGAGCGCCGGGTAGAAGCCGGTGAGCAGCAGATCGAGGACGCCGACCTCGCTGAGGTGACGGAGCGGGTCGTAGGTGTTGATGCTCTGCTGGACCGACGGGGTCAGCAGCGAGGTGAGGACGAACGCCAGCTGCGGTGTGACGAGGGCGAACGCGGCCGCGATGATCGCGAGGGTCCTGGCGCTCAGTCGCACCAGGGGCAGGGCGAGGAGGAAGTAGACGCCGTAGAAGCCGAGGATGATCACGCCCCCGTACTCCATCGCCATCACGGTGCCCAGCGCCAGCAGGATCACGGCGCGGATCGCAATGCGGGCCCTCGCCTGCCGGCCCGCCTGGCCGGTCTTGGGCTCGCGGCGGCCGGCGAGCAGCATCAGGGAGAACCCGGCGAGGGTGGCGAACAGGACCGACGAGTGACCGTCCGATATGTATCGGATCCAGCTGCCGACGCCAGTCGTGGCGGAAAGCGGGGGGCCGATGTGCACGACGTACATGCCGAACACCGCCAGCGCGCGAGCCAGGTCCACCCCGACGAGGCGTCCCATCGAGGGACCGGGCGAGGCCGGGGACTCGGGGGAGGTCTGGGGCGGCGGAGGCGAGTTCTCCTGCGGAGCTGATGTCTCCTGCGGCGGCTGTGTCTGTGTCATACGGAGAACCTCGCGTGGACGTCCGGGGGCGGACCATCCGGCAGTCTTCGGGCTCTCCCCCGCCGATCGGCGGGTACCGCCCTGCCGACAGGCGGAGTCTCGTCCTGACCGGTCGGTCCGGTGCGACCGGACGGGCGGTGTTGTCCGGCCACTTGGCGGGGGTGGACCCGACGGTTGCCGGATGGGCCCGTGGCGGCCGGGCTTGAAGGCTGGAGGCATGACAGACCGCGCCGACACAAGGAGCGCGAGGACTGCCCCGGCACTTCGGCCCGCGTACCGGGTTGTGACGCCGCGACACCGCAGAAGAAAGGAACTTCGTGAACACCGCATCCGTTCCGACGACGGATGAGCCGTCCCTGTCCGCCCGGGAGACGATCAAGGCACTGGGCGCGTATGTGCGGCCGCACCGGTGGGCGGTCGCCCTCGGTCTGTTGTGCGCCCTGGTCGGGGCCGCCGGGGGGCTGCTGCAGCCGCTGGCCACGAAGGCGCTGGTGGACCGGCTGGCCTCCGGTGAGACCATCGCCGGGATCCTGATCGCGCTCACCGTGCTGGTGGTGCTGGGCACGGCGGTTGAGGCGTTCGGCGCGTACGTGCTGGAGCGGACGGCGGAGTCGGTGGTCCTGGCCGCGCGGCGCACCCTTGTGGGGCGGCTGGTGCGGTTGCGGATCTCGGAGTGGGAGCGGATCCCGCCGGGTGATCTGATGTCCCGGGTCACTTCGGACACCACGCTGCTGCGGGCGGTCAGCACCCAGGCGGTCGTCTCCGCGGCCACCGGCGCGGTGGCCTTCGTCGCGGCGGTCGTGGTGATGGCGTTCCTGGACGTCGTGCTGCTGGGTGTGACGCTCGGTGTGATCGTGTTGGTCGGTGGGGCCGCCGCGCTGGTGATGCCACAGATCGCGCGGGCCACCGAGGGGTCGCAGAAGGCGGTCGGGGAGATCTCCGTCGGATTGGAGCGGTCTCTCGGGGCGTTTCGCACGGTGAAGGCGTCCGGTGCCGAGGAGCGGGAGACCGCACCCCGACTCGGGCGGCGCGCATGGACGACGCCGTGTGGGTCCTGTTCACCGCCCTTGCCTCGGCCCTGGCTCATGGATACGCCCACCAGATCGCTCACCGCGATGCTCAGGGCCATCCCGGCATACGGGGAGTGGTGCGCGCAGTCCTCGCCGAATGGCCGCTGGTAGTGGCGGCGTTGCCCACCACACTGCTGCTGTGGGGGGCGGGCCTTGGCTGGTGGCACTCCACAGGCATCGAGTACGTCGCCTTCGGAATCAACACCGTCCTGCTCCTGGGCTGGGGCCTGCTCGCCTCCCGGGCCGCAGGCCGTACGTGGGGACGAGCCGTCAGGATCGGCGGTACTGACGCGCTCTTGGGGGTGGCCGTCGCCTTGGTCAGCACCCTGCTGAAGTGAGGCGGCGATCAGGGCTGTCGTGCGCTGCCGGTTGAGGCTCACGTGTGAGCCGCAAGCCGCAAGCCGACAGAACAGCATGTCAGTCCGCGCTCAGGGGAACCCTCAGCCGCACCCGGTAGCCGCCCTGAGCAGTCGGGCCCGCGTCCAGGGCGCCGTGCAGGATCTCGGCCCGTTCCCGCAGGCCGACCAAGCCCTGCTGCGAACCGGGCAAGGAGAGGGAGGGGCGCGTGGGAGGGGTGTTGGTGACGGTCACTCCAATACCGTCCCCGTCCTGCCACAGCTCGACGCGAGCGTTGGCGCCGGGGGCGTGCTTGCGGACGTTGGTCAGCGCCTCCTGAACCGTGCGGTAAAGGGCGCGTTGGGCGGGTGTGCCCACGGTGGGTGGCAGCTCACCCGTCAGCTCCGTGTGAGTGCCGCTGGATTCGACCAGTTTGCGCAGGTCGGCCAAGGTGGGCTGCGGCGTCAGCTCGGTGGATTTGCCGCCGGAGGCGCGCAGCAGCGTGACCATGGTGCGCAGCTCGTCGAGGGTGGTGACGCTCAGCGAACGGATCGTGCGGGCGGCCTCCTTGGCGTCCGCGTCCCGCGCGGCGACCTGCAACGCCCCGGCCCGTACGGCGATCAGGCTGACCTGGTGGGAGACCACGTCGTGCATCTCGCGGGCCAGCTGGGCGCGTTCACGGGCGAGCACGGCCTGGGCGTGCAGGGTCCGCTCGTGCTCCCTGGCCTCCTCGACCTCGGCCAGCCGCCGCGCCAGGTCCCGTCGTGCCTGGAGAAGCTGGCCGAAGAGGACCGGGGCGACGCTGGTTGCCAGGCCGTACACGAAGAAGACCAGCGTCATGGTCCGGTCCGCCTCGGCCAGGGGCCACGGAGTACTGCTCGCGACGGCGGCCAGGACGACGCACACCGCGAGGAGACGGCGGTTGCGGGAGCGTTCGGCCAGCGTGAACAGCGCCGCGAGCACAGCGACGGCGACATCCTGCATCAGCGCGATGGGCAGGGTGAGCAGGAAGACGCCGAGCGGGAACCTGCGCCGGAACGCCAACGCGGCGCAGCCGACCGCGGCCAGCGTGACCTCGGGACGCGTGTGCTCCCACATGTCCACCACCAGCACATCCACGGCCGCCACCGCCACCAGGACGATGTCGACGACCGGCGCGGGAACCCGCTGCCACACGGCACGTGCACGGCTCATCGGCCGGCCTCCGACCGCGGGCGCTCGTCGAGCAGCCCGGCCCGCTGCGCCAGCAGCGCGGCCTGCACCCGGCTCGTCACCCGCAGCTTCGTGAGGATCGCGCTGACGTGGTCCTTCACCGTGCCCGCCCCCAGGTGGATACGCGCCCCGATATCGGCGTTCGACAGCCCCTCCGCCACCAGGACGAGGACGTCGCGCTCCCGCGCGGTGAGCAGCCGGACCCGCGCGGCCTCCTCGTCGACGGCCGCCTCGGTGCCGGGGTGGCTGTGCACCAGCGTCCGCGACGCCTTGGGCGACAGCACCACACCGCCCGCGACCAGGGTCCGCACCAGGTGGGCAAGCTGCTCCGGCTCCGTGTCCTTGAGCAGGAAGCCGGCCGCGCCGGAGTTCAGCGCGGTCAGGATGTACTCGTCGGCGTCGAACGTGGTCAGCATCGCCACCACCGGCGGATCCGGCATCGTCCGCAGCTCGCGCAGGACGGTGAGCCCGTCGACGTCCGGCATCCGGATGTCCAGCAGCACCACGTCCGGCCGCTCCCGCCGGACGGCCTCCACCGCGTGGCCGCCGCTCGCGGTCGCGACGACCTCGATGTCCTCGGACGCGCCCAGAATGAGTTCGAAGCCCGAGCGGACCAGTGCCTCGTCGTCGACCACCACTACCCGGATCACGCGCTCCGCCTCACCTTCGTTCATGCCGTCCGGCCCATGTCGACTCGACCCTAAAGCCACGTAGAGCTCTTGCGGCCCGGCGAGCGGCAGCTCCAGCCACACGGCGGGGTAGCACCCACCACTCGGCAGGGACACGGCAGCCTTCTGCCGGATAGTCCATGATCGGCCCGGGTCTCCAGCCTGAGGGTCATGACCCATCACCCGGACTCCCCGCCGCTTACGGCCGACGCGCCGTCCCCCGAACGCGAGCGCAGCGAGCCCTCGACCGGCGCGCCCGGCGTGGGCCGGCTGATAGGGCTGGACCTGGCCCGCGGCCTGGCCGTCTTCGGCATGTACGCGGTCCACGTAGGCCCCGCCCCCAGCCAGGGCGGGGTCATCGGCTTCCTGATGGAACTGGCGCAAGGCCGCTCATCCGCCCTGTTCGCCGTCCTGGCCGGCTTCGCGGTCGCCCTCATCACCGGCCGCCGTACACCGAAGACCGGCCTGGCCGGCCGGCAGGCCGTCGCCAAGGTGATCATCAGGGCCGTGATCCTGCTGGCCCTTGGCACCGCCCTGACCCTGACGGGCACCCCGGTCGTGCCGATCCTCGCTTTCTACGGACTGTTCTTCCTGCTCGTGCTGCCGCTGTACCGGCTGGGCGCCAAGCCACTGGCGTTGATCGCCGCAGGATGGGCCCTGGTAGGTCCGCAGCTGCTGTACGCGCTGAAGCCGGTGGTCGGCGGCCGCGTGTTCCTCTCCTACGGCCAGGCCGACGGCCCCGTCTCACTGTTCTTCACCGGCGGTTATCCGGCCCTGACCTGGGTCCCGTTCGTGATCGCCGGTATGGCTGTCGCCCGCTGCGACCTGGCTGCCAAGGCTGTCCGGATGCGCCTCGCCCTCACCGGCGTCGCCCTCGCCGTCACCGGCTACGGCGGCTCCTGGCTCGCGGTGCGTCTCGTACCCGGTGCCGCCGAAGCCGTCCGGAAAGCCGAAGAGGGGCCGGGCATGTCGTCCGTGTCGTCCGTGTCGTCCGTGTCGCCCGACAGCATCGGCATCTTCGGCGACACCCCCGCCGGGATGCTGGCCTCAGCCCCGCACAGCGAGGCGACCCTGTCCATCATGGCCGCCACGGGTGTGGCGATCCTGGTGATCACCGCGTGCCTGACCGCCATGGACGCCTTTCCCCGGCTGCGCCGCCTGGCCAAGCCCGTCATAGCGGTCGGCTCGATGTCACTGACGGCGTACGTCTACCACATCGTCGCCATCTGGCTCCTGGACACCGAGACATCGGCCGTCCCGCCGCTGCACATCCTGCTCGGCCTCATCGCGTCCGTCACCGTCCTCGCCACCCTCTGGTCCCGCTTCGTAAAGCGAGGGCCGCTCGAATGGCTGATGGGCAGGGCGACCGGACTGGCCCGACACATCCGATAAGACACATCGGGGTATGTCGCTTCCCGCGGATGCCGTTCCGACGCGAGTTCGGACGTCACCCCGCCGCCCGCCTGTGTGATCAATATCGATGAGAAGTGACGCCGCTCGGCCTTCAGGCGGAGCGGAAGAACTGCCGGCTCGTGGTGAGCCTGCCGACCCGCGGCATCGCGGCGACCAGCTCGACCACCACAGGCGTGCCTGTACGACCGAGACCGGGCCCCCGCCGATCGGAGGGGACCGGTCGGCCGACCGGCGGGGGACCTCCTGAAGCCCGGCGGATGGTCGACCGCCCCCGCCTCGGCAAGGTTGTCCCGGTGACCGAGATCGAAAGCGCCAAGAAGGCGCCTACCCAGCCCTTACCCGCACCCGAGTCCGCCACAGCGACGAAACGCCCTTCGTCGACCGCACGGTTGGCCGGAGTGGACCTCGCCCGTGCCGTGGCCGTGTTCGGAATGTTCGCCGTGCACGTCGGCCCCTTCAATCCCTTCCCCACCTCCGGCGACGGCGCGGGCACCTGGTTCGTCTGGCTGGCGAGCGGCCGGGCCTCGGCGCTGTTCGCCACCCTCGCCGGATTCTCGCTGGTGCTGATCGCCGGCCGCCTGGAGCCGAAGACCGGACTGGCCGGCCGGCAGGCGAAGGCCAGGATCGTGATCCGGGCCGTGATCCTGCTCGTGGTGGGCACCGCGCTGGCGATGACCAACTTCGGCGGCGGCGTCGTCATCAACTTCTACGCGGTGTACTTCCTGCTGGCCCTGCCCCTGCTGCGGCTGCGGGCCAGGACCCTCGCGACCATCGCGGTCGCGCTCGCGCTCATCGCGCCGCAGGTGGCGTACTGCCTGCGGGCGCTGCTCAGCGAATCGATCGTGAACACCATCGACTCCTACGACCCGATCGCGCGCCTCTCCGGCGTGGGCGTGCTCGACTTCCTGCTCACCGGCTTCTACCCGGCGATCACCTGGATGACGTTCGTGGTCACCGGCATGGCGCTGGGCCGGCTTGATCTGTCCTCGGGCGCCGTGCGGCGGCGGCTGGCCGTGGTCGGGCCCGCGCTGATCGCGTTCGGATACGGCGTCTCGTGGTTGGCGCTCCGGCTGACCGGCGGCGCCAAGGAGATGGCGGCCGGGATGCCCGGCATGAAGGAGTTCGACGTCCTCAAGGACCGCGGTGCCATGCAGGATCCCGGCATGGCAGAGGGATCCTTCGACCTGCCGGTCGGCAGTGGGCTGTGGGGCCCCGACGGCTGGGGGCTGCTGGCGGCCGAGCCGCACAGCGGTTCCACGTTCGAGTCGTCGGCTGCCTGGGTGTCGCGATCACCGTGATCCTGTGCCTGACGGTGGCCGTGGACCGGCTGCCGGTGCTGCGCCGGCTGGCAGCGCCAGTCATCGCCGTCGGAACCATGTCCCTGACCCTCTACGTGAGCCACATCCTGGTGATCCTCGCCCTGCCCGGCGAAGCGGTGACCCCACCGCAGTCCGCCTCCTTCGAGCTGCTGCTCTGCTTCGTCGTCGGAGCCACCCTGTTCGCGGCGACCTGGTCCCGCTTCTTCCACCGCGGACCGCTGGAGTACCTCCTCAACACCACCACCAAACTGGCGAACCGCGTCCGCTGAGCCTCGGGCGGGCATACCTCTGTTGAGGGGTGTGCGGCCGCCGCCGAGCCCTGCCGGTTCTGGTGCCAGGTCCCGTCGGTAAAACCAAGCCCACCCGCGCCTGCACACCGGATCACGTCACGCCTGAGCAGTGGCCATCGATGCCTCTCGATGGACAGGATGAGCAGGAGCACCGGTGCGGCAGTGGGGCGCGACCCGCCCAGTCCGGCCCGTCCCGCCATGTCTGCCGGTCCTTTCCGGGCCGTTTCCGGTACGGGCCGTTTTCGCGTCCCAGCTCGGACCGCACCCCGTTCGGGCGGCCTCCGTACCCAGCCGCCGGCCCGGCAGACCCGCCTACTCGAAGGCCCCCGGGCAGCACTTCTCAAATCCTCGTGTCCAGCCAGCGTCCAGAATCCGGCGCCCAGGCCTCGTACACGCCACCCGCGGAGACCTGCCTCATCACCGGAACACGACATCTACGCAGGTGAGAGCGATGCGGACTAACACCGACCGCAACGGAGCCGAACTCGCGAGCAGCGGATTCAGTCCGTTCAGGCAAAGTTGACGATCCGACAGGACAAAATGAACGTTTCCGCAGGTCAGAAGCCTGCGCAAGTGGGGCGGGTGGGACTCGAACCCACGGCCGACGGATTATGAGTCCGCTGCTCTAACCGGCTGAGCTACCGCCCCATAGCGGCGTGTCGCGTACATGTGTGCGCGCCGTCTGCCGCAGCATAGCCGCTCATACGATCTCCTGCTTCGGATGGTCGGCTTCGTGCGGCCTTCATGACCTTGAGGACTGCGTCGCACGTCATCGCGGTTCCCAGGACTTGAAGTCGGACATGAAAAAGGACCCCGGTGGGGTCCTCGTTCAGCATGCTCCCCCGACTGGACTCGAACCAGTAACCTGCCGGTTAACAGCCGGCTGCTCTGCCAATTGAGCTACGGAGGACCGAGCTCCCCCGACTGGACTCGAACCAGTAACCTGCCGGTTAACAGCCGGCTGCTCTGCCAATTGAGCTACGGAGGAATGCCTCGTTTGCATCGAACGTACCTCCCTGGGTATCTGCCAGGGGGCGGGCGCTCGCTGCGACACATACATTAGCGCAAGCAGGGGGGTGCTTCGCCAATCGGTTCCCCCGTGCCGATGCCGCACCAGATACCTACGCAAGGGAGAGGGTGGCCGTCATGCGCTACCGGCTCACGTTCGTCGCCGGAATCGTCCTGGGTTATGTGCTGGGCACACGGGCCGGTCGCGAGCGCTACGAACAGCTGAAGAAGTCGGCGCGTCGCGTCGCTGAGAACCCCGCGGTCCGCAACACCGCCGAGTCGGCGGCGCAGCAGGGCCGCGAGTTCGCGGGCAAGGCGTACCACGCGGTGAGTGACAAGGTCGGTGACAAAGTGCCCGAGTCGGTGGCGGGCCGGGTGCGGTCGCTGCGGGAACGCAGCGCGCACGACGGCGGTGCCGACGACTGGGGTACGAGCAACACGTAGCCCCGTGACACGCAACGGGCGACGAGCCGACACGTTCACCCTCTGCGGTGCGGCAGAATTTTCGCCATGGGGATAGTCGCCGGGTTGGACAGTTCGCCCGATTTCACTCGTATCGTCGTCTGCGACGCGGACACGGGGGCCGTGCTCAGGCAGGGCTATGCGCCACATCCGGTGGAGGGCGCCGAGGGTGGCGGCCGTCCCTCCGATGTCGATCCGCAGGCCTGGCTGCTCTCCCTCGGGGAGGCGGCCGGCGGCGGGCTGCTCGAGGGCGTGCAGGCCATCGGCGTGTCCGCGCAGCAGAACGCGGTCGTGCCGCTGGACTCGCAGGGCAACACCGTGCGGCCCGCGCTGGTCGGCGGTGACCGGCGGGCGCAGGTCGCGGCGGCGGACCTGGTCGACGCGCTCGGCGGGCGCGAGGCCTGGGCGCAGGCCGTGGGGTGCGTGCCGCAGGCCGCGCAGCCGGTGACGAAGCTGCGGTGGCTGGCGAAGAACGAGCCGGACGCCGCCGTGCGCTCGGCGATCCTCATGCAGGCCCACGACTGGCTGGTGTGGCAGCTGCTCGGGCGGCCGGTGCGCAGGACCACCGACCGGGGTGGCGCCTCCGGGACCGGGTACTGGTCGGCGGCCACCGGCGGCTACCGGCCCGATCTGGTCGAGCTGGCCCTCGGTCACCAGGCCATGCTGCCCGAGGTGATCGGGCCGTCCGACGCGGCCGGTACGACGCCGGAGGGGCTGCTGATCTCCGCCGGGACCGGCGAGACCCAGGCCGCCGCGTTCGGGCTCGGCATCGGGCTGGGCGACGCGGTGGTGTCGCTGGGTGCTTCCGGGTCGGTGATGGCCGTCCACCCGGAGGCCCTCGTCGACAACACCGGCATGATCACCGCCCTGGCCGACGCCACCGGCATGCACCTGCCGGTCGTCACCACCCTGAACGCCGTACGGACCCTGCGCGGCGCCGCCGAACTGCTCGGCGCGTCCGATCTGGAGGGCCTGTCCGACCTGGCGATGAAGTCGACGCCGGGGTCGCACGGGCTGGTGCTGCTGCCCTATCTGGAGGGTGAGCGGACGCCCAACCTGCCGCACACCGCCGGGACCCTGGCGGGCCTCAGGCGCGAGTCGATGCGGCCCGAGCACCTGGCGAGAGCCGCGTTCGAGGGCATGCTGTGCGGGCTCGCGGACGCGCTCGACGTGCTGCGCGGCCGGGGCGTGGAGGTGCGGCGGATCTTCCTGCTCGGGGCGGCCGCCGAGCTGCCCGCGGTGCAGGCCGCGGCGCCCATGCTGTTCGGCGCGCAGGTCGTGGTGCCGCAGCCCGCGGACTACGCGGCGATCGGCGCCGCCCGGCAGGCCGCCTGGGCGCTCGGTGTCTCCCAGGGCACCCTCGACCCGCGCAACCCGCCGGCCTGGCAGGGCGCGGCAGCGCAGGTCCTGGAACCCGGCGAGGAACTGGCGGTGGGGCAGGCCGTGCGCCAGCAGTTCGTGTCGGTGCGGGAGCAGACGCACCCGGGGGCGTTCCGGCCGTAGGAAGTGGCCGCAGATGGTCCTAGGTGCCCCCAGGTGTACTCGGCAACCTTGATCGTCAGGAGTCACGTTCACTGCTGCCGGTCGGGCCGTTCGGTCACTGCTCGATCCAGCTGCTCACGCTGCGGTGAACCGTTCGGCGGCCTTCCAGAGTTCGCCTTCGCGCCGTGGGTCGTAGGACTCCTCCGACGAGCGGTCCGCACGGCCGCGGTCGACGTAGGAGCCGGTCGGTGCCCGGGTCGTGCCGAGGACGACGTCAGCGAGGTAGCAGCCCGCGGCGTTGCGGCTGGTGGCGAACGGCGTGAGGGTCATCATCGGCAGGATGCGCCGCATCGCGAATCGGGAGACGGGGCCGGCGTTGCGGGCGAGACCGGTGCCGGGGACGAATCCCGGGTTGTAGGCGACGGCGTCGATCCCGGGTGGCAGCCGGCGCGCGTACTCGTGAACCAGGTAGATCGCGGCCAGCTTGCTCGTCGAGTACGCGGTACGCCCGCCGGCCGCGGTGTCCGGCTTGGCGAAGGCGCCCGTGCGGGCGAGGACATCCGGGGACTTCCAGGCCGGGCCCGGCACCATGCCCATGTTGTGCTTGAAGTCGCCGAAGTGGGTGTCGCTGGCGGTGATCACGATCCGGGCGGGTGCGGCGAAGCGGTCCTGGAGCAGGCGCACGAACAGGTGGTTGGCGAGCACGTTGACCGTGAAGGTGGACTCGAACCCCTCGGGTCCCTCGGTGAGCGCGTTCGTGTACTGGATGCCCGCGTTGCCCACGAAGCGGCGCAGCGGTGGCAGGTCACCGCGGTCGAGCCGGTCGCGGATCCCGATGGCGGCCGAGCGGACGCTCTCCAGCGAGCCGAGGTCCGCCGAGACGTGCGAGACGGCGTGCCCGCCCGTAGCGAGTTCCGCAGTGAGCTGTGCGCCGGAGGATCCGCGGGTGACGACGAGAAGGTGCACGTCCGGCGACCGGCGCAGGATCTGCTCCGCGGCGACGCGGCCGATCCCGCGGCTCGCGCCCGTCATCACGAGGGTGTGCTTCATGGGAGGCTCCTTCACTGGTCCGCCGATGGCGCCCGGCTTGTGCGCAACCCCACGTTCGCCGCTTGCGCCACCGCCAACCAGTGCCGTCCCCGTCACTAGGACCGGCAGTACCCAGGCTCATCTCTCGCCGCGCGGCGAGAATGCACCCATGGCTTCCTCCCGCTCCCCTTTCGCCGCGCTCCTGCGCGCCTGGCGCGACCGCCTCTCCCCGACCGACGCCGGCTTCACCGTGACGGACGGCCGTCGTGCCCCGGGACTGCGCCGCGAGGAGCTGGCTCAACTGGCCGGGCTGTCCGTCGACTACGTCCTGCGCCTGGAACAGTCACGCGCGAAGAACCCCTCCGCCCAGGTCGTCGGCGCCCTCGCCAGGGCCCTTCAGCTCTCCCGCGCCGAGCGCGACCAGTTGTACCGAAGCGCCGGGCTCCTGCCGCCACAGGACGGGACGGTCGGCACCCATGTGCCGCCGGGCATCCAACGGCTCGCCGCGCGCCTCGGCGACGTTCCGATCGGCGTGTTCGCGGCCGACTGGACCCTGGTGTGGTGGAACACCATGTGGAGCGCCCTGCACGGCGACCCCGCCGTCGTCCCGGCCGCCGAACGGAACCTCGCCCGTGCGCTCTTCGGCAACGGTGCCGCACACGCCTCGATGCTCCCCGTCCAATCCGAGCGTGGACCGGACGCCCTCGTGGCGTCGATCGTCGCCGATCTCAAGGACGCCGTGTCCCGCTATCCAGAGGACGCCCAGCTCGATCGTCTCGTGCAGGAACTGCGAGAGGTCTCCGACGCCTTCGCTCATCTCTGGGCCACGCGGACGGCCGCCGCCCAGCACACGACGGACGGCAAGACGATCCGGCATCCGGAGATCGGCGACATCCTGCTCGACTGCGACGTCCTCATCGTCCCCGGCGCCGACCTGCGCATGGTCACGTACACGGCAGCGGCCGGAAGCAGCGAAGCGGGGAAACTCGACCTTCTTCGCGTCACAGGTGGCCACACCGCCACATAGCTCCCCTGACCGGGCGCTGCTGGCTCGGTTTCGCCAAGCCGATAGCCCTGGGCGTCTGGGCGTCTGGGCGTCTGGGCGTCTGGGCGTCTGGGCGTCTGGGCATCTGGGCATCTGGGCATCTGGGCATCTGGGCATCTGGGCATTTGGGCGTCTGGGGACCACCATCTTCGGTCCGAAAATACTCATGGTGTCTGCACGGTGCACATAGGCTCAGGGAGCGCGGTCGACCGGGGGCGCGTGGGGCCTGTGCCCGAGGAGTTCGACGGAGGGAGCATCCCGCGTGACGGATACTCACGAGGAAGAAGTGCTGGCCCGGATCGCCAAGGGGCTCGTCTACACCGAGTCGGAAGCGGCCTTTCAGGCCCCTCGGCGCCGCACAGAGCAGATCTTCGAGTACAACCACACACCACCGGGCGAAACCGAGAAGCGTCGATCGCTGCTTGTCGCGATCTTCGGCTCGGTCGGTGCACGCACGGTGCTGCTGCCGCCGTTCCACGCCGGGTTCGGCAGCAACGTCCACATCGGCGACGACTTCTTCGGGAACGTGAACCTGACGTTCGTCGACGACGTGGACATCCGCATAGGCAACGATGTCATGATCGCTCCCAGCGTGACACTGACCACAACGGGGCACCCGGTGCATCCCTCCCGGCGCGCCGACTTCGGGCGGTTCTCCGAACCGATCGTGATCGAGGACAAGGTGTGGATCGGCAGCAACGTGGTGGTCCTGCCCGGCGTCCGTATCGGATACGGGTCGGTCATCGGCGCCGGCAGCGTCGTCAGCCGCAGCATTCCCCCGATGACCGTCGCGCTCGGAACACCTTGCCGGGTGGTCCGCTCCATCACGGACGAGGACCTCACCACGCGTGATGCCGGACATCAGGGGCGGCTCGATCCCACGGCGTAGGACGTGGGCCCTACGCCCGACGGCTGAAGCGTGCCCTTCCTTGGACCGCTGTTGGCTTAATCAGTTGAGGTAACGCGGGTGGAGTGTCCGACGATAGGGGCCAGGGGCAACCAACCGCCCCACCGTCGACTCCGAGAGACGCAGCGTGCTGATACGACTTCTGAGGACCTACCTCAGGCCCTACCGAAAACCCATCGCCCTGCTGGTGCTGCTGCAGTTCCTGCAGACCTGCGCCACGCTCTACCTGCCCACGCTGAACGCGGACATCATCGACAGCGGCGTCGTCAACGGTGACACCGGCTACATCCTCGGCTACGGGGCCCTGATGATCGGCATCTCGCTGGTACAGGTGGTGTGCAACATCGGCGCCGTGTACTACGGCGCGCGGACCGCGTCGGCGCTGGGCCGGGACATGCGGGCGGCCGTCTTCGACCGGGTGCAGTCGTTCTCCGCGCGCGAAGTCGGCCAGTTCGGCGCGCCCTCGCTGATCACCCGGACGACGAACGACGTCCAGCAGGTGCAGACGCTGGCGCTGATGACGTTCACCCTGATGGTGTCGGCGCCGATCATGTGTGTGGGCGGGATCGTGCTGGCGCTCGGCCTGGACGTGCCGCTTTCCGCCATCCTGGTCGCGGTCGTACCGGTGCTCGGCATCAGCGTGACGCTGATCATCCGGCGGCTGCGTCCGCTGTTCCGGTCCATGCAGGTGCGGCTGGACACGGTGAACCGGGTGCTGCGCGAGCAGATCACCGGCAACCGCGTCATCCGCGCCTTCGTCCGCGACGAGTACGAGGAGCAGCGCTTCCGCAAGGCCAACGCGGACCTGACCGACGTGGCCATGGGCAGCGGCAAACTGCTCGCGCTGATGTTCCCGATCGTCATGACCGTGGTGAACCTGTCGTCCATCGCGGTGGTCTGGTTCGGCGCGCACCGCATCGACAACGGCGGGATGCAGATCGGTGACCTGACGGCGTTCCTCGCCTACCTCATGCAGATCGTCATGTCCGTGATGATGGCCACCTTCATGTTCATGATGGTGCCGCGCGCGGAGGTGTGCGCCGAGCGCATCCACGAGGTCCTCGACACCTCCTCCAGCGTGGTGCCGCCGACCAGTCCCGTGACGGAGCTGCGCCGCCACGGTCACCTGGAGATCCAGGGCGCGGGCTTCCGCTACCCGGGCGCCGAGGAGCCGGTGCTGAAGGCCATCGAGCTGGTGGCGCGGCCCGGCGAGACGACCGCCGTGATCGGCTCCACCGGCAGCGGCAAGTCCACCCTGCTGGGGCTGGTCCCGCGGCTGTTCGACGCGACCGACGGCGAGGTGCTCGTCGACGGCGTGAACGTCTCCGAGGTCGACCCGAAGCTGCTGGCCAGGACGGTCGGACTGGTGCCGCAGCGGCCGTACCTGTTCGCGGGCACCGTGGCGACCAACCTGCGCTACGGCAATCCGGACGCGACGGACGAGGAACTGTGGCACGCGCTGGAGGTGGCGCAGGGCAGGGACTTCGTCGAGCGGCTGGAAGGCGGGCTGAACGCGCCGATCGCCCAGGGCGGGACCAACGTCTCCGGCGGTCAGCGCCAGCGCCTCGCCATCGCCCGCACCCTCGTACAGCGCCCGGAGATCTACCTCTTCGACGACTCCTTCTCCGCGCTCGACTACGCCACCGACGCGGCCCTCAGGGCGGCGCTGGGCCGGGAGACCGCCGAGGCCACCGTCGTGATCGTCGCCCAGCGCGTGGCGACCATCCGGGACGCCGACCGGATCGTCGTCCTCGACGAGGGCCGGGTCGTCGGCACGGGCACGCACCGGGAGCTGATGGCCGACAACGAGACCTACCGGGAGATCGTGCTCTCCCAGCTGACGGAAGCGGAGGCTGCCTGATGGCCGGGCCGATGGGGCGGATGATGGCCGGGGGCGGCCCGGACACCCGCTCGCTGGACTTCAAGGTGTCGGGCAGGCGGCTCGTCGCCCAGTTCAAGCCAGAACGGCTCACCATCTACGCGCTGCTGCTGTGCGTGGTGGTCAGCGTGGGCCTGAGCGTCATAGGACCGAAGATCCTCGGCAACGCCACCGACCTCGTCTTCTCCGGCATCATCGGGCGGGAGATGCCGGCCGGGGCGACCAAGGAGCAGGTCCTCGACTCCATGCGGGAGCGCGGAGACGGCGGTGTCGCCGACATGCTCCAGAGCACGGACTTCACCCCGGGCAAGGGCATCGACTTCAGTGCCGTCGGCAACGTCCTGCTGTTCGCGCTCGGCGTGTTCGCGGTGGCCGGACTGCTGATGGCGGTGGCGACCCGGCTGGTGAACCGGGCCGTCAACCGCACGATGTACCGGATGCGCGAGGACGTGCAGACGAAGATGTCGCGGCTTCCGCTGTCGTACTTCGACAAGCGGCAGCGCGGCGAGGTGCTCTCCCGCGCGACCAACGACATCGACAACATCGGGCAGACCCTCCAGCAGTCGATGGGCCAGCTCATCAACTCGCTGCTCACCATCATCGGTGTGCTGGCGATGATGTTCTGGGTGTCATGGATCCTCGCCCTGGTCGCGCTCGTCACCGTGCCGCTGTCGGCGGTCGTCGCCACGCGCGTGGGCAAGCGGTCGCAGCCGCACTTCGTGCAGCAGTGGCGCTCCACGGGCAAGCTCAACGCCCACATCGAGGAGATGTACAGCGGGCACACGCTGGTGAAGGTGTTCGGGCGCCAGGACGAGTCGGCGAAGCAGTTCGCCGAGCAGAACGACGCGCTGTACGAGGCCGGGTTCAAGGCGCAGTTCAACAGCGGGGTCATGCAGCCGCTGATGATGTTCGTGTCGAACCTCAACTACGTGCTGGTGGCGGTCGTCGGCGGTCTGCGGGTGGCGTCCGGTTCGCTGTCGATCGGTGACGTACAGGCGTTCATCCAGTACTCGCGGCAGTTCTCGATGCCGCTGACGCAGGTCGCGTCGATGGCGAACCTCGTGCAGTCGGGCGTGGCGTCGGCCGAGCGGATCTTCGAACTCCTGGACGCGGAGGAGCAGAAGGCGGACCCGGTGCCGGGTACCCGTCCGGAGGAGCTGCACGGGCGGGTCGCACTGGAGCACGTGTCGTTCCGCTACGACCCCGAGAAGCCGCTCATCGAGGATCTCTCGCTGACGGTGGAGCCCGGGCACACGGTGGCCATCGTGGGACCGACCGGTGCCGGCAAGACGACCCTCGTGAACCTGCTCATGCGGTTCTACGACGTCACCGGCGGGCGCATCACCCTCGACGGCGTCGACATCGCGCGGATGTCCCGGGACGAACTGCGCGCCGGGATCGGCATGGTGCTCCAGGACACCTGGCTGTTCGGCGGCACGATCGCCGAGAACATCGCGTACGGGGCGTCGCGGGACGTCACCCGGGGCGAGATCGAGGAGGCCGCGCGGGCGGCCCACGCCGACCGGTTCGTGCGTACGCTGCCCGACGGGTACGACACCGTGATCGACGACGAGGGCACCGGGGTCAGCGCGGGTGAGAAGCAGCTGATCACCATCGCGCGGGCGTTCCTGTCGGATCCGGTGATCCTGGTGCTGGACGAGGCGACCAGTTCCGTGGACACACGGACGGAGGTGCTGATTCAGAAGGCGATGGCGAAGTTGGCGCACGGGCGGACGTCGTTCGTCATCGCGCACCGGCTGTCGACGATCCGGGATGCGGACACGATTCTCGTGATGGAGAACGGGGCGATCGTGGAGCAGGGCACGCATACGGAGCTGTTGGCGGCGGACGGGGCGTACGCGCGGCTGTACAAGGCGCAGTTCGCGCAGGCCGTGGCTGAGGTCGACTGAGTCGGTTGCCCGAGGTTGGGGCTGGGGGCGGGTGGGTGTGCTTGCCCGCGCCGGCGGGGTGCCGCCTGCGCCCACCCGTGCCGCCCCCAGCGGCACGACTGCCCGCAGGCTGGGTCAGTCGAGGTAGCCCCTCAGCTGGTCTGCGAAGGCGTGGTCCCTGAGTTTGTTCAGGGTCTTGGACTCGATCTGCCTGATGCGTTCGCGCGTGACGCCGAAGATGCGGCCGATCTCCTCCAGGGTGCGGGGGCGGCCGTCGGCGAGGCCGTAGCGGAGTTGGACGACCTTGCGCTCGCGCTCGCCCAGGGTGGAGAGGACCGCCTCCAAGTGCTCTCGGAGCAGCAGGAACGCGGCCGACTCCACCGGGCTCGCCGCGTCGCCGTCCTCGATGAGGTCGCCGAGGGCGACGTCGTCCTCCTCGCCCACCGGGGCGTGCAGGGAGACCGGTTCCTGGGCGAGGCGCAGGACCTCGCTGACGCGCTCGGGCGGGAGGTCGAGGTGGGCGGCGACCTCTTCCGGCGTGGGTTCGTAGCCGCGTTCCTGCAGCATGCGGCGCTGGACGCGGATGACGCGGTTGATCAGCTCGACGACGTGGACCGGGACGCGGATGGTGCGGGCCTGGTCGGCCAGGGCACGGGACATGGCCTGGCGGATCCACCAGGTGGCGTACGTGGAGAACTTGTAGCCGCGGGCGTAGTCGAACTTCTCGACGGCCCGGATGAGGCCGAGGTTGCCCTCCTGGACGAGGTCGAGCATGGTCAGGCCACGGCCGACGTACCGCTTGGCCACCGACACGACGAGGCGCAGGTTCGCCTCGATCAGGCGGCGCTTGGCGACGCGACCCATGACGACCAGCCGGTCGAGGTCCAGGGCGAGGCGGGTGTCCAGGTCGGGCGTGCGCAGCAGCTTCTCCTCGGCGAACAGGCCGGCCTCGACACGGCGGGAGAGTTCGACCTCCTCGGCCGCGGTGAGCAGCGGGATGCGGCCGATCTCCCGCAGGTACTGGCGGAACAGGTCGGAGGACGGACCGCCGGTCTCGGGACGGGCGGGCCGCGCCTCCACGGGCTCGGGGGCCTCCAGCGCCTCGACGGACACCTCCACGGGCTCCAGCGCCTCGACGGGCGGTTCGGCGGGCTCGGCCGGGACCTGCGCCTCCGGGACGGCCTCCGCGGCCGTCTCCGGGCCGGGCTCCGGCTCGGCTTCCGTCTTCGTCTCCGTTTCCGTTTCCGTTTCCGTTTCCGGGTGGTGCACGAGACGGCTCTGCGGGGGCACCGCGAGGAGGACGTCGGTCTCGGCGTCCGGATCCGTGCCGTCCGTACTGATGTCGGTCTGTGTGAGGGTCTGGGTCTGCACGGGGGCGACCTCCAGGATGATCGCTGCGAGGGGGTAGCGGCAGCGGCACTTCGGGGGCGGAGTCGGCGGGCGGGGACTCAGGCACCGGAACCCAGTGTGGAGTACGACACATCGCCGCCACGAGGGGCGTGCGGTGACTTTTTGCGTCCGCACCGTGACCACATGGTGATTCGAGCGGGAAACCCAGGTGCCCGTCCTGCCCCTGATCTGGCACGATCCCCCGGTGTCCGGATCCTTGTACGAAACCCACGTGACCGTCCGCTGCGCCGGCCCCGACGCGTCGGAGCGGCTGGGCCGTTGGGCGGACGGGGCCGGTCTCAAGCTGACGCACATCGTGCTGGCCCGGGGCCGGATGCGGGAACAGCCGATGCTCACGCTGCCCGGTTCGCCGTCCTACGCCGAGGAGTTCGCGCAGGCCACAGCGGTGGCGGCGCGGCTGCGGGCGGACGGCTTCGAGCCGGTGCGGGTGAAGATCGAGTCGGCGCCGTGGGCTCCGGAGGTCCCGCGCCGGCCGTGCGCGGACGAACGGTACTTCGAACACCACGTGAAGCTGCTGCTCGCCACCGGCACGGATCTGGCCACCCTGGCGGCGCGGGTCGTACCGCACGGCGCCCATCTGTCGTGGAACGCGCGGCGGGTACGCGAAGGCGGACGGCACGAGCGGTTCGTCACGCAGCGCTGCCGCGGGGTGGACGCCGAGGGCGCGATACAGGCTCTGGAGCGGTTGCTGGCGGAGCTGGACGGGTTCGACGTGGTGGGCGTGGAGCGGGAGTTCGTGCTCTACGACAGCGACGTGTCGGTGGACGACGGATGGCTCGACGAGGAGACGGTGGGGGTAGGCGAATGAGCGGCCCGTGGGAGAAATTCAGCTGGGGGAACAGGCAGATTCCCCGGCAGCCGTTGGACGACGAGACGCGCAGAGCGGAGGACCTGCCGAAGACGCTGCAGTGGGTGCCGGGGAACGACCTGGTGCAGCGCCCCGTCTTCGACCCCGCCCTGAAGCACCATCGGAACGCCTACCGGGCGACCGACCCCGCCTTCGCCGACCCGACCCGCGGTGACGCCTGGCGGGCGGCCCGGCGCCGGGCCCTGGACCTGGTGCTGGCCGCGATCGCGGAGTCGGAGTGGGTGGAGTCGCTGGTGCTGCGGGGCAGTGTGCTGATGTCGGCGTGGTTCGGTGAGGCCGCCCGCGAGCCCGGTGACCTGGACTTCGTCGTCGTACCGCGTGCCTGGAACATCGACGACGCGCGGACGGGTCGCATGCTGGCGGGGATCGCCGCGGCGGCGCAGGCGCTGGGCGACACGCGCGGGGAGGGGATCCGGATCTCGGCGGAGGGCGCGGTGGTCGAGGACATCTGGACCTACGACCGGGTGCCGGGGCGGCGCATGGTCCTGCCGTGGGACGCGCCGGGGCTGCCCGGCGGCCATGTCCAGCTCGACTTCGTCTTCAACGAGCCGCTTCCGGCGGAGCCGGAGCCGGTGGAGGTGGCGGGCGGCGCGATACTGCGGGGGGCGACGCCCGAGCTGTCCCTGGTGTGGAAGCTGATGTGGCTCCTCACCGACGTGCACGGGCAGGGCAAGGACCTGTACGACGCCGTGCTCCTGGCTGAGCGGCACCCGCTCCCCTACGAACTTCTGCACGAGGTGTTCCGGATCTCCGGCGAGTGGCCGTACCCGTACCGCCAGGAGGTCCTTCTGGAGGACGTGGTGGAGGCGGTCCGTGAGGTCGAGTGGGACCACTTCGTCACCGAGTACCCGCAGTTCGCGGACGACGAGCGGGAGTTCGCGCAGCGGCTGGTGCGGGCGGTGACGCCGACGTTCGAGGGGACCTCAGAGGGCGGCGGCGCCGTGCTCCCGTAGAGCCTGGTCGTACTGCTGCAACACCCACAGCTCGTTCTGTACGGCGGCCAGCTGGGCGGGGTCGCCGCCGGCGCCGAGGCGGGTCAGCTGGGACTGGACGTCACGGATGCGCCGCTCGACGGCGCGGCGGCGGACGGTGACCAGTTGGGCACCGGCGTACACCTCGTCCACCGTCTTGCGCATGATCGCCTCGACCGCCAGCTCCGTCACCATCGCGCGGACGGCGTCGTCGGGGGCTGCCTCACGGACGCGGACGAGGTAGTCCTGCGGGTCCTGTGTGCCGTACTCCGCGCCGCCCGCGTCCAGGATCGCCTGGCGTACGGCGGCGTAGGGGGCCGCGGTGAACTCGTCGACGCCGTACGCGTCGACGGCCGGGGAGACCAGCTCGGGGCGCTGGAGGGCGAGTTTGAGAAGCTCGCGCTCCGTGGCGTAGACGGGGTTGCGGAGGGTGAGGGCGGGGCCGGACGTGGCGGGGCGGGGGGCGGCGTCGTACTGCTGGGGGCCCGTGCGGGTCGGCGCCGGGCCCTTGCCGCCCCGATCCCGTGCCCAACGGGCCAGCTGCGACACCCGCTTGACGACGAACTGGGTGTCGAGGATGCCGAGCATGCCCGCGAGCTGCACGGCGACCTCGTGCTGGGCGCCGCTGTTCTTGATGCGGGCGACGATCGGGGCGGCCTCGTCGAGGGCGGCGGCCCGGCCGGCCGGGGTGTCGAGGTCGTAGCGGACGACCATCTGGCGCAGCGCGAACTCGAAGAGGGGCGTGCGCGGTTCGACGAGGTCCGCCACCGCCTCGTCGCCCTTCACCAGGCGCAGGTCGCAGGGGTCCATGCCGTCGGGGGCGATGGCGATGTAGGTCTCGGCGGCGAACTTCTGGTCGTCCTCGAAGGCGCGCAGGGCCGCCTTCTGGCCGGCCGCGTCGCCGTCGAAGGTGAAGATGACGCGGGCCGAGCCGTTGTCCATGAGGAGACGGCGGAGGATCTTGATGTGTTCGCTGCCGAAGGCGGTGCCGCAGGTCGCGATCGCCGTGGTCACACCGGCGAGATGGCAGGCCATGACGTCCGTGTAGCCCTCGACGACGACCGCGCGGCTGGACTTGGCGATCTCCTTCTTCGCGAGGTCGATGCCGTACAACACCTGCGACTTCTTGTAGATCGCCGTGTCGGGGGTGTTGAGGTACTTGGGCCCGTTGTCCGCCTCGTACAGCTTCCGTGCGCCAAAGCCGACGACATCGCCGGCGATGTCGCGGATGGGCCACATCAGGCGGCCCCGGAACCGGTCGATGGGCCCCCGGCGCCCCTCCTGCGAGAGGCCGGACAGCAACAGCTCCTTGTCGGAGAAGCCCTTGCCGCGCAGGTAGCGGGTGAGGTGGTCCCAGCCCTGGGGGCTGTAGCCGACGCCGAAGTGGACGGCGGCCGCCTGGTCGAAGCCGCGCTCGGCGAGGAAGACCCGGCCCGTGTCGGCCTCGGGGCTGCCCGCGAGCTGTTCCGCGTACCAGTCCGCGGCGATCTTGTGGGCCTCGACCAGGCGGATGCGTTCGCCGCGCTGGTGGGAGGGGTTGTAGCCGCCCTCCTCGTACCGCAGGGTGATGCCGGCCTGGGCGGCGAGGCGCTCGACGACCTCCGAGAAGGAGAGGTGGTCGACCTTCATCACGAACGTGATGGTGTCGCCGCCCTCCTGGCAGCCGAAGCAGTGGAAGAGCCCCTTGCTCGGGCTGACCTGGAACGACGGCGACTTCTCGTCGTGGAACGGGCACAGCCCCTTGAGGTTGCCGCCGCCCGCGTTGCGTAGCTGGAGGTACTCGGACACGACGGCGTCGATCGGAACCGCGTCCCGAACCGCCTTCACATCCTCATCATTGATCCGTCCAGCCACGCGTGAATTCTACGGGGGCGCACCGACATCTCCGGCGAGCTGCAGCGCCCGTTCAGGGGCGCGGGGAACCGCGCGACGAGCCACACACCACCCGCACCCGCGAGACGGCAGAACCCGGCAGACGCCTAGGCGACCAAGCTCTCCAGCCGCACATGAGGATCCGCCAACGCCTCCGTGTCCACCGCCACCCCCGCCCGGATCAACCCCTGAATCGACTCTGTGACGTCCCACACGTTGACGTTCATCCCGGCCAGCACCCGCCCCTCACTCACCCAGAACGCGATGAACTCCCGCTTCCCCGCGTCCCCCCGAATCACCACCTGGTCGTACGTCCCCGGCGGCGCCCACCCGCTGTACTCCATCCCCAGGTCGTACTGGTCGGAGAAGAAGTAGGGCACCCGGTCGTACGTCACGTCCTTGCCCAGCATCGCCCGGGCCGCCGCCGGTCCGCCGTTCAGCGCGTTGGCCCAGTGCTCGACGCGAAGGCGCGTGTCGAACAGCCCGTGCGGGAAGGAGGCGACGTCCCCGGCCGCGAAGATGTCGGGGTCGGACGTGCGCAACCGCGTGTCCACCGCGACACCGCCGCCGTCCGTCCGGTCGGCGATCTCCAGCCCCGCCGCCTCGGCCAGACCGACACGGGGGGCCGCTCCGATCGCCGCGAGGACGTCGTGCGCCGGGTGTTCCTCCCCGTCGTCCGTGCGGGCCGCGAGGACCATGCCGTCCTGGCCGACGATCTCCGTGAGCCGGGCGCCGAAGTGGAAGCGGACGCCGTGCTCGCGGTGCAGCTCGGCGAAGAGGTTGCCGAGTTCCGGGCCGAGGACCTTGTACAGCGGGGTCGGGTTGTGCTCGACGACGGTCACCTCCGCGCCGTACTCGCGGGCGGCCGCCGCGACCTCCAGGCCGATCCAGCCGCCACCCGCGATCACGAGGTGGCCGTTGTCACGGCCGAGGGAGGTCAGGACGCCCTTGAGTCGCTCGGCGTGCGCGAGGCGGCGCAGGTGGTGGACGCCCGCGAGGTCCGTGCCCGGGACGTCCAGGCGGCGCGGCTCGGCGCCGGTGGCGAGGAGCAGCTTGTCGTAGTGGACGAGGGTGCCGTCGTCGCCGAAGCGGACCGTCTTGGCGCCGCGGTCGATGGCGTCGACGGTCTGGCCGAGGTGCAGTTCGATGTCGTTGCGCGCGTACCAGGCGGGCTCGTGCACGAAGACGCTGTCGCGGGCCTCCTTGCCGAGCAGATATCCCTTGGACAGGGGCGGTCGCTCGTAGGGGTGGTCCCGTTCGTCGCAGATCAGTATCACGCGGCCGGTGAAGCCCTCCGTCCGGAGCGTTTCGGCCGCCTTGGCTCCGGCCAGGCCTCCTCCGACGATGACGAATGTCTGATCCGCGTCGACCACTTGATGCCTCCTCGTAAGCGTGCCGCCACATGCGAGCGTCCCGCACGCAGCGTGATGGGGGAAGAGGGAGTGGCCCGATCAGGCCACGGAGGGTCACCTTCGCACCCGTTTCTTGTCACATGCGCCCCATGAGACTCATGCATTCCCCGTCAGGCGGGCGTGAAGCGAGCGGGCGGAGGTGTCGGTGAGCGAGGCGATCTGGTCGACGATCACGCGCTTGCGTGCGCGGTCGTCGGGCGCCGCCTCGAACAGGGCACGGAACTGGGGGTCCAGACCGTCGGGGGCGCGGGCGGTGAGTACCTCGGCGAGTTCGGTGACGACGATCCGCTGGTCGGCGCGGAGCCGGGTCTGTTCGGCGCGCTGCATGACGTACCGGTCGGCGACCGCCTTGAGGACCGCGCACTCCAGACGGGTCTCGTGGGGGACGACGAGCTCGGCGCCGTACCGGGTGAGGCGGCCGCCGCCGTACGCCGCTCGGGTGGCGGCCTCGGCGGCGAGGCAGAAGCGGCCGATGAGCTGGCTGGTGGCGTCCTTGAGGCGGGCCTGGGCGACGGCGGAGCCGTCGTAGCCGTGCGGCCACCACTCCTCATCCTGGAGGCGGTCGAGGGCGGCGGCGAGTTCGGCGGGGTCCGTGTCGGCCGGGACATAGCGGCCGACGGCGACCGCGAAGACCTCCTGGCGTTCCGGCCCGGCGTGCAGGCAGTCGGGGTCGATGTGGCCGGCGTGCAGGCCGTCCTCCACGTCGTGCACCGAGTAGGCCACGTCGTCGGACCAGTCCATGACCTGGGCCTCGAAGCAGGTGCGGGTGCCTGGGGCATCCTTGCGGACCCAGTCGAAGACGGGTCTGTCGTCCTCGTAGACGCCGAATTTCGGTGAGGCCGGATCGGTGGGGTGGGCGCCTCGGGGCCAGGGGTACTTGGTGGCGGCGTCCAGGGCGGCCCGGGTGAGGTTGAGGCCCACGGAGCCCTCGTCGGTGAAGCGTTTGGGCTCGATGCGGGTCAGGAGTCTCAGGGACTGGGCGTTGCCCTCGAAGCCGCCGCAGTCGGCCGCGAACTCGTTCAGCGCCTGTTCGCCGTTGTGGCCGAAGGGTGGGTGGCCCAGGTCGTGGGAGAGGCAGGCGGCTTCCACGAGGTCGGGGTCGCAGCCCAGGGCCGCACCCAGCTCTCGGCCCACCTGGGCGCATTCGAGGGAGTGGGTGAGGCGGGTGCGGGGAGTGGCGTCCCAGGCCTGGCTCCGCTCCCCCGGCGTGACGACCTGGGTCTTTCCCGCGAGTCTTCTCAGCGCCGAGGAGTGCAGGATGCGGGCGCGGTCTCGTTGGAAGGCGGTGCGGCCGGGGCGCTTGTCGGGTTCGGGGGCCCAACGGTCGACTGACGTCGGGTCGTAGACGGGGTTGAGCTCGGTGCCTTCCATGTCTAGACAGTACGGGCGGGCAGTGACAATTGGGTGCCTACGCGTCTGCCGGGGCAGTCATTTCGGGCGGGTGCGGGTGCGTCGTGGCTTGTCGCGCCCGCGCGGCGGAG
The DNA here is from genome assembly GCF_042888465.1 of Streptomyces sp. NPDC002888. Taxonomy (NCBI): domain Bacteria; kingdom Bacillati; phylum Actinomycetota; class Actinomycetes; order Kitasatosporales; family Streptomycetaceae; genus Streptomyces; species Streptomyces sp. NPDC002888. Next base: position 384,695 of record NZ_JBIAPU010000004.1, on the reverse strand, counting down.
CCGCATATCGACACAGCCCCGCGCCCCTGAAAATTCCCTCCGCTTTCAGGCTGACGCCAGTTCCGGAGTCGTGCGGGCCGGCGTTGCCAGTGCCTGGTCGTAGCGGTGCAGGAGCAGGTGGGCCATCGCCGGGTGCGTGCCCAGGGGGGCCGAGGCGATCCAGGGAGCCTGCTCTGCGCACTCCGTCGCGAAGCGGCCCGGGGCCGTGAAGTACGAAGCGATCGCCACCCGGTCCCGGCCCCTCGCCGCCAGGGCGCGGATCGCTGTTGGGACCGTGGGCGTGGCTGTCGAGGCATACGCGGGAACCACCGGCACCCCCAGCCGTTCGGCCAGGAGGTGGGCCGTACGGGCGGTGTCCACCGACGAGTCCGGGTCGCGGGAGCCCGCTGCCGCGAGGACGACCGCGCTCGAGCGGCGTTCGGCGGCGGTCATGTGGGGGTGCCAGCCGGCCTCGACGAGGCGGGCGTGCAGGGTGTCCACGAGGAGGGGGTGCGGGCCCAGGGGGGACGCCAGGCGGGTGCGGACGCGGGCCGCCGCCGCCATCTCGGGGATGTCGCGCTTCACGTGGTAGCCGCGGCTCAGCAACAAGGGGACGAGGACGGCGTCCGGCGTGCCGTGGGCGTCGAGCTCGGCGAGGGTGTCCGTCAGCAAGGGCGCGTTGAGCTCGATGTGGCCGAGGTGCACGGACAGGCCGGGGCGCAGCTCGCGGACCCGGGCGAGGAGCGTGCGGACGGTGCTCAGGGCGCGCGGGTCGCGGCTGCCGTGCGCCACCACGACGAGGGCGGGCGGGGCGGGTCGGCGCCTGCCGTCGAGGGAGACGAGGTGGGGCCGGCCGGCGAGCCGCCTGCTGATCCGGTTCATGAGGTGCGCCGTACTGTCCGTCATGCACCGATGGTGGGGGCAGGACGTTGCCTTCCCGTTGCATGAGGATGACGGGTGTTTTCCGGGGGTTCACCGCGGCGTGGTGGGGGTGTGTGAGCTCCCGTGACCTGCGTATTCACCCGCTTGAGTGAAGCTGGTCACACGGAGTGCGGCGAACCGGAGGGCCCCGCGGCACGTCCCTGAGGGCGTGAGCAGACCGGGGAGGGGCAGTCCGATGGGTCACCTGAGACTGGGCAGACCGCGCCTGCCGCGCACCCGTGCCGGGCAGCGGAGGCTGGTGCAGGCCGTGATGGCGGTGTGCGTGCTCGCGCTGCTGCCGGCGACGTGGATGTACGTCGTGACGGGCGACCGGCTGCGCACCACGGCCGACGTGCCGCACACCGAGGTCGCCGTCGTCTTCGGTGCGGGTCTGTGGGACGGCGAGCCGTCGCCGTACCTCGCGCACCGGCTGGACGCGGCGGCCACGCTGTACCGGGAGGGCCGGATCGAGGTCGTCCTCGTCACCGGCGACAACAGCCGCGAGGACTATGACGAGCCCGACGCGATGCGTGCCTATCTGACGCGGCACGGCGTCCCCGACGCGCGGATCGTCAGCGACTACGCCGGGTTCGACACCTGGGACTCGTGCGTGCGGGCGAGGAAGATATTCGGCGTGGACAGGGCGGTGCTGATCAGCCAGGGCTTCCACATCCGGCGGGCGGTGGCGCTGTGCCGGGCGGCGGGCGTCGAGTCGTACGGCGTCGGTGTCGACGCCAAGCACGACGTGACCTGGTACTACGGGGGCACCCGGGAGATCTTCGCGGCCGGCAAGGCGGCGCTGGATGCGGTGTTCGAGCCCGACCCCCACTTCCTCGGCCCGAAGGAGCCGGGGGTGACGCGGGCCCTCGCGGCCGGCCGGTGACGCGGGACCCGGGCGCCTCACGTCGGCCGGGGCGCGGTGGGGAGGTCGCTGTGCCGCCCGTGTAACGGGCCACGTCGCGGCGCGTAACACGGGCGAAGCACGCTGGGCGGTATGAAGACCGCCTCGACGCCCACCCACTGCCCGTACTGCGCCCTGCAGTGCGGGATGAACCTGTCGTCCTCGCCACAGGGGGGCGTCGAGGTGCAGGAGCGCGCGGACTTCCCGGTGAACCGGGGCGCGCTGTGCGGCAAGGGGCGTACGGCGCCGGCGGTGCTCTCGTCGAGCGTCCGCCTGACCTCCCCGTTGGTGCGCTCCGCCGGCACGCTCGTGCCCGCCACCTGGGACGAGGCACTCGACCGGATCGTCGAGGGTTTGGGCGCGGCGCGGGACGCGCACGGGCCCGACGCGTGCGGGGTGTTCGGCGGGGGCGGGCTGACGAACGAGAAGGCGTACACGCTCGGGAAGTTCGCCCGGATCGTGCTCGGCACCTCGCAGATCGACTACAACGGCCGCTTCTGCATGTCGTCGGCGGCGGCCGCCGGGACGAAGGCGTTCGGCCTGGACCGGGGGCTGCCCTTCCCGCTGGAGGACATCCCGAGGACGGGGTGCGTGATCCTCGTCGGGTCGAACCTGGCGGAGACCATGCCGCCCTCTCTCAGGTTCTTCAACGAACTGCGGGAGAACGGCGGCACGCTGATCGTCATCGATCCGCGCCGCACGAAGACCGCCGAGCAGGCCGACCTGCACCTGGCGCCCCGGCCCGGCACCGACCTGGCGCTGGCGCTCGGGCTGCTGCACCTCGTCGTCGCCGAGGGGCGGGTCGACGAGGAGTACGTCCAGGAGCGCACGGTCGGCTGGGAGGACGCCCGGGCGGCGGCGATGGCGCACTGGCCGGAGTACGTGGAGCGGATCACGGGGGTGTCCGTTCCTCAACTCCGGGAGACCGTACGGCTGTTCTGCGAGCCGGAGGCGGCCATGGTGCTGACCGCGCGCGGCCCCGAGCAGCAGTCCAAGGGCACCGACACGGTGAGCGCGTGGATCAACCTGTGCCTGGCGACCGGACGGGTGGGCCGCCCGCTGTCCGGGTACGGCTGCCTCACCGGGCAGGGCAACGGGCAGGGCGGGCGCGAACACGGCCAGAAGGCCGACCAGTTGCCCGGCTACCGCAAGCTGACGGACCCGGCGGCGCGGGCGCACGTGGCCGAGGTGTGGGGCGTGGACCCCGACTGCCTGCCGGGACCGGGACGCAGCGCGTACGAGCTGCTCGACGCGCTGGGTACGGACATCCGGGCGCTGCTGCTGATGGGGTCCAACCCGGTGGTGTCGGCGCCGCGCGCCGCCCATGTCGAGGAGCGGATCAAGTCGCTGGACTTCCTCGCGGTGTGCGATGTCGTGCTGTCGGAGACGGCGGCCCTCGCGGACGTCGTCCTGCCCGTCACCCAGTGGGCGGAGGAGAGCGGCACGACGACCAACCTGGAGGGCCGGGTGCTGCTGCGGCGCCGGGCGATCAGCCCGCCGGAGGGGGTCCGCAGCGACCTGGAGGTCATGCACGAGCTGGCCGCCCGCCTCGGCGTGGAGAAGGGCTTCCCGACCGACCCCGAGGAGGTCTTCGAGGAGCTGCGCCGGGCCAGCGCGGGCGGGCTCGCGGACTACTCCGGGATCACCTACCGCAGGCTGGCGGAGGAGAACGGGGTGTTCTGGCCGTGCCCGGCGACCTCGGGAGACCCGCAGGACGCGGCGCCCGCCGTACTCCCCGACGCCCCGGCACCCGACGACGACACCCCGGGCGTCCACCCCGGGACGCCCCGCCTCTTCCACGACCGGTTCGCCACGGAGGACGGCCGGGCCCGGTTCGTCCCCGTCACCCACCGTGCCGCCGCCGAGGAACCGGACGACGAGTACCCGGTGCTGCTGACCACGGGACGCGTCGTCGCCCAGTACCAGTCCGGTGCCCAGACCCGTCGCGTCGACGAGCTGAACGCCGCCGCGCCCGGCCCGTTCGTGGAGCTGCACCCACGGCTGGCGGCGCGGCTCGGAGCGGCCGAGGGCGACCCGGTGGCCGTGGTCTCCCGGCGTGGCCGCGCGGTGGCACCGGCCAGGATCACCACGGGCATCCGCCCGGACACCGTCTTCATGCCCTTCCACTGGGCGGGCGAGGGCCGCGCCAACACGCTGACCAACCCGGCCCTGGACCCGACCTCGCGGATGCCGGAGTTCAAGGTGTGCGCGGTGCGGGTGGAGGCCGTGAAGTCGTAGCCGTTCAGGGGCGGTTGCGGCTCACCTGAGCAGCCAGTCCCCGCCCTCGATCGGTTTCCCCCGCCCCCGCAGCCACCCGGCGACCGCGGGGGCGGCGACATAGACCCAGGCGCGGGCGGCGGTGCCGTCGGCGACGCGTACGACCTCCCGCTCGACGCGCTCGTACAGGTTGCGCGGTGAGCCGGGCACGTACTCCTCCAGCCGGTCGAGCTCGGCGAGCAGTTCCCCGTACGACTCCGGCAGCGCCGTGACGAGATCGCCGCTCACCACTCCCCCGGGCTCCTCCACGGCGTAGGGGTAGCCGGGGCCGTCGTACAGCACCGCGTCCTTCAGGCGTGCCGGTTCCTCGCGTCGGGTGCGGCCGTGCAGGAAGAGGTCGTGGTTGGCCTCGCCGGGGCGGAGGGTGCCGTAGACGAAGAACGGGAGCGTCACAGAAACGATTCTCACCCCACACACACCTCCTCGAACGCGCTATGGACATGACACGTCCGGGGCGCCTTAGATCTTGGTCAAGATCAGCGCCACGCGCAGCCCCCACGCGCCGCCCCCCACGCGCCCCTTGGCGCCTTCTCGAGGAGACCGATGAGCCGAATACGGCCGCACGTCCGAGGGTCCCGTCGTCTCGCCACCGCCGGTGTGGCCGCCACCACCGCCACCCTACTGACCGCCGCGCTCTCCCCCACAGCCGACGCCGCCGACCGGCCGACCCGGGCCGGCGCGATCGAGAACGCCGCCTCCGTCCTGGTGAACTACGCGACGAGCCTGGGTCTGACCTCCGCCCAGGGGACGTCCGTCCGCGACGTCGTCGTGGACGCAAACGGCACCCAGCATGTGCGTTACGACCGCACCTACCGCCAACTGCCGGTCCTGGGCGGCGACTTCATGGTCCACCTGGCCAAGGACGGCACGTACCGCAGTACGAACCGGGCCACCCGCGCCGACATCTCCCTCGCGAGCATCGTCCCCGCGCTCTCCGCCCCGAAGGCCGCCGACATCGCGTCGAACGCACTGCGGGCCGCGAACCTCGGCGAGACCCTGAAAAAGCTGACCGCCAAGCCGGAGCTGGTCGTCGACGCCCTGCACGGCTCGCCGCGGCTCGCCTGGCGCACCAATGTCGCCGCCCAGGACTCGCTCGGCAACCCGGTCGGGCGGACGGTGCTGACGGACGCCCGCACCGGCACGCAGATCGACGCCTGGGACAACATCGAGACCGCGTCCGGCGACGGGAAGTCGCTGTACGGCGGCACGGTGCCGCTGGAGACGGCGCTGTCGGGATCGACGTACCAGCTCAAGGACCCGACGCGCGGCGGCACGTACACCGGGGACGCGCAGAACAAGACGGACCTGTGCTTCCTGGGGAACGTCTGCGTCAGCCGGGCGCCCTCGACGGTGTTCCCGGACACGGACAACCACTGGGGCACGGGCGCGGCCTCCGACCGCTCGACCGTGGCCGTGGACGCGCAGTACGGCACCGACACGACGTGGGACTACTACAAGAAGGTCCACGGACGGAACGGCATCGCCGGTGACGGCAAGGGCTCGTTCAACCGGGTGCACTACGGCAACAAGTACAACAACGCCTTCTGGGACGACACCTGCTTCTGCATGACGTACGGCGACGGTGACGGCACGCAGCTCGGGCCGCTGGTGTCACTGGACGTGGCGGGCCACGAGATGTCGCACGGCGTCACCTCGAAGACCGCGGCGCTGGCGTACTCGGGCGAGTCGGGCGGCCTGAACGAGGCGACGTCCGACATCTTCGGCACGCTCGTCGAGTTCTACGCGAACAACGCGTCGGACAAGGGCGACTACCTGATCGGCGAGAAGATCGTCCGCTCCGGCTTCGGCCGGGACGCCCTGCGCTTCATGGACAAGCCCTCCAAGGACGGCAAGTCGGCGGATTCCTGGAGCAGTTCGGTCAAGGACCTCGACGTCCACTACTCCTCCGGCGTCGCCAACCACTTCGCGTACCTCCTCGCGGAGGGCAGCGGCACGAAGACCATCAACGGCGTGACCTACAACTCGCCGACCTCCAACGGCTCCACGGTCACGGGGATCGGCCGGGACAAGCTCGGCAAGATCTGGTACCGGGCGCTGACGGTCTACATGACGTCCTCGACGAACTACGCGGGCGCCCGTACGGCGACCCTCAACGCGGCGAAGGACCTGTACGGCAGCGGCAGCACCGAGTACAAGGCGGTCGCGGCGGCCTGGAGCGCGGTGAACGTGGGCTGAGCCCACACGGCGACACACCGAGGGCCGGTGCCCCCTCCCGGGGCACCGGCCCTCTCGACGTTCGCGCGGAGGAGCGATGTACGCGCCCTGAGAACAGTGTACGCTGAGTGCGAACGGTGTACGCGACCAGAGAGGGGCGAACGTCATGGCCGCCGCGAAGACGAAACAGAACCCCATCCCGTCCGTGTGGGCCCGCAGCCGGCGCGAGGCCGACCAGCCCGCCCTCAGCCGCGACGCGATCGTCCGGGAGGCGGTCGCGATGCTGGACGCCGAGGGCATCGAGGCGCTGAGCATGCGCAAGCTGGGTGCCCGTCTGAACGCGGGTGCGACCTCGCTCTACCGGCACGTGGCGACCAAGGACGAGCTGATGGAGCTCGCCGTGGACGAGGTCGCCGCCGAGATCCACGTACCGCCCGCCGACAGCCCCGACTGGCGCGCCGCCGTCGCCGAGGCCGCGCACTCCTTCCGCGCGACGGCGCTGCGGCACCCGTGGCTGTCCTCGGTGCTCGGACAGGCGGGCCTGGCCTATCTCGGCCCCAACCTGATGTCGTTCTCCGAGCGGCTGGCCGCCCTGTTCACGGCGGCGGGCTTCCCGGAGCCGAGCCGGGCGATCGACGCCATGCTGTCGTACGTCATCGGCATGAGCACCACGGAGGCCGCCTGGCTCACCACGGTCGCCCGGTCCGGCGAGAGCGAGGCGGACTTCATCGCGCGGCTGCTGCCCGCCGCCCAGGAGGCGGCCGCCGCCCACGACCACCTCGCCGGCACCTACGCCGAGGCCGGCGCCGCGGCCACCGACCCGGTCGCCCTGCGTGACGAGAAGTTCGCGGGCGCCCTGGACATCGTCCTGGACGGGCTGGCCACGCGGCTGCCGCACTGAGGCGGGGGCTGGAGGAACCAACGGCCGAGGGCCGAGGGTCACCGCACGGGTGACCCTCGGCCCTCAGCCGTTCGGTACCGGCGTCAGCTGTCGTAGTACAGGTCGTAGTCCCAACCGGAGAACTGGCAGACGTAGATCGTCCAGCGGCCGTTCGCCTTCCCCCACTCGCCGACCTGCCGGCACTCCGCCTCCGTCCAGTAGTCGTCGTAGAACTTCATCTCGGCGGGCCGGACCGGCGCGGCCGAGGCCGGCGGGGCGGCGGCACCGAGGAGTCCCGCGGCGGCGGCCAGGGCGGCGACGGCACCGGCGGACTTCACGACGAGCGCGCGTACGGACATCTGGATGTCTCCTCTGTTCGACTCTGCACCGACTCGCAGCGCGACCAACTGACTGCGCTGCGTAGTCATTTGAGCACACGGAGTGTCCGTCGAGTCAGGTGGCGCGGAGGGGAGCGAGAGGCCCGGCGGGGGTCGGCGGAGGCGCGGGGCGCACGGTGCGGCCGTGCTCACCACGGCGATTTCCGGACGCGTACGGCGACGGTCTCAGGACGCGTACGGCCGCTTGTCCTTCGCCTCCCGCAAGGCCGATCCCCACCAGACGAGTTGGTCCAGCATCGTCTTCGCGGCCGCGTCCGGGCCCGAGGGGTCCCGCAGGCGGCCCTCGTCGTCGAAGGACGCGCCCGCGTTGTGGAAGGAGACGGTGTCGCGGACCGTGACGGCGTGCAGTTCGGCGAAGACCTGCCGGAGGTGTTCGACCGCGCGCAGACCGCCCGCGAGGCCGCCGTAGGAGACGAGGGCGACGGGCTTGGCCTGCCACTCGGTGAAGTGCCAGTCGATGAGGTTCTTCAGGCCGGCCGGGTAGGAGTGGTTGTACTCGGGGGTCAGCACGACGAACGCGTCGGCCTCCGCGAGCTTCGGGGCGACCGACGCCCGGGCGGCGGCCGCCTCGGGGGACGGGGCGAAGGTGGTGGGCAGGTCGATCTCGGCGACATCCACGACCTGGACGGCGATGTCGCCCCGGTCTCGGACGCGGCCGAGGAGCCAGTCGGCGACCACGGGGCCGAAGCGGCCGTGGCGATTGCTGCCGACGACGACGGTGACGTTCAGGGGCGCGGGAGTGATCTCTGTGTTCATGCGGCACAGCCTGGTACCTCAACCTTGATTGAGGTCAAGCCGTGACCTGCGCAACCCCGGTCACCCATTCACACCCCCGCCGGACCCCGTTCCACCGCACGCCCGACGCACGGCGATGACCTGCTGAAACGGAGGAACGGGCAGTCGCCCTGACACCCGTTCACCACATTTCTGCCGCCCCCTCAGGAAGCGGGTGCGCCCCGGTGCCCCTTACCTCGGAAGGACAGGGCAACCGAGAGCTCGAGGGAGCACCCATGCGACGTACCGTCCGGCTGCTGACCGGTACCGCGCTCGCCGTCGCCACGGCCGGCGCGGTCGCCGCGCCCGCGTACGGCGGTGACACCGGCGGCCGCCTGGAGGTGTTCCCCTCCACGGTCGTGCCGGGCAGCGACGTCACGGTGGACACCACCGCCTGCGGCGACGGCGGTACGGCGACCGGCGACGCCAGCGCGGTGGGCGCGGGACACTTCACGCTCGCGCCGACCACCCACGAGGACGAGGCGATCGGGCGGTTCCGGGTGCCGCCGAGCGCGCAGCAGGGGACGTACGAGATCGACGTGACCTGTACCGAGGGCGGGCGGTGGGTCACCGGCGACCTGGTGGTGACGCTGTCCTCCGAGCGCGCCCAGGTGTATCCGCGAGGAAGTGTGAAGACGGGGGTCGGCGGCGCCCTGGGCCACGACCCCGGACAGACCGCGGCCGGTGTGGCGGCTCTCGCCGTCGCCGCCGCGGGCGGTACCTGGCTCCTGCATCGCCGGGCGAGAGGCGACGGGATCTGACGGACACCCTCCGCTGTCCGTCCGCCGGTACCGCAAGTCCCCTCCCCCTCCGGGTCCGACGCCCCTCGCGGCCCGGAGGGGCACGGGGTTCCGCCACGCAGGAGGGTGCTTCCAGATGCGCAGGGTCGGCAACACCGCGATAGCGGCCGTCACCGCGGTCGCCCTCTGCTCGGGTGCCTGGCTGCTGAGCAACGGCTCCGAGACGCACGCCCCGCCGCAGCCCACGGCGGCCGAGGCCCGCTCCGGGCACCTCGACCCGCGTTCCGCCCCGGCGCTGGCGCCCTCTCCTCCCGACCGCATCCGCATCCGCTCGATCCGCGTGGACGCTCCCCTCATGGGCCTGCGCCTGACCCGGACCGGCAGCCTGGACGTCCCGCCGGCGGAGAAGAAGAACCTGGCCGGCTGGTACGAGGCCGGCACCACCCCCGGTGAGAGCGGCACGGCGATCGTCGCCGGACACGTCGACAACGCCGAGGGGCCCGCCGTCTTCTACGGCCTCGGTGCCCTGAAGAAGGGTGCCGTCATCGAGGTGGACCGGCGCGACGGCGGGGTCGCGGTGTTCGCCGTGGACGCGGTCGAGGTGTACGACGCGCGGGACTTCCCCGACGAGAAGGTGTACGGGGCGGCGCGGCGGCCGGAGCTGCGGGTGATCACGTGCGGTGGGGGTTACTCACGGAGTACCGGTTATCAGGGGAACGTGGTCGTCTTCGCGCACCTCACCGGGAGTCGGTGAGTCGTTCAGTATGTTCTCCTTGCCCCACGCGCCGAGCGGCGCCAGCGCCTCGTTGAGGGCGGCGCCCCGGGGCGTCAGCGAGTACTCCACACGCGGCGGCACCTCGTCGTACGCCTCGCGGTGGACGATGCCGTCCGCCTCCAGCTCCCGCAACTGCGCCGCGAGCACCTTCTCCGTGACTCCCGGCAGGCCCCGGCGCAGCTCGCCGAAGCGGCACGGGCGCTCGTGCAGCGCCCAGAGGACGAGCACCTTCCACTTGCCGCCGATCACGTCCATCGCCGCGTCGATCCCGCAGACGTACGCCCCCGGCCGCCGTCCGACCGCCATGCCCGCCCCTCCTCCTGCCTGGACCCTTTCCCGGCGGTAACCACCCACTCCCAAGTACGTACTTGAGCGGGCCGCTCCCCTGCGACGAGCCTAGTCGCCATGACCGACAACGCACCCGTCCAGCCCACTCCCCTCACCCTCCTCGGCACCGGCGCCATGGGCACCGCCCTGGGCCGCGCCTGGCTCGCCGCCGGCCATCCGCTCACCGTCTGGAACCGCACCCCCGCCCGCACCGGCGCGCTGGCCGCCGAGGGCGCCACGGTCGCCGCGACCGCCGCCGACGCGGTGGCCGCGAACCGGCTGGTCGTCGCCTGTCTGCTCGACGACGCCTCGGTCGGCGAGGCCCTGGAGGACGCCGGCCTGACCGGCCGGGACCTGGTGAACCTCACCACCGGGACACCGGCCGAGGGCCGCTCCCGTGCCGCGTGGGCCAAGGCGCGCGGCGCGCGTTTCCTGGACGGCGGGATCATGGCCGTACCGCCGATGATCGGGGCGCCTCAGAGCGGGGCGTACGTCCTCTACAGCGGCTCGGCCGCGCTCTTCGAGGAGCACCGGGAGACTCTCACCGTCCCGGCCGGGACCACGTATGTCGGTGCGGACCCGGGGTTCGCCGCGCTGCACGACGTGGCGCTGCTGAGCGGGATGTACGGCATGTTCGCGGGCGTCACACACGCCTTCGCGCTGATCCGCCGGGAGGACATCCCGCCGAAGGACTTCGCGCCGCTGCTCGTGTCGTGGCTGCACGCCATGGCCCCCATGGCGCACACCGCCGCCGAACAGTTGGAGAGCGGCGACTTCACCAGGAACGTCACCTCCAACCTGGCCATGCAGGTCGCGGGCAGCACGACCCTGCTCCGCACGGCCGAGGAACAGGGCATCAGCCCGGAGCTCCTGACCCCGTTCCTGGCCCTGATGCGGCGCCGCCTGTCCGAGGGCCACGGCGACGAGGACACGGCGGGGCTGGTCGACCTGCTCGCGCCCGGGGAGAACTGAGGGACCGAGCGAGCGGCTCCCACGCTCCCCACTGCGTGATCGCGACCCTGGGGACGGGATACATGGTTAGTCCATCGACCTGAGCGTCTTCTGAGGTTCCCGGGATCTCACAGCCCGCCCCCACCGTGCCCCGGGAACCCTCACACTCCCGCCACGGCCCCGCTGAGGGCAGCGTTCCTCGCGGGAAACAACCGTGATGCCACCGGGTAACGTCGGCACCGCACGCTCAAGGACATGACCTCGAATACGCGTGTGGTGGTGATCGGCGCCGGCCTCGCGGGCGTACGTCTCGCCCGGCGGCTCGGTGAGCTCGGCACGCCCGCGCTGCTCGTCGGCGAGGAGGAGCACCGCCCGTACAACCGGGTCCTGCTCGCCGAGGTGCTGGCCGGACGCTACAGCCCGGACGTGATCGCCCTCCCGGCGCCCGCCGGACTGACCCGCGCCCGGGTCGCCGGCATCGACCGCGAGGCACGCACCGTGGCCTGCGCCGACGGCTCGGTGATCGCATACGACACGCTGGTCCTGGCCACCGGGTCCAACCCCGTGCTGCCGCCGCTGCGCGGCCTGTTCACACCCGACCACCTCCTGCCCGAGGGCGTCCACGCGTTCCGCACGATGGACGACTGCCTGGGCCTGTCGAAGGCGGTGCGTCCGGGAGTGCGGGCGGTCGTCATCGGCGGCGGACTGCTCGGCGTCTCCGCCGCCCGCGCGCTGGCCAAGCGCGGCGCGCAGGTCGTCCTCGCCCAGCAGGCCGAGCGGCTGATGGAGCGCCAGCTCGACCCGACGGCCTCCAAGCTCGTCCGGCGGCACCTCAAGGACCTGGGCGTCGAGGTGCACACCGAGTGCCGCGTGCGGGACGTGCGCTGCGTCGGCGGCGCGGTCCGCTCGGTGGAGATGGCCGACGGGTACGCGCTCGACGCCGACCTCGTCGTCCTGGCCTGCGGGGTCCACCCGCGCGTCGGTATCGCGAAGGACGCGGGGCTCGCCATCCACAAGGGCGTCCTCGTCGACGACGAACTGCGCACCTCCGACCCGCACATCCGGGCCATCGGCGACTGCGCCCAGCACGAGGGCACCCTCTACGGACTTGCCGCGCCCGCGCTCGAACAGGCCGACGTCCTGGCCGAGCTGCTGGCCGGCGACACCACCGCCCGTTACACCGGCACCCGTTCCCTGACCCGGCTCACCCTCGCCGGTCAGGACTTCCTCGACCTTGCCGCGTTCGGCGAGACCGAGCCCCGCCCCGGCGACGACGTCGTGCAGCTCGCCGACGCCACCCGGGGCACCTACCGCAAGGTCGTCGTCCGCGACGACCGCCTGGTCGGCGGGGTCCTCGTCGGCGAACTCGGCACCGTCGGCGCGCTCGCCCGCGCCTGGGAGGGAGCAGAGCCGCTCCCGTCCGACGGCGGCCCCCTGCTCCACCTGCTCACCAACGACGGAGGCTCCTGATGTCCACGACCCCCACGATCGTGCTCGTCGGCCATGGCATGGTCGGCCAGCGCTTCCTCGAAGCGCTCGCCGAGCGCGGCCTGACCGCCACGCACCGCGTGGTCGTGCTGTGCGAGGAGCCGCGTCCGGCCTACGACCGCGTCCAGCTCACCTCGTACTTCTCGGGCACCACGCCCGAGGAGCTGTCCATGACGGACATGGCGTTCATCGCGGAGCACGGCATCGAGCTGTACGTCGGTGACCCGGCGGAGACGGTCGACCGTGAGGCGCGCAGGGTCACCGCCCGCTCCGGTCTCGTCGTCGACTACGACGTGCTGGTCCTGGCCACCGGCTCCTACCCGTTCGTCCCGCCGGTCCCGAACAAGGACGCCGAGGGCTGCTTCGTCTACCGCACGATCGAGGACCTGCTCGCGATCGAGGAGTACGCCAGGACCCGCACGACCGGTGCGGTGGTCGGCGGCGGTCTGCTCGGCCTGGAGGCCGCGGGCGCGCTGAAGGGCCTCGGACTCACCAGCCACATCGTGGAGTTCGCGCCGCGCCTGATGCCGGTGCAGGTCGACGAGGGCGGCGGCGCCGCGCTCCTGCGCACGATCGAGGACATGGGCCTGAGCGTGCACACCGGTGTGGGCACGCAGGAGATCGTCGTCGGCGAGGACGGCGCGGTCACCGGCATGAAGCTGTCCGACGGCTCCGAACTCGCCACCGACCTGGTGGTGTTCTCCGCCGGTGTCCGCCCCCGCGACCAGCTGGCCCGCGACTGCGGTCTGACGGTCGGCGAGCGTGGCGGCATCACGGTCGACGAGCAGTGCCGCACGGTCACCGACCCGCACGTCTTCGCGATCGGCGAGTGCGCGCTGGCCTCCGACGGCCGCGTGTACGGCCTGGTGGCGCCGGGTTACGAGCAGGCCGAGACGGTCGCGGCGACCATCGCCAAGGATGAGGCCGCGTTCACCGGCGCCGACCTGTCCACCAAGCTGAAGCTGCTCGGCGTGGACGTGGCGTCCTTCGGCGACGCGCACGGCACCGCCGAGGACTGCCTCGACGTCGTCTACTCCGACTCGCGCTCGGGCCTGTACAAGAAGCTGGTCATCGGCCGCGACGGCACGCTGCTCGGCGGCATCCTGGTCGGCGACGCGGAGGCGTACGGCACGCTGAAGGCCTTCACCGGCTCGGTCCCGCCGGTCTCGCCCGAGTCGCTGGTCCTGCCCGCCGGAGCGGGTGAGGGTGTCCAGCTGGGCCCGTCCGCGCTGCCGGACGAGGCGGTCATCTGCTCCTGCCACAACGTCACCAAGGGCGCGATCCGCGGCGCGGTCACCGACCACCAGTGCACCACCGTCCCCGAGGTCAAGAAGTGCACCAAGGCCGGCACGGGCTGCGGCTCCTGCGTCAAGGTGCTCGGCCAGCTGGTCACCGCCGAGCTGGAGGCCAGCGGCGTCGAGGTCGACAAGGGCCTGTGCGGCTGCTTCTCGCAGACCCGCGAGGAGCTGTACGAGATCGTCCTCGCCCTGCGCATCAACACCTACCAGGACCTGCTGGACCGCTACGGCCGCGACGACGCCCGGGGCGGCGACGGCTGCGACATCTGCAAGCCGGCGGTCGGCTCGATCATCGCCTCCCTCGCCCCGACCATCGGCGCGAGCGGCTACGTCCTCGACGGCGAGCAGGCGGCGCTGCAGGAGACCAACGACCACTTCCTCGCCAACCTCCAGAAGAACGGCTCGTACTCGGTCGTCCCCCGTATCGCCGGCGGTGAGATCACCCCCGAGGGTCTGATCGTCATCGGCGAGATCGCCCGCGACTTCGGCCTCTACACGAAGATCACCGGCGGCCAGCGGATCGACATGTTCGGCGCGAGGGTGGAGCAACTCCCCCTCATCTGGACCCGGCTGGTGGACGCCGGCTTCGAGTCCGGCCACGCCTACGGCAAGTCGCTGCGCACGGTGAAGTCCTGCGTGGGCCAGACCTGGTGCCGCTACGGCGTCCAGGACTCCGTCCGCATGGCGATCGACCTGGAGCTGCGCTACCGGGGCCTGAGGTCCCCGCACAAGCTCAAGTCCGCCGTCTCCGGCTGCGCCCGCGAGTGCGCCGAGGCCCAGTCGAAGGACTTCGGCGTGATCGCCACCTCCAACGGCTGGAACCTGTACGTCGGCGGCAACGGCGGCGCCACCCCGCGCCACGCGGACCTCCTCGCGCAGGACCTGTCCGACGCCGAGCTGATCCGCCTGATCGACCGGTTCCTGATGTTCTACATCCGCACCGCCGACCGCCTGGAGCGGACGTCCACCTGGCTGGAGCGGATCCCCGGCGGCCTGGACCACGTACGGGACGTGGTCGTGGAGGACTCGCTGGGCATCTGCGAGGAGCTGGAGTCTCTGATGACGGCCCACGTGGCGCACTACCGCGACGAGTGGGCCGAAACCATCAACGACCCGGAGAAGCTCGCCCGGTTCGTCTCCTTCGTCAACGCGCCCGACACGCCCGACCCGGTCGTCGGATTCGTCCCCGAGCGCGACCAGATCAAGCCCGACCTGCCGCTGCTCAGCATCGGCATGCGACCCACCGAAGACGTCCTGGAAGGGAGCGCCCAGCGATGACCCTGGCACCCGAGACCACCGACCTCAAGATCCAACTGCGCCTCGACGACGACTGGTTCACGGTCTGCGAGCTCAGCCAGCTGATCCCCGGCCGGGGTGTGGCCGCGCTGCTGCCCGACGGCCGCCAGGTCGCCCTGTTCCGCGACCGGGCCGGCGAGCTGTACGGCATCGACAACCGCGACCCGTTCATCGGCGCGGCCGTCCTCTCCCGCGGCCTCACCGGCACCCACGAGGGCCGCCCCTTCGTCGCCTCGCCCCTGCTCAAGCAGCGCTTCGACCTGCAGAGCGGGCAGTGCCTGGACGACGAGACGGTCACGGTGACCGCGTACGAGGTGCGCGCCCACTGAGGCGTCCGCAGAAGTTCCACAGCAGAAGTTCCACAGCCGGAGACCGGCGCCCGAAGCTCCTGAGCCGCGGAGCTTCGGGCGCCGGTCTCCGGCTTCCTGCTGGCTGCTGCGCTTCGTGCCCTCAGCGGAGGGTGACCTCCAGCGGTCTCGGGGGCCGGTAGGACGGTGGTGAGGGGGCGCCGTCCCCCCGGTCCGGGGCGGGGGACAGGAGGATCACCGCGTCGAGGCCGCCGCGCGGCGCCCGTCGCAGGACCGCCTCGCCGCCGCCGGCGTGCGC
Source organism: Streptomyces sp. NPDC002888 (assembly GCF_042888465.1). Taxonomy (NCBI): domain Bacteria; kingdom Bacillati; phylum Actinomycetota; class Actinomycetes; order Kitasatosporales; family Streptomycetaceae; genus Streptomyces; species Streptomyces sp. NPDC002888. The sequence continues at coordinate 368,909 of NZ_JBIAPU010000004.1, read as the reverse complement.
GAGCCGCTGCACCAGCGCGAGGCCCAGGCCCGTACCGCCCTTGGGGGCGTCGGGGGCCCGCCAGAAGCGGTCGAAGGCGCGGCGGCGCTGTTCCTCGGTCATGCCGGGGCCCTCGTCCATGACGTGCAGCTCGACCCGGGCGGGGCCCGCCGGGCGGTGAGGGTGGAAGTGGTGCGGGAAGCGGCGTTCGTGCGGAGCGGGGCGGCGCAGGTCGATGGAGACGGTGGAGCCGAGGGGTGCCACGCGCAGGGCGTTGGAGAGCAGGTTGTCCAGGATCTGCTCCACCGCTCCGGGCACCGCCAGCACCTCCCCCGCGTAGTCGCCCACCAGCACGAGCCGTACGCCGTGCTGCTCGTACAGCGGGTCCCACGCCCGGTACCGCTCCCCGCACACGCCGTCCAGGTCCACCGGCTCCCGCACGGCGGCGCTCTCGTCGAGCCGGGCCATCGCCAGCAGCCCCTCGACCATCCGGGCCAGCCGGTCGGTCTCGGTCATCGCCGCGGTGAGACTGCCCCGGGCGTGCAGGGCGATGTCGGACTCCAGGTTCTCCAGGCGCAGCCGCAACGCCGCGAGCGGGGTCTTGAGCTGGTGCGAGGCCTCACCGGCGAAGGCCCGCTGGGAGGCGAGGAGGTGTTGCAGGCGGGCCGCGGTGTGGTTGAAGGCGGCCGCGAGAGAGCGGACCTCGGGCGGGCCCTTGGTGATGCCCACCGGGGTCGCCGTGCCGCCGTCGGCCAACTCGCGGGTGGCGAGCTCCAGTTCGCGGATGGGACGGCCGGTCCAGCGGGCGATCGCGAAGCCCACGACGGCGACGGCGGCGAGGACCGCGAGTCCGCCGAGGATCAGCAGCAGCCAGACGTGCTGGACGCGTTCGACCACCATGTGGGTCGGCACGGTGATCCGGACGGCGCCCTGCTTCAGGGCTCCGTGCTTCACCGGGGACGCCACCGCGATGTACTCGACACCGCCGATCGTCGAGGTGCGCACGTCGACCGAGGAGGTGCCCCGCAGCGCGGCCGCGATGCCGGGCCGGGAGGCCAGGCCGTTCGACTCGGCGGCGTCCAGCCGGTGCGAGGTGGCCAGCAGCTTGCCGGAGCGGTCCACGATCAGCACCTTGCCGCCGATGCGCTCGGCACAGTGGACCGCCCGGTCGGGCAGGTCCTGCGCCTCGCTGCCGGCGGAGATGGACAGCGAGGCGTACGCCGACACCGACTCCGCCTCGTCCTTCGCCGCGTTGACCACCCGCTCCAGCTCGCCCCGCGAGTAGACGAAGCCCAGCGGGATCTCCAGGCAGAGCAGGACCAGGGCGGTGAGGGCGAGGTAGCTGAGCAGCAGCCGACGGGTCATCGATAGGCCGCCGGTCGACCGGACGCGGGCCGCGCCGCCGGCGGCCCCGTCTGCACCGCCAGCCGGAACCCGACCCCGCGCAGCGTCTGGATCCACGCCGAGTTGCCCAACTTCCGCCGCAGCGTCGCCACATGGACGTCCAGCGTCTTGGTCGGGCCCTCGTAGTGCGGATCCCACACCCGGTCGAGGATCTGCTGCCGCGAGTAGACCGCCCCGGGGTCCTCGGTGAGCAGCGCGAGCAGCTCGAACTCCTTGGGCGTCAACGCGACGGGCGACTCCCCGACCCACACCTGACGGGTACGGCGGTCGACCACCAGGGGACCGGGGGCGTTGCCGGCACCGGGGAACGGGGTCGGGTTCGGGGCCGGGGTCGGTCCGGGGGTGCGGACGGGCTCGGAGAAGCGGCCGGTGTCGAAGGGGCCGGTCTCGAAGCCCCGCGGGGGCGTGAAGTGCCGGTTCGCGTCGACGGGTTCGTACGCGGGACCACCGGACGGCTCGCCGGCCGCCGCCCCGCCGAACCGCTCACCGCTCGAACTCCGCGCGCCCGGCACCTCGTTCCACGTCCCGTGCGTCTCACTCCCGCCCGCACCCGCCCCGTGGCCCTCCGTCCCCCCGAACTCGCCCCCGCTTCCCGGCGCTCGTTGCGTCCGGCGGGTCACCGCCCGTACCCGAGCGACCAGTTCACGCATGCTGAATGGTTTCGCCAGATAGTCGTCGGCACCGAGCTCGAGGCCCAGGACGCGGTCCGCCTCCTCGCCGCGCGCGCTGAGGATGATGATGGGGACGTCGGAGGTCTGCCGGATGCCGCGGCAGACGTCGATGCCGTCCACGTCCGGCAACCCGAGGTCGAGCAGGACGACATCGCCGTACGGCCCCCTCAACCCCTCCGTGCCGGTGCGGACGTGGTCCACCGCCAGTCCGAAGTGCCCGAGGCCTTCGATGAGGGGTTCCGCGATCGTCTCGTCGTCCTCGATGAGCAGCACTCGTACGCCCATGCGTTCCCGTCTCTCCGTGACCAATTCCGCCGTGGAGTTGACACGCTACAAGAGCCGTCAATGGCACGTCGCCTGGATCCGGTCGACTGTGAGCAGCCGCTCAAAACCCTTCCGGACAAAGTTTGTTGCATTCCTGTCCGCGTTTTAGTGTTCCCCTAACCTTCGCCTTGATCACGCTCCTCTACGGTGAGGACAACCTGGTCGCTCCCCCACTGTGACCAGGTCAAACACCTGCCGGGAGGAACCGTGAAGGCATTGCTGGACCGCGCCCGCTCTTTCAAGCGACGGGTCGACTTCGAAAGCGGCGAATACCGGAAACTGGCCGAGGGACAATACCCCGAGGCATTGTTCATTACCTGCTCGGACTCACGGGTCATACCCGCCCTGATCACGGGCGCGCGGCCCGGAGAGATATTCGAGCTGCGGAACGCGGGCAATATCGTTCCGCCGCATGGCCGGCCGGGCGCCTCCGGCGAGGCGGCCACCATCGAGTACGCACTGGAGGTGCTCGGCGTTCAGGACATCGTGGTGTGTGGTCATTCCCACTGCGGTGCGATGGGCGCCCTCAAGTCCGGCGACGACCTCTCGGCCCTGCCCGGCGTCGACGCCTGGCTGGAGCTGGCCCGCCCGCGGCTGACGCCGGTCCTGGACGGAGACGTGCGGGACCCGTCGCTGCCGGACGTGGCCCAGCTGAACGTCATCAATCAGCTGGCCGTGCTGCGGAGTTACCCGGCGGCCCGGCAGCGCATCGAGGAGGACCGGCTGCGGCTGCACGGCTGGTACTACGAGGTGGACACCGGTCAGGTCCACGAGCTCGACGCGGACGGCCGCTTCCGGGTGCACGCGGCATGAGCGGCTCGCACCGGAGGCATGCGCGCGGCCGCTCGGGTCCCGGCGAGGCGGGCGGCGGGGGGTGGGTGAACGACACCGGCTCCCAGCGGGCTGTGCCGTCGCATCCTCCGGACGACTGGGCGACACCGGGGTACCCCGACGCGTGGAACACACCTCCGGGTGAGGACGCGTGGGCGACGTCGCCGGGCGGGGACACACGAACATCCGCGTTCCAGGATGCCTGGTCGACGTCCCAGGGCCAGTCGGGCAGGGACGCGTGGTCGACACCTCAGGGACCGTCGGGCCAGGACCCGCGGTCCACCCCCGCTGACCAGAACCCGTGGGAGGGAACCGCGTTCCAGGACGACTGGGCGGCACCCCCTGCCCACGAGGCGCGCCGGTCCCGTACGGACGCCGTACGGCCCGGCGCGCCCGCCGCCGAGAAGCCGTCACGGATGCCCAAGCTCCCGAGGGCACCCAAGATGCCCGGTGCGTCCAAGACCCCCGGCGCGCCCAAGGGCGATCTGGCCACCGAGATCACCGCGTCCCTCGTCGTCTTCCTCGTCGCCCTCCCCCTGTGCATCGGCGTGGCCGTCGCCTCCGGCGTCCCGCCGGAGCTCGGCATCATCTCCGGTGTGATCGGCGGCCTGGTGGTCGGCGCGGCCAGGGGCAGCACCCTCCAGGTCAGCGGCCCGGCCGCCGGCCTCGCGGCGCTCGTCTCGGAGACCGTGCTGGAGCACGGGGTGGCGATGCTCGGCGTGATCGTCCTGTTCTCCGGCATCCTGCAGATCGTCCTCGGCCTGGTCCGCTTCGGCCGGTTCTTCCAGGCGATCTCGCTGGCCGTCGTCCAGGGCATGCTCGCGGGCATCGGACTGCCGCTGATGTTCAGTCAGGCGTACCCGGTGGCCGACGCCAAGGCCCCCGGTACCCCGATCGAGAACATGCTGGGCATCCCCGGCCTGCTCGCCGACACTTTCTCGAACCCGCAGACGGTGATCGCGGCCGGCCTCGGCATCGTCACGGTCGTGCTCAGCTTCCTGTGGAAGAAGGTGCCGGGCCCGATCAAGAAGATGCCCGCGGCCCTGGTCGCCGTGGGCATCGGCATCGCGGTCGCCGCGCTGCCCGGCGTCGACGTGAAGACCCTTCAGGTGGGCAACCTGCTGGCCTCCGTCGACGTACCCGGCGCGGAGCAGTTCGCCGGTCTCGCCGACGCCGGCATCATCACCGCGATCCTCACCTTCACGGTGATCGCCTCGGCGGAGTCCCTGTTCACCGCGGCCGCGGTGGACCGTATGCACGACGGCCCGCGCACCCGCTACAACCCCGAACTCATCGCCCAGGGCGCCGGCAACACGATCGCGGGCCTCCTCGGCGCGCTGCCCATCACGGCGGTGGTGGCCCGCAGCTCGGCGAACGTCCAGGCGGGCGCCAAGACCCGGATGTCCCGCACCCTGCACGGCCTGTGGCTGCTGGCCTTCGCGCTGCTGCTGCCGCAGGTCCTGGCCCTGATCCCGATCTCGGTCCTCGCGGGCGTCCTCGTGCACAGCGGCTGGAAGCTCTTCGCGCCCGAGCAGTTCCCGAAGATGTGGCGCCAGGACCGGGGCGAGTTCGCGGTCATGACGATCACCACGCTGGTCATCGTGGCGACGGCCCTGCTGGAGGGCGTCCTCGTCGGCCTCGCCGCGGGCATCGTCCTCGCCGCCGTGCGCATGTCGCAGACGGTCATCAGGCAGCACGTCGAGGAGGACACGGCGAAGGTGGTGATGGCGGGCAACGCGACGTTCCTGCGTCTCCCGCAGGTCATCGAGGCCCTGGAGGCCGCCGCCGAGTCCGCCAGGCCGCGCATCCGTCTCGACCTCACGGGTGTCACCCACCTGGACCACGCCTGCCGCAGCCAGGTCGAGGAGTTCGTGACCCAGCAGCGCGGCAAGGGCCTGCGCGTGGAACTCCTGATGCCGGGCCCGGCGAAGGCGGCATCCTCCGACGGACCGGAGCAGGAGACCGCACCCCGTACCGTGCCCCGGCCCCAGCGCCCGGCCACCGCATCGACGGACACCGGCCCGCTGCCCGGCCCCACCGCCGAGTGGTTCTACCTGGACACCCGCCCGATGCCGGACGAGTACGCGGACCAGTACGTGTCACGCTGACGGAGCCCGCGTGCGTAACCTGCGGTTCTCCCGCAGGTCACGCACGCGGGGACCTCTGTACCACCCTCGTGCCGGATGATTCGACCGGTCCGAACGAGCGGACTCACGCCTTGAGGGCGTCGTAGGACACCCCGGTCAGCCTCTCGGAGGCGCCCCAGAGCCCGCGTGCCGCCCTGTCGTCGCGCGTCCAGCGCGCCCGCGGGGACGGTGCGGGTGCCCCGCGCCACATGGCGATGGACGGGCCGGTGAACGAGTCGGGGCGCACGCCGGGCGCGGTCGCCGCGTACAGGATGGGCAGTGCGCCCGCCTCCGCCGGCTGGGCGATGACCCGGTTGCCGAGCTCCACCAACCGCTCGGCGGCCCGGCGCCCTTCGGCGCGCACCCCGGCGGTCTGCAGGTTGGTGGCGGCGTACCCGGGGTGGGCGGCGGCCGCGACCAGGTCGGCGCCGGCCGCGTCCAGCCTGTGCGCCAGCTCGCGCGTGAAGAGCAGGTTGGCGGTCTTGGACCGGCCATAGGCGATCCAACGCCGGTAGCGGAGCTCGCTGTTGAGGTCGCGCGGGTCGAGGTTGCCGAGCAGGTGCATCATGCTGGAGACGGTCACGACCCGGGCACCGGGCGCGGCGAGCAGCGTCGGCAGCAGCAGCCCCGTCAGGGCGAAGTGGCCCAGGTGGTTGACTCCGAACTGCGTCTCGAAGCCGTCCGCGGTCGTCCCGTACGGCAGCGCCATCACCCCGGCGTTGTTGACGAGGAGGTCGATCCGCTCGTACGGCAGCGAGGCCGCGAACTCCCGTACGGAGGCGAGGTCGCCGAGGTCCAGTCGCCCCAACTCCACCTCGGCGCCGGGCACTTCCCCGGCCAACTGCTCGACCGCCGCCTTGCCCCGCGCCTCGCTGCGGCAGCCGAGCACCACCCGGGCCCCCTTGCGGGCCAACTCCCGTGCGGTGACGTAGCCGAGGCCGCTGTTGGCTCCGGTGACGACGGCGGTACGCCCGCTCTGGTCGGGGATGTCGTGCGCGTTCCAGCCGGCCATGGCTGTGCTCCCTCCAGTTCGTGATCCTCAACCCTAGGGTGCCTTGCCACCTGCCCGTCACGGCGTGGCCACGGAGCGTCCATCCCGCGCCCCTAGCGTCCCTCAGCGCGCGACCCCGTCGCCGACCGGTGGCGGGGCGATCACGACACCCCCTTGGAGTGAGCGTGGAACGTCGTACCCTCCTGCGTGCGGCCGTCCTCGGCGGCTCGTCCGCCGTGCTCGGCGGAACCCTGTGGCGCGGCGCCGCGTACGCCGCCCCCGCCCAGCCGGGCCCCGGCCCGTACGGGGCGCTCGGCGCGGCGGACGCGAACGGCATCAGGCTGCCCGCCGGGTTCACCAGCCGGGTGATCGCCCGCTCCGGGCAGGCGGTGCCCGGCACGTCGTACACCTGGCACAACGCTCCCGACGGCGGCGCCTGTTACGCCGACGGCACGGGCTGGATCTACGTGTCGAACTCGGAGATCAACCCGTCGGGCGGCGCGAGCGCGGTGCGGTTCTCGTCGGCCGGGGCGGTCACGGGGGCGTACCGCGTGCTGTCCGGGACGCGGCAGAACTGCGCGGGCGGGAAGACGCCGTGGAACACCTGGCTGTCCTGCGAGGAGGTCGACCGCGGGTACGTCTACGAGACCGACCCGTGGGGAGTGAAGGCGGCGGTGCGCCGGGACGCCATGGGCCGCTTCAAGCACGAGGCCGCGGCGGCCGACCCCGTCCGCAAGGTGGTCTATCTGACGGAGGACGTGACGGACGGCTGCTTCTACCGCTTCAAGCCCACCACCTGGGGCGACCTGTCGGCCGGCACGCTGGAGGTCATGGTGGCCGGCACCGGCACCAGCGGCCCGGTCAGCTGGGCGCGGGTCCCCGACCCGAGCGGCGCGACCGCCACCCGTAGCCAGGTCTCCGGCGCGAAGCACTTCAACGGCGGCGAGGGCTGCCACTACGCGAACGACACCTGCTGGTTCACCACGAAGGGCGACAACAGGGTCTGGCAGTACGACGCGGTCGCCCAGACCATCGAACTCGCCTACGACGACTCCCTGGTGACCGGCGGCACGGCCCCGCTCACCGGCGTCGACAACGTCACGGGCTCGGCCTCCGGCGACCTGTTCGTGGCGGAGGACGGCGGCAACCTGGAGATCTGCCTGATCACCCCGGACGACGTGGTCGCGCCCTTCCTGCGCGTCGGCGGCCAGTCGTCCTCGGAGATCACCGGGCCCGCCTTCTCCCCGGACGGCACGCGGCTGTACTTCTCCAGTCAGCGGGGCACCAGCGGGAGCTCGTCCGGCGGGATCACGTACGAGGTGACGGGGCCGTTCCGCTCGTAGGCAGGCGCCTGCGATATTGAAAGGAACCTGACAGGTCGGGATCGGAACAGGGGTGGACCGCGGCTCGTTACGACCGAACGAACTGCAAACTGGAAGTAAAGCCATGCGTCCGGTGTGGCCGCAGTTCACGGAGTTGTCGAGTCCGCCGTCCACCCCCACCCGGAGGCCCGAACAATGACGCAGACCCCTTCCCGTCGCACGTTCCTCGGCGGCGCCGCCCTCGCCGCGCTCGCGGCGGCGACCGCGACCGCCCCCGCGACCGCGGTTTCCGCCCCCTCCTGGCCGACGGAGTTCCCCCTCCCCGACGGCTGGCTCCCCGAGGGCATCGCCATCGGCAGCAAGCCGTACGCCTACCTGGGCTCCCGCGCCACCGGCGCCGTCTACCGCACCGACCTGCGCACCGGCGAGGGCAAGGTGCTCTACCCGGGCGGCACCGGCCAGGTCTCCGTCGGCCTGAAACTCGACCACGACGGCCTGCTGTACATCGCGGGCAACACCGGCGTGGCGAGGATCGTCGACTCCCGCACGGGTGAGGCGGTGAAGACGTACCGGCTCACCGACCCCACCGGCCACTTCATCAACGACGTCACCCTGCTCGGCGATCGCGCCTGGTTCACCGACTCACGCGACGCGACACTCCACGGCGTGCCACGCGGCCGTGACGGCGAGGTCCGCGCCCTGCCGCTCACCGGAGACTGGACGCAGACACCCGACGTCAACAACGCCAACGGCATCGTCGGCACACCGGACGGCCGCGGCCTCATCGTCGTCAAGAGCTCCCCCGGCGAGCTCTACAACGTGAACCCCAGGACCGGCCACGCCACGAAGATCACCCTGGTCGGCGCGGCCGACGTGGTGAACGGCGACGGCCTGTACCGCATCGGCCACACGCTGTACGTCGTCCAGAACCGCCTGAACCTCGTCAGCGTCTGGTCCCTCGACCACCCCGCCACCACCGCCACCCTCACCCGCACCATCACCGACCCCCGCTTCGACGTCCCCACCACCGCCGCCCGCTTCGGCAACCGTCTCTACCTGGTCAACGCCCGCTTCACGAGCCCCCAGACCCCGGAGACGACGTTCAACGCGGTGGCGGTCCCCCTCTAGCCCTCCGTACACAACAGTCACGGAACGATCACTTCATCTTCACAGTCGCGAGCACGGCATTTACGGTCATCCCCTCACGCACCAGCCCTGGGGGGACGACATGACCAACCCGTACACCGCACCGCCCATGCCGCAGCCCTCTTCCGGGCCCGCTCCCAAGTGGGCCCGGAAGCGCTACGTCCTGCCCGCGCTCGCCCTCGCCCTCTTCGTCGGCGCCGGCATAGGCAGCGGCGACGACGGCACCACGACGCAGGCCAAGCCCCTGGCCGCCAAGCCCCAGCCGACGGTGACGGTCACGACCACCGCCACCGCGACGGAAACAGCCACCCCCGAACCGGCCACCACGGTGACCGCCACGGAAACCATCAAGGTCAAGGTCACGAAGACCGTCACCGCCGAGCCGGCCACAGACACGGACTCGGACTCGGCCTTCGACACGAGCTCCGGATCCGGTGGCAGTGACTCCGCCAGCGTCTACTACCGCAACTGCAGCGCGGCCCGCGCCGCCGGCGACACCCCCCTGTACACCGGCGACCCGGGCTACGACCGCCACCTCGACCGCGACGGAGACGGCGTGGCCTGCGAGTGAGCCCCGGGCAGGCGAGGCGCGGCGCACCGGCACGGTCCGCCTCAGCCGCCGAGCCCCGCTCCCGCGGGAGCACCGGATCCGGCCGAGCCGGCTTCCTCGGCGTCGGCGTCTGTCGGCGCCGAGGCGGCCGTGCCCCGGTTCAGCCAGACCAGGAGGATTCCGAGAGTGCAGGCGATCGCCGGCCAGTAGACGTAGCGGTAGTTCGTCGCCGGCATGATCGGCAAATAGCCGAGAATGTAGGCCGCCGAGCTGATGCCCAGCGCCCGGATCGGCATCGAGAAGGCCCCCCTGCCCGGGCGGACGGACAGCACGAGCGCGAGGGCGAGCCAGAACCACCCCCGGAAGAGCGGCCGTAGATCCGAGACCGCGCCGTTGACGTACGTGTCGAGCAGGTCCTCCAGCCGGATGTGGGACACCGTCAGGCCGAGGTCGTTGCTGCTGACCCCAGGGTGGTACGGATAGCCGGTCGCGAAGAGAAGCTTGGTGAAGAGCAGCGCCCGGTACTGGAGATAGCCGGGCACGTGACCGCTCATCTCGCGCATCCACAAGGACGTGAGCCGGCCCGAGTCCCCGATCAGCCCGTTCGCCGGACGGTCGTAGCAGGTCCAGTAGGCGTCCGAGAGTGAACCGATGCGGTCGCATTTCTGCGCCGCGGCCACGAGGCGGTCCCGGAGATCCGGTGACACGTCCGCCGCCCGCAGTTCCTTCACGGTCAGGACGTGCACCAGGTCGTCGATCATGATCTGCGCGACTTGCTTCGTCCGTACGGGTCGCTCGATCCAGGAGATGGCGGCGGTGGGGACGGCGAGTCCGACCACGAGTGCCACTGTGGCGATGACCCACGTCCGGAGCCCGGGCCGGGGCCACCAGGCACGAACGAGCATGACGAAAACCGGAATCGCGGCGAAGAACGCGTTCTTGCGCACCAACATCGCATAGGCGAGGAAGAGCACGCCCAGCCCGAAGAGGCCCCACCGCAGCGCGGGCCGGGCGCGACCGCCTCTCGGACTCAGCCCGACGAACGCGACCGCGGTGGCGGCGAGCAGCGCGACCGCCATGTGGACGTCCTTCCACACCACCCCGACGAACGTGAGCACCTGGGGAGTCAGCCCGAGACCGAGGACGGCGAGCGAACCGAAACGGCTCCCGGTCGACTCCCAGACGCACCAGGCCGTCACCCAGAGCGCCGCCCAGAAGATGACGGACTGAAGGACCGCCATGGACGCGGGCGAGCCGGTCACCGCGATGAGCGCGCGCCACACCAGGCTCAGGACGGGTGGATGCCAGTCGGTCAGCGGCTTCTTCCCCGTCGCCTGCCGGAGTTGGTCGAAGCTGTCGGGACTCATGTACCCGGGGGCGAAGACGACGGTCGTGGCCAGGCAGCACGCTGCGGCGATGACGGCCGACCCCCAGACCCAGCGCCATTGACCCCAGATCCGTCGCATATGTCCCATATGCCGGATGCTAACAGTGTGTGACGAAGACGTAGCGCCGGTAGGCGAAGAAGCGGAACAGCGTGGCCAGGACCCAGCCGGAGATGCGCGCGACATTGTCACCGAGGGCGGATTCGAGCCCGATCAAATGCCGTGACAGAAAGACCGTGCCGGCCGTGATGGCGACGCCGACGATGTTCACGGAGAGGAACAGGGCCAGCTCCTGGGTCACGTTCCCGCACCACCGGTGACGGTAGGTCCAGTAACGATTCCCGACCCAGCTCAAAACCGTCGCGACGCCGGTCGCCATCACGGACGCCAGGACGGGCGCCATCCGCATCGGCCCGCCCACCTCACCCCCGGGGAGACCGAAGACGAGCAGGTTGTAGCCGCCGTTGTCCACGACGAAGGCCAGCGCCCCGACGACCCCGAACTTGGCGGCCTCGCGCCAGACGGCCCCGATGGCGTCACGCATACGCAGCGTCAGAAGCGCGAGGACCGACACAAAGCGAGCGTAACGACGCGGCGCGCCCTCACGGGGTCAGACTCGCCAATACCGCATAATTTCCTCTCATATGACATCAAATTGATCGAGGAGTGCTCGTGAGACCGACGATCGCGTGTGTCGTGCCGTGTCACAACGAGGAGGCGGCCGTCGGCAAGGTGGTCTGCGATCTGAGGGCGGCGCTACCCGAGGCCGGCATCTACGTGTACGACAACGCCTCGACCGACCGCACGGTGGAGGTCGCCCGCGAGGCGGGCGCGATCGTTCGACAGGAGCCCCGCAAGGGAAAGGGCAACGTCATCCGGCGCGCCTTCGCCGATATCGACGCCGACGCGCTGCTTCTTATCGACGGTGACGACACGTACGACGCGTCACGCGCGCGCGAGATGGTGGACCTGCTCTTCGAGGGGCCCTACGACCAGGTCGTCGGCGCGCGCCGCGAGACGGTCAGCGGTGCCTACCGGGCGGGGCACGCCGTCGGCAACAAGCTGCTCACCGGGGCGGTGCGGTCCCTGTTCGGCAACGACGTGACGGACATGCTGAGCGGCTACCGGGTCCTCTCCCGACGCTTCGTCAAATCCTTCCCGGCGCTCTCTCGCGAGTTCGAGACCGAGACCGAGATGACCGTCCACGCACTCCACCTCCGACTCCCCATGGCGGAGGTGGTGGTGCACTACCGGGTCCGACCTGCCGGAAGCAAGAGCAAACTGCGCACCTACAGAGACGGCCGGCGCATCCTCTGGGTCATCTTCAACCTGGCCCGCCGCGAGCGGCCCTCGCTCGTCCACACCGTGACTGCGGGTCTGCTCGCCCTCGTCTCGCTCGTCCTCGGCATCCCCGTCATCACCGACTTCATCCGGACGGGCACCGTCCCGCGCTTCCCCACGGCTGTCCTCGCCGCCGCGATCATGACCATCGCGGCGCTCGTCCTGCTCGTGGGCTACATCCTCGAGTCGATCACGCACATGCGCCAGGAACAGTCCCGCCTCGTCCACCTCGCCTACCCGGCACCGCTCCGCTCCCCGCACCACACCGGCCAGAGGACCGGCGTCGGCCCGGTCCCGATCCGGAAAGCCTCCAGCAACTCACGACCCCACTGAGGTCGGGCGTGCCGCAACTCACGTACAAGGCCACGAACTGGGCCTTGGGCGGAGGTGCCCGCGGGTGGATGATGCGAGCCGTGCATGAACTTGGCGCGGTCGGCCCGTACGAGCGGCGTTATCGTCCCACGACGGCCACGGCGAAGGCCCTGGCGGTCCTGGGGCTCGCCATCGCATCCACGTTGGTGTTGCCGTTCTTTCCCTGGCTGGTCAAGGCGCTGCTCGTGGGGTATTTCGCGGCGGTCATCCTGAAGATCCTTTACAGTGTCGCCAACGGCGGAGTGGCCTTCCGCGCGGACAGTGCGGGCGTCACGCTCGGCGTGATTCTGACGCGCTTCCGCAGGACGACGGTGTTCATCCCGTGGACGGACATCGACGAGATCAGACTGTGGGAGCTCCCCCTCGACCGCCGACGGCTTCCGTATCTCACGGTGGTACGGCGTCCGGGTGCGCCCGACCTGCCTGCCGGGCCGTTGTTCGACCGGCTCAGGACGCCATCGGGCATGGACCCGCGCACGAACAGGGTGATGACGACGTGGACGCTCGACGTCGGCCGCCTCCGCACGGTGATGGCCCAACTGGCGCCGGACGTACGGCTGGTGGAAGGACGTACGCCCCGCCGACAGCGTCCATCCCCTCGACGGCGGCGATGACTACCTCTCGAAAACGGTGGCCGTCGGGGTGCTGCCGACGCTGCTCGGACTCTGGGCGTGGACGTATCCGGCGCGACGGCGTGAACCGAGGCGCGCGGCCTTCCTCACCGTCCGTATGCAACTGTTCGACCATGACCAGCGACTACGACCGCATCCGCACCGGTATCGAGTTCATGACCGCCTACGTGTCCGGAGACGACCTGCTGTCAGCGTACGTGGCGGAGCGGCGACGCGAGGATCCCATGGCGACCGAGGCCCTGATGGATGGCACGGCGGCCCTGTGCGCCCAACTACTGCGGGCGACGTCCCGGATGACGGGAAAGACCGAGCACGAGATTCTGCAGGAGTTGGCCCGGGGCACCCACCGACATGAGCAGCAGTCCGGCGACTGACCGTGTCACGTGGGGGTGTCAGCCGGCCTTGGAGAGCAGGTGCGGTGCACAGGTCGCGCTCGCTTCCATCCGCTGCTTCTTCGACAGGTTGACCATCGCCCTGCCGCCCACGGTCTTCCGCGCGGTGGAGTCGCTGTGCGGCAAGTACAGCCAGTACGAGGACTTCCCTCCCGAGGGTCCTGTCGTCGCCGTCCGGGTGGAGCGGTGGAGCGGCTGGGCCTTCACTCAGCAGCGCCGGACACGGGGAAGGGGCGGCACCCCCGCACAGGGTGCCGCCCCTCCTCTTGCGTGCCGGAGCCGCGGCGTATCGGTGAGGGTCGGTCGGGGACACGACCGCGGCTCCGGGGAACGGGGAGGTCAGCGGTGGTCGCTGCCCTCCGACTGGGTGGCCGCGCGGCCCGCTTCGAGGCGGGCGACCGGAATCCGGAACGGGGAGCAGGAGACGTAGTCGAGGCCGACCTCGTGGAAGAAGTGGACCGACTCCGGGTCGCCGCCGTGCTCGCCGCAGACGCCGAGCTTCAGGTCGGGGCGGGTCGCGCGGCCGGCCTCGGCCGCCAGCTTGACCAGCGAGCCGACGCCGTCCCTGTCGATCGTCTCGAACGGGGAGACGCCGAAGATGCCCTTCTCCAGGTACGCCGTGAAGAAGGAAGCCTCCACGTCGTCGCGGGAGAAGCCCCACACCGTCTGCGTCAGGTCGTTCGTGCCGAAGCTGAAGAACTCCGCCGCCTCCGCGATCTGACCCGCCGTCAGCGCGGCGCGCGGGAGTTCGATCATCGTGCCGATCGCCAGCTTCAGCTGCGTACCCGTCGCCGCCTCGACCTCCGCGACGACCTGGTCCGCCTCCTCGCGGACGATCTCCAGCTCCTGGACCGTGCCGACGAGCGGGATCATGATCTCGGCGCGCGGGTCGCCCTTGGCGTTCTTGCGCTCGGCCGCGGCCTCCGCGATGGCGCGGACCTGCATCGTGAACAGACCCGGGATGACCAGGCCGAGGCGCACGCCCCGCAGGCCCAGCATCGGGTTCTGCTCGTGCAGGCGGTGCACCGCCTGGAGGAGGCGGAGTTCGTTCTCGTGGGGTTCCTGTCGGGACTCCGCGAGGGCGACGCGTACCGACAGCTCCGTGATGTCGGGCAGGAACTCGTGCAGCGGCGGGTCCAGGAGACGGACCGTCACCGGCAGGCCGTCCATCGCGGAGAACAGTTCCACGAAGTCCTGCTTCTGCAGCGGGAGCAGCTCCTTCAGGGACTCCTCGCGCTCGGCCTCCGTGTCGGCCAGGATGAGGCGCTCGACCAGCTCACGGCGGTCGCCGAGGAACATGTGCTCCGTACGGCACAGACCGATGCCCTGGGCGCCGAAGCGACGGGCGCGCAGTGCGTCCTCGGCGTTGTCCGCGTTGGCGCGCACCCACAGCCGGCGCTTGCGGTCGGCGAACGCCATGATCCGGTGCACGGCCTCGACCAGTTCGTCGGCGTCGTGGGCGCCCGCGTGCATCCGGCCCTCGAAGTACTCCACGACGGGGGACGGGACCACCGGCACCTCACCGAGGTACACCTTGCCGCTGGAGCCGTCGATGGAGATGAGGTCGCCCTCCTCCACCACATGCCCGCCCGGCACCGTCATCCGACGCCGCTTGGTGTCGACCTCGAGCTCCTCCGCGCCGCAGACACAGGTCTTGCCCATGCCGCGCGCGACCACCGCCGCGTGGGACGTCTTGCCGCCGCGCGAGGTGAGGATGCCCTCCGCGGCGATCATGCCGTCGAGGTCGTCGGGGTTGGTCTCCCGGCGGACCAGGATGACCTTCTCTCCGGAACGCGACCACTTCACGGCCGTGTACGAGTCGAAGACCGCCTTGCCGACCGCCGCGCCCGGCGAGGCCGCGATGCCCCGGCCGACCTTCTCGACCTTCGCGTCCTCGTCGAAGCGGGGGAACATCAGCTGGGCGAGCTGGGCGCCGTTGACGCGCTGGAGCGCCTCCGCCTCGTCGATCAGGCCCTGGTCCACCAGCTGCGTGGCGATACGGAAGGCCGCGCCCGCCGTGCGCTTGCCGACGCGGGTCTGGAGCATCCACAGCTGACCGCGCTCGATGGTGAACTCGATGTCGCAGAGATCCTTGTAGTGGTTCTCCAGGGTCTCCATGATCTGCATCAGCTGGTCGTACGACTTCTTGTCGATCCGCTCCAGCTCGGCGAGCGGGACCGTGTTGCGGATGCCCGCGACCACGTCCTCGCCCTGCGCGTTCTGGAGGTAGTCGCCGTAGACGCCCTGGTGGCCGCTGGCCGGGTCGCGGGTGAACGCCACGCCCGTGCCCGAGTCGGGGCCCAGGTTGCCGAAGACCATCGAGCAGATGTTGACGGCCGTGCCCAGGTCCCCGGGGATCCGCTCCTGGCGGCGGTACAGCTTCGCGCGGTCGCCGTTCCAGGAGTCGAAGACCGCCTTGATGGCGAGGTCCATCTGCTCGCGCGGGTCCTGCGGGAAGTCCCGGCCCGCCTCGGTCTTGACGATCTTCTTGAACTTGGTGACCAGCTTCTTGAGGTCGGCCGCCTCCAGCTCGGTGTCGACCGTGACCTTCTTGGCCTCCTTGGCCTTCTCCAGCGCGTCCTCGAAGAGCTCGCCGTCGACGCCGAGGACGGTCTTGCCGAACATCTGGATGAGGCGGCGGTAGGAGTCCCAGGCGAACCGCTCGTCGCCGGCCTGGTCGGCCAGGCCCTTCACCGACTTGTCGGAGAGGCCGATGTTCAGGACGGTGTCCATCATGCCGGGCATGGAGAACTTCGCGCCGGACCGGACGGAGACGAGGAGCGGGTTGTCGGCCTGGCCGAGCTTCTTGCCCATCTTCGCCTCGAGGGCCACGAGGTGTGCACTCACCTCGTCACGCAGTGCCGCCGGCTCCTCGCCGCTGTCGAGGTAGACCTTGCACGCCTCGGTGGTGATCGTGAACCCCGGCGGGACGGGAAGACCCAGATTGGTCATTTCCGCGAGGTTTGCACCCTTACCGCCGAGGAGGTCCTTGAGGCTCTTGTTGCCTTCGGTGAAGTTGTAAACGAACTTCACGCCCTCAACGCTCTCTCCGCGCTCAGCTACCTGGGGATCTTTGTTTTCCGACACGGGTCTCGACTCCTCGAGGACGCGGTGGCTGCCCTGACGGCCAGGAACATACCCAGATCGAAGGCTCCTGGGTACGTCCACTTGTGCGTCATGTGCCTGTAACCAGTTGCCCGCCACCGGATCGAAAGTCAAAGCTTGGCAAGCAGTGACCGGCGTTTGTTTTCACTTCTTGAACACAGCAACTCTCACGAACCGCCTGCATTGCTCATATGAGCGACTTCCGGCACGTCTGAGTTCGATCGATGAACGATCAAGGGGTGGCACTGAGTGCCACCCCTTGGAGAAGTGCAGCCGACCAAGATCCGCTCATCTGAGCGCAACCCTTATCAGGGGTGGTGAGAATCACGCTGCCACAGGCGCCGGGATTTCACCATGC
This sequence comes from Streptomyces sp. NPDC002888, assembly GCF_042888465.1. Classification (NCBI taxonomy): domain Bacteria; kingdom Bacillati; phylum Actinomycetota; class Actinomycetes; order Kitasatosporales; family Streptomycetaceae; genus Streptomyces; species Streptomyces sp. NPDC002888. The sequence continues at coordinate 351,980 of NZ_JBIAPU010000004.1, read as the reverse complement.
GGACGTGCCTCGGACACGCCCCAGGACCGCAACACGCCGGTCACACACCCATCGCCAGCAGCCGTTCCTCCACCCGCTCGGGCGCGTACAGGTGCTCCACGACCAGCGCCCCGGCGCCCACCAGCCCGGCCCGTTCCCCCAGCCGCGAGGTCACGACCTCCAGATGCGCCGTGGACCGTGGCAGCGCCCGCTGGTACAGCAGCTCCCGCACACCCGTGAGGAAGGCCGTCCCCGCCAGGTCCCCCGCGATCATCAGCACCCCGGGGTTGAGCAGCGTCACGACCGTCGCCAGTACGTCCCCGACGCTGCGCCCCGCCTCACGGGCCAGCGCGGCCGCCTCCGGATGCCCGGCCGCGAGCAGGTCCCGCACATCCGAGCCCGACGCCGCCCGCACCCCGCCCTCCGCCAGCCGCCGCGCCACGGCGCCTCCGCTGGCCACGGCGGCCAGACAGCCGTAGGAGCCGCACCGGCACAGCGCCTCCGCGCCCACCCGGATGTGCCCGATGTCCCCGGCTCCCCCGTCGACGCCCCGGAAGATCGAGCCGTCGACGACGACGCCCGCGCCGATGCCGGTGGAGACCTTGACCAGGACGAACGCCGAGCAGTCCGGGTGTCCGGTGCGCTGTTCGCCGTACGCCATGAGGTTCGCGTCGTTGTCGACCAGGACCGGTACCGCGCCGGCACCCGTCCCCTCGGTGAAGGCCCTGGCCAGGCGGCCTCGTATGTCGTAGCCGTCCCAGCCGGGCATGATCGGCGGCTGGACGACCCGCCCGGTCTCGCTGTCGACCGGGCCCGGCACCGCGAGCCCTATGCCGCACACCTCCTCCGCACGGTGCCCGGCCTTCTCCAGCAGCTCGGCGAACCAGCCGCCCAGCTCGCCCAGCACCACGTCCGGGCCGTCCTCGACGGCCAGGATGCCGCTGTGCTCGGCGAGGATCTCGCCGGTCAGGGACAGCACCGCCGCGCGCGCGTGCCGGGTGTCGAGGTCGGCGGCGAGGACGACCGCGTGGGCGTCGTCGAACTCCAGGGTGATCGACGGACGGCCGCCCAGCGGCGAGTCGACGGGGCCGCCCGCGCCCTCGCGCAGCCAGCCCGCGCGGAAGAGGCGGTCCAGGCGCTGACCGACCGTCGCGCGGGAAAGTCCGGTCACCTGTTGGAGTGCGCCGCGTGTGGTGGCCCGGCCGCTGCGGACGAGTTCGAGCAGGTCGCCGGCGCTCGCCTGGCTCCCGCCCTTGGCGGCCCTTCCGGTCCTGCCCGGCCGTCCGGTCATGCGCACCCCCTTGTGTTCCTCAAGCTTGCATTACATATTGAGTTTTGCGTGTTAAATAGACGTAACCCAACGGTAGCCACTACCGAACCCACGACCGAACCCGTCGGCCGAACGTCTTTCGGGGAGCCCCGAGTGGATCGCACCGCCCAACTCACCGTCCGCCCCACGGAGCGCGCTGTCGCATACGATCCGGTGTCGCCGTCGGGTTCGCTGCACCTCGGCGCCGCGCGCGTGCTGGAGGGCAACTGGACGGGAACCTCGACGGTGCCCTCCCGGAACCTGTATCCGCACCAGTGGTCCTGGGACTCGGCGTTCATCGCGATCGGCCTCAGGCACGTCTCGCCGTTACGGGCCCAGACGGAACTGGAGACGCTGCTCGACGCCCAGTGGGGTGACGGACGCGTCCCGCACATCGTCTTCAACCCCTCCGTACCGCTGGACGCGTACTTCCCGAGCCCCGACTTCTGGCGCTCCTCGACCGCGGGGCGCGCTGCGGGCGCCCCGCGCACCGTACAGACCTCGGGCATCGTGCAGCCACCGGTGCACGCGCTCGCGGCCTGGCAGGTGCACCGCGCCGATCCGGGGCTGTCGCGGGCGCGCGGCTTCCTCGCCCGGGTGTACCCCCGGCTGGCCGCCTGGCACCGGTACCTGCTGCACCGGCGGGACCTGGGCGGGGGCGGCCTCGCGTCCGTCGTGCACCCCTGGGAGCAGGGCATGGACAACAGCCCCTGCTGGGACGCCCCGCTGTCCCGCGTCACGCCGGCTCCGGCCCGCTCCTTCCGCCGCGCCGACCTCGATCACGGAGCGGCGGAGGACCGGCCGACGGATCTGGACTACGGGCGGTACGTGCGGCTGGCGACGGAGTACCGGGACGGGGGTTACGCCGACGGGGCGGCCCGCAGGGCCTCGGTTGAGGGCGGTGGTGGGAGACGGGCGGGCGAGTTCGCCGTCGAGGACCCTGCCTTCAACGCCCTGCTCATCGCCTCCGAGCACGCGCTGGCCCGCATCGCGCACGAGCTGGGGGCGACGGGCACGGCCCGCCACGCCCGCGCCGAGCGGCTGACGGCGGCGCTGGTCGAGCGGCTGTGGGATCCGGCGGAGGGGATGTTCTTCTGCCGGGACGTGCGGGGCGGGGAGCTGATCCCCGAGAGGGGAGTCTCCGGGCTGGTCCCCCTGCTGCTGCCGGGGCTGCCCCGCGAGGTCGTCGCCGGCCTCGTACGCACGCTGTCCGGTCCGCACTTCGGGCTGGGCACCACCACGCGCCTCGTCCCGTCCTACGACCTCCTCGGCGAGGCCTTCGACCCGCACCGGTACTGGCGCGGGCCGGCCTGGTTCAACACCAGCTGGCTGCTGGAGCGGGGCCTGCGCCTGCACGGCGAGCTCACCCGCGCCGACGCGCTCCGCGAGGCCGTCCTGGACATCGCGGGCACGTCCGGGTTCGCGGAGTACGTCGACCCGTACACCGGAGAGACCTGCGGGGCGACGGACTTCAGCTGGACGGCCGCGCTCACGCTCGATCTGCTGCACAGCAAGGATCTGCTGCATGGCGACGATCCGCTGCACAGCGAGGACCTGCTCCACGGCGACGATCCGCTGCACAGCGAGGACCTGCTCCACGGCGACGATCCGCTGCACAGCGAAACACCAGTCACCGAAAGCTCAGTCACATCAAGCTCAGTCACGGGAAGCCAGGGAGGGGACCGGGGATGACGGAGCGGCATCATCTGCTCGTGTACGGCGGTACGTTCGCCGCCGTGGGCGACCGCGGGGACATCAGCGGCGTACGGGGCGGCACCTCCCCGGACGGGTTATTCGTACGGGACGCCCGCCACCTCAGCCGCTGGCAGCTGACGGTCGACGGCGCGGTGCCCGAGGCACTCACACCGGTCGCGGACGGGGACAGCGCGCGCTGCGTCCTCGTCCCGCGCGGCGGCCGCGACGAACCGCCGGCCTACACCCTCTTCCGTGAACAGGCCGTCGGCGACAGCTCGTTCGTCGAGTCCCTGCGCGTGGCCAGCAACCGTCCGGTGCCGACGACGGTCCGCCTCGCGGTCACCGCCGACGCCGACTTCACCGACCAGTTCGAACTCCGCTCCGACCACCGCACCTACGCCAAGACCGGCGCCGTCCGCCGCCGCCAGATCCTCGACCACGGCGTGGAGTTCACCTACCGGCGAGGTGAGTGGCGATCTTGTACGACGGTGACGGCCGAGCCCTCACCGGACACCGTCGAAGAGACCGGCACCGGCGCCCGGCGCATGGTGTGGACCCTGGAGCTGGAACCGCACGGCACGGCGGAGCTGACGCTACGGGTCATCGCCCGCCCGCACGGCGAGAAGCGGGCCCTGCGCGTCCCCCGCTCCCCGGCCGCGCTGAACGACCAGCTCATCGCAGCCGAGGGCGCGTTCGTGGAGGGCGTCCCCTTCCCGACGGGCTGGCCCGAACTGGCCGCCGCCTGCGCGCGGGGCCTCGCCGACCTCGCCTCCCTCCAGGTGTCGGCCACCGGCCCGGACGGCGAGGAGCTGCGCGTCCCGGCCGCCGGCGCCCCCTGGTTCCTCACCCTCCTGGGCCGCGACGCCCTCCTCACCTCCCTCTTCGCACTCCCCTACCGCCCGCGACTGGCCGCCGCCACGCTCCCCGCCCTCGCCGCGACCCAGGCGACCGCGGCCGACGTGGAGCCGGTCTCCCAGCCCGGCAAGATCGTGCACGAGGTGCGCCACGGCGAGCTCGCGCACTTCGGCCAGGTCCCGTTCCGGCGCTACTACGGCTCGGTGGACGCCACCCCGCTCTTCCTCGTCCTGCTCGGCGCGTACGTCGAACAGACCGGCGACACGGAGCCGGCCCGCCGCCTCGAGTCCCAAGCCCGCGCCGCGATCGCCTGGATGCTCGACCACGGCGGCCTCACCTCCCGCGGCTACCTCGTCTACCGCGCCGACCAGGGCGGCCTCGCCAACCAGAACTGGAAGGACTCCCCCGGCGCCATCTGCTCCGCCGACGGCACGCGGACGAGCGGCCCGGTGATGGCCGCGGGCGCCCAGGGCTACGCGTACGACGCCCTGCGCCGCACGGCGTGGCTCGCGCGCACGGTCTGGCAGGACGAGACCTACGGGGCGCTCCTGGAGCAGGCGGCCGGTGACCTGCGCGACCGTTTCCAGCGGGACTTCTGGATGCCGGAGCACAACTTCCCCGCGCTCGCGCTGGACGGCGAGGGCCACCGGGTCGACGCGCTGGCCTCCGACGCGGGACACCTGCTGTGGTCCGGGCTGCTGGACAAGGAGTACGGCGAGCTGGTCGGCCGGCGCCTCCTGGAGCCGGACTTCTTCTCCGGCTGGGGCGTGCGCACGCTGGCCGCGGGCCAACCGGCGTACCACCCGCTCTCGTACCACCGCGGCTCGGTCTGGCCCCACGACAACGCGCTGATCGCCCTCGGCCTCGCCCGCTACGGCCTCCACGACGAGGCCCGTACGGTCGCCCACGCCCTGGTCGACGCGGCGAACGCGACCGGCCACCGCCTCCCCGAGGTCCTCGCGGGCTACGGCCGCGACACCCACTCGGAGCCGGTGCCCTACCCGCACGCGTGCGTACGGGAGTCGAGGTCGGCGGCGGCGCCACTGGCGTTGCTGACGGCGGTGGGCGGGGTGTAGGCGGCGCGCCTTGCTCACCGCGGTGGGCGGGGTGCGGCTGGCGCGCCTTTTGGTTCGTTGACGAGGCGTTTGCCGGGTGTTTGCCGTGACCTGTGAACGGGCGTGGGAGGCGGACCGTAGGGGATGATGGCGGGCCCAGTTCCCCTATGGGGCCCGCCGTACCATCACGGGTCTCGCACGGAAGGACCTCCGTTGCCTCAGCACACGAGCACGCGCCAGTCACCGGGCTCGGCCGGGACGGCCGAGCCCGAGGCCACGCCACCGGAAGCGTCCGGCTCCGCGGAGGAAGCCGAAGAGAACGTGGGCGAGGGAGCCGAGGCCCGGGAGCACGGGGTTGAGGAGAGCACGTCCCGGGAGGAGACGGGGGCCGCCGAGGAGACGGGTTCCGCCGAGGAGGCAGGGTCCGCCGAGGAGGCAGGGTCCGCCGAGGAGGCGGAGGGAGACGACGCGGCCCCTACAGTCGCTGACGCCCCCGCTTCCACCGACGACGCGGCCCCCGCAGCCGACGGGTCCCCGACCCCCACCACCGCCGACGACACACCCCCCACGCCCACCACCGCCCACCGCACTCGCCGCATCCCCACCCCCCGCCGCATCTGGCGCAGTTGGCGCACCCGGCACCCCCAAGCCGCACGCATCCTCACCCACGCGATCACCGCCGTCGCCGTCCTCCTCGTCCTCGCCGCCCTGGTGATGCCGAACCGCGCGGAGAACTTCCGGCTCGCGGAGTTCACCCGGCTCCCGGTGGAGGGGCTGCTGGGCGCCGCCGTGCTGGTGGCGCTGCCGCGGCGGGCGCGGGTGGTCACGGCGGTGCTCGGCGGGATCGTGCTGGGTGCGCTGACCGTGCTGAACCTGGCGGACGTCGGCTTCAACGAGTACCTGGGCCGCGGCTTCAACGTGATCCTCGACTGGCAGTTGCTGGACGACGCCCAGTCGTACCTCGCGGACACGATGGGCGGCACGGTCGCCCTGCTGGCCGCCGTCGGCGTCGTGGCGCTGGTCCTCGTACTGCTCGCCCTGATGGCGCTGGCCGTCGTCCGGATCAGCACCGTCCTTGGCCGTAACACCGCCCGTTCCACCCGCGGTCTGCTCGTCCTCAGCGCGGCCTGGATGACGTGCGCGAGCCTCGGCATCCAGGTCTCCGGCGTGCCGCTGGCCTCCGAGCACACCGTCACGACCGCCAAGGACCGCGTGGACCGGGTGCGCGAGACCATCCGTGACGAGCGGGCGTTCGCGAAGGAGGCCAGGGCGGACGCGTTCGGCGGCACCCCGGCCGACCAGCTCGTGCCGGACCTGCGCGGCAAGGACATCATCTTCACGTTCATCGAGAGCTACGGCCGCAGCGCCATCGAGGACCCGATCATGGCGCCCGGCGTCGACAGCACCCTCGCCTCCAGCACCGAGGCCCTCGCCAAGGCCGGCTTCCACGCCAAGAGCGGCTGGCTGACGTCGGCGACGTACGGCGGCAGCAGCTGGCTGGGCCACTCCACCACCCTGTCGGGCCTGTGGATCGACAACCAGAACCGCTACCGCACGGTCACCGCGGGCGACCACCTCACCCTCACCAAGGCGTTCCAGAAGACCGGCGCCTGGGACACCGTCGGCGTCATGCCCGGTGTGCAGAAGGGCTGGCCGGAGTCGAAGTGGTACGGCCTCGACAAGGTCTACAACGCCTTCCAGATGGGCTACAAGGGCCCGAAGTTCAGCTGGTCGACCATGCCGGACCAGTACGCGCTGGAGGCGTTCCAGCGTCTGGAACACGGCAAGAAGCGCGACAAGCCGCTGATGTCGGAGATCATCCTGACCTCCAGCCACCAGCCGTGGGGGCCGATCCCGAAGATGGTCGGATGGGACGAGCTCGGCAACGGCTCGGTCTTCGAGGGCATCGAGAAGGCGGGCAACAAGGCGGCGGACGTCATCGCCGACAGCGAGAAGTCGAAGGAGGAGTACGGCAAGTCCATCCAGTACTCGGTGACCAGCCTCACCCAGTTCATGGAGCGCTACGGCACCGACGACACCGTCCTCGTCTTCCTCGGCGACCACCAGCCGATCGCCCGGGTCAGCGGCGACCACGCCAGCCGTGACGTGCCCATCTCGATCGTCGCCAAGGACCCGAAGGTCCTCGACAAGATCGCCGACTGGAACTGGACGGACGGCCTGCGCCCCGCGACGGACGCGCCGGTGTGGAAGATGAACCTCTTCCGCGACCGCTTCCTGACGGCGTACGGATCGACCCCGCACCCCACGAAGGACTGAGCGCCCTCGCCGGGGGCGGTTCAGCCCCCGGAGGTGTCCAGCTCAGCGTCCTCGCCGATGCCCGCGCAGTCGTACGGGTCCTTCAGCCAGCCGTCCGGCAGCACCACCCGGTTGTTGCCGGACGTACGGCCCCGGGGCCCGTCCGCGCCGACGGGCCAGGCCTGGTCGAGGTCCAGCTCGTCGAGTCCGGCCCGGAGTTCCTCCAGCGAGGACGTGATGGCGAGCCGCTTGCGCATCTCGGAGCCGACGGCGAAGCCCTTGAGGTACCAGGCCACGTGCTTGCGGAAGTCGATGACCCCGCGAGACTCGTCCCCGATCCACTCCCCGAGCAGCGTGGCGTGCCGGACCATGACGTCGGCGACCTCGCGGAGCGTGGGCCGAGCGATGTCACCGTCACGTCCCTCGAAGGCAGCCACCAGGTCGGAGAACAACCACGGCCGCCCCAGGCACCCGCGCCCCACGACCACTCCGTCGCACCCGGTCTCCCGCACCATCCGCAGCGCGTCCTGGGCCGACCAGATGTCGCCGTTGCCGAGCACGGGGATCTCCGGCACGTGCTCCTTCAGGCGGGCGATGGCGTCCCAGTCGGCGGTGCCGCCGTAGTGCTGGGCGGCGGTGCGGCCGTGCAGCGCGATGGAGGTGACGCCCTCCTCGACGGCGATACGGCCGGCGTCGAGGTAGGTGATGTGGTCGTCGTCGATGCCCTTGCGCATCTTCATCGTGACGGGCAGGTCCCCGGCGCCGCTCACGGCCTCGCGCAGGATGGCCCGCAGCAGGTTCCGCTTGTACGGGAGCGCCGACCCGCCGCCCTTCCGGGTCACCTTGGGCACCGGGCAGCCGAAGTTCAGGTCGATGTGGTCGGCGAGGTCCTCCTCCGCGATCATGCGGACGGCCTTGCCGACGGTGGCCGGGTCGACGCCGTACAGCTGGATCGACCGCGGCCGTTCCGTCTCGTCGAAGTGAATGAGCTGCATGGTCTTCTCGTTGCGCTCCACCAGCGCCCGGGTGGTGATCATCTCGCTCACGAACAGCCCCTTGCCGCCGCTGAACTCCCTGCACAGGGTGCGGAAGGGCGCGTTGGTGATCCCGGCCATGGGGGCCAGGACGACGGGCGGCCGAACGGTGTGCGGACCGATCTGCAGGGGCGTGGTGGGCGTGGGCATTCCCCCATTGTGGCGCACGCGGGGGTGGACCCGGTCCGGTGATCGGCAATGATCATGTAGCGGTCATTAGTTAACCGCACTATCGATATGGGCGTACGATGGAACGCATGCCCGAGCTCAGCCCTCGCCGACGCCTGCTCGTCCTCCTCATCTGCTGCATGAGCCTGCTGATCGTGAGCCTGGACAACACGGTCCTGAACGTCGCCCTGCCGTCCATGCAGCGCGACCTGGGCGCGTCCACGTCGGGCCTGCAGTGGACGATCGACGCCTACACCCTCGTCCTGGCGTCCCTGCTGATGCTCGCCGGCTCCACGGCCGACCGCATCGGACGCAAGCGGGTCTTCATGGCGGGGTTGGTCGTGTTCTCGGTGGGCTCCCTGTTGTGCTCCCTGGCACCGAACCTGGACCTGCTGATCGCGGCCCGGATGGTGCAGGCGGTCGGCGGCTCGATGCTGAACCCGGTCGCCATGTCGATCATCACCAACACCTTCACGGACCCGCGCGAGCGTGCGAGGGCGATCGGTGTGTGGGGCGCGGTCGTCGGCATCTCGATGGCGGCGGGCCCGCTGGTGGGCGGTCTCCTGGTGGAGTCGGTCGGCTGGCGCTCGATCTTCTGGATCAACCTGCCGGTGGGCCTGGCCGCACTGGTCCTGACTCTTCGCTACGTACCGGAGTCCCGAGCCCCGAAGGCCCGCCGCCCGGACCCGCTGGGCCAGCTCCTGGTGATCGCCCTCTTCGGCTCGCTGACGTACGCGATCATCGAGGCGCCGAACGCGGGGGTCGCGTCGATCACCCCGTATGCGGCGATCGCGCTGGCGGCTTTGGTGGCTCTCCTGGTGTACGAACCCCGCCGCGCGGAACCCCTCATCGACCTGCGCTTCTTCCGTTCGGCGCCGTTCAGCGGGGCGACGGTGATAGCGATCAGCGCGTTCGCGGCGCTGGGCGGCTTCCTGTTCCTCTCCACCCTCTACCTCCAGAACGTCCGCGGCCTGGACGCCCTGCACGCCGGCCTGTGGATGCTCCCGATGGCGGCCCCGACCTTCCTGTGCGCACCCCTCTCCGGCCGCCTGGTCGGCACCAGGGGCCCGCGCTTGCCGCTGCTGATCGCGGGCGCCGCGATGACGACGAGCGGCATCCTCTTCGCCGCCTTCGACGCCGAGACCTCCAACACCACCCTCTTCCTCGGCTACGTCCTCTTCGGCATCGGCTTCGGCTTCGTCAACGCCCCCATCACCAACACCGCCGTCTCCGGCATGCCCCGCGCCCAGGCAGGCGTGGCGGCGGCCGTGGCCTCCACCAGCCGCCAACTCGGCCAGACGCTGGGTGTGGCGGTGGTCGGCGCGGTGCTGGTGGCGGGCGTGGGCTCGTCGTCGTACCGCGACACGTTCGTCTCGGCGGCGACGCCGGGTTGGTGGATCCTCACCGGTTGCGGAGTCGCGGTGCTGGCGCTGGGCGCGGTGACGACGGGCCCGTGGGCCAGGCGGACGGCCGAGCGGACAGCGGACCGGCTGGAGTCGGCGGAGGTGCGGGAGGCGGCGGGGGTCAGCGCGTAGGCAGCCACTCCAGCCTGATGGGCTGGGCTCCTTGGCTGGGCTCCTTGGCTGGGCTCCTTCGCCCTGGTGACCCACACGTCACCGTCTCTCCGGTCACCTGGTCCGCCTTCGCCCACGGCGTCGCCAAGTGACCGTTGGGGCCGCCCGCTTCCTTGCCAGTGTCGTGCTTCCACGCCCCGAGTAAAGGGCGCTTCGCGTCGGCTGCGCCGATCGGCCTTCGGCCGCCCCTTGACTCGGCTCGCTCCAGCACGGGTGAGAAGCGAGCGGGCGGCCCGGAAAGGTGGGTGGCCGAGGTGTGCTTGCGGGTGGGGGTGGGTTGCGTTGCGGGCCGGGGGTGGCGGGCGCGCCCGCGCCTCGCCAGCACGCCGGGTGGGCGTAGCGGCGATCGGCCGGTGGGGGTGGGGGTGGGGGCGTCGCATCGGGCGGGTGGGGGCACACCGGCTTGGCCTGGCGGCCGGCGGTGGCGGTCGGCGGGGAGCTTGCGCGGGCAGGCGGGGGGGCATCCGGGACCGAAGGCGGGCGGGGGGCCGTCCATTAGCTGCGGGCGCTCCGGTAAGCGGCGTGGGAGGGGTAATTGGCGGATCTGTGCCACCTCGGGAGCAGGAAGCCCAGATGGGGCCGATCGGAGACTGGCACACATCGACCAATCACCCCTCCCCCGCCCCCCTTTGGCCTGCAGGGACACGGCTGCCTGCACCTGCTTACGAAGACCGTGACCCGACTCCTGCACATGTGACGACCCTCAACCACTGACCTCATCCTCAACCTCGTTGATAGCCTCAGACGCTTTTCCATATCTGGTCCGTGGGTTGTGGGGGGATTGGTGCATGCCTTGAAGGAGCCGTTCCTCATGCCTGTCGAGGATGTCTTCCGTCTGAACCAGGGCAGGATCGTCATGGCGGCAGGCCAAATCGAGCGCGGACGGGTTCGCAGGGGCGATGAAGTGGAGTTCGTCGGTTTTGGCGCCCACGCAATCGCTTGTGTGGCCGGCATCGACGCAAGCAGGCAGCGTCTCGACGAGGCGAGTGCGGGCATGAACGTGGGACTGCTGGTGTCGGGTGCGGCGGCGGGAACAGTGGAGCGGGGGCAGGTGCTAGCGGCACCGGGTTCGATCAGCGCGTACGTCGCCTTCGCTGCAGAAATCGCCCTGCTGTCGGAGGAACAGGGCGGTGCGGACGTGCACACCGGTGCGGTCCTTGACTTCTACATCCGCAGCGGCGGAGTGAGGGGCGTCGTAACGCTGCTGTCCCATGGAGTGGACACGCTTCAGCCGCTGCACATGGCCGCGGTGAGCGTGATGCTCGAACGGCCCGTCGCTCTCGAGATTGGCCAGTCCTTTCCTTTCCGTCACCTCGGCCGCGCCGCCGGCTCAGGAACCGTGACCCGACTCCTGCACACGTGACGGCCCTGGCGCCGTTCTGCTCTGGTCCGGGTTTCGTTGCCCGTTCAAGTGCGGGCCGTCGCGATCGAGTTGCATGCTCGACGGTACGTGGAAGACTGGGTGTCAGAGCTGGGAGGCTGATATGAGCTCCCGTCGCGGGCGGCCTTCAAGAGCCGAACCATCACTGTTGCCCATGCGTCGACCCGGGCCCTGGTATGCAGGGACCGCGTGTCTCACGTTCGCACTGGCCGCGTACCTCTGGTCCCTCGGACGCTCTGTCACGGATCACAACCACCAGGACTGGCCGAAATGGGCACAGGCGGTCTGGGATACCGCGGCAGGGATCCTCGCCGGGGTGGAACAGGCAGTGACGGTCAAGGATTCCGGGGCTTCGACGGGTAGTCGGCTGCTGTGCCTGGTGTTGTTGCTCGGCTGCTTCTGGGCACTGCGGCGCGCACTGTTGGCCCGCCTCGCCTACGCCCCCGGCCCGGTCGATGTGGAACGCCTCAATGATGCAACCCCGGCAGGAACGTCCAAGCCCCCGGTCGACGACCTGACCGCTCGCCTGCGTAAGCATCTGTCCGAAACGGACCTGTACCCACCTGCCACTCTCCCTGCCGAACCACCCGCTGAAAACTTCATCGATCTGCTCGGGGACGTGAACCTGGAGTCCGGAAAATTCGGAACCAGCCTGCTGCACATGTTCAGCCGACTGCGCCCCAAGGTCGCGTACCAGGTCACCGGTGTACTGCAACGTGCCGCAGGGGGACAGAAGGCCTGCTGTGGTGTGACGGTGACAGTCACCGCTTACACGACCCGCGGCAGCTGCGCTCATACGGTGTGGGAAACGACGTGGGACAAGGCTGTCCACGAGACGGGAAACTGGGTGATGGCCGCGATCCTTCCCGTCACGCGCGCCGCGAAGAGCCCTCCGTGGCAGGCATGGCGCAAGCGGACGCTGCCGCCCGAACTCTTCGCTGCCTACCAGCGGGGCAGGGATTTGAGCCGTCAGCGGAAGTTCGACGAGGCACTTTGTCAGTTCTACAAGGCGGTGTTCTGGGACCCGACGAACCTGTACCTGCGGACCCAGATCGCCGGCGTACAGGAGAAGATGGGACTGCATCTGGACGCTCTGGAGACCTATCACGGCGCTCTCACCATGGGCACGCTGACCGCGAAGGAAGACTTCAGAACGCTGTGGGCTGCGCCGTGGGCTCTGCGCCGGTTCACCTACGTGTGGCACTGGCGTCATCGCCCCGGAATACTGCTGGCGCGTTACCGGTACGCCGTGGTCCTGGGCACTGCGGAGAGGCTGGCCCACCAGTGGTGTCACGCCTTTGATGCCGACATCCGCCCGAGCCGGGCAAGCGCCCGTGAGGAAATCCGGGAGGCGCTCACCCCTGCCCTGGCGGAGCGGTACTGGCCTGCTGTGGCCGATTTCCTTCCACAGAGTCGGGCAGGAAATCCCAGGCAATGGATCGAGGAAACACTCAGCCCCAAGATAGACAATGAACGACTCAGGGATAAAGAGCGCGAGGAGAATTATCCTTGGGTGCGCTTGATATTTCAGCTGGCCTCGCTCCAGGAATTTGGGCGCCTGACTCAGGACCGCACCGCTGCCATCTTCTGCCCAAAAATGCGGGCGGACAGAATATTCACCGCGGCCGCCCTGCGGATCACTCGTGATGTCTGGGCCCCTTTGAGGTTGGCCTGGGCAGCGGCTCACCCTGTCGTCTCAAGCTCCCGCCGGACCTCGATTCCGGCGCCTGCCGGCGGAGCTGTGCTGATCATGCCGAAATTCGAGAGGGCTCGCGATGGGTTCAGGCCGTACCTCGCTCGCGTGATTCGGCCGGTGAACACCATGGGATGGGCGCCGTCGGACCTGCAGAGACATGTCAGGCGGGCCCGCACACCGCTTTTCCGTGAGCGCCGCCGCGACTGGATGGCGCACTACAACGCAGCATGCGTGTATGCCATCGCATTGAATGTGCTCATTGCATCGACCGACGAACGTGACCAACTGGCCCGTCTGGCATACAGGGAACTGAGAGACGCCGTGACCAACGCCGAAAGCGGGTTCGTCACACTGACGCGTTCCTGGGTAGTTGCCGAAGACGCCGACCTTGCGCCACTCCGCAAGGACGACCAGCACGACCGCCTGGCTCGGTTCGAACGTGAGGCGTACCCGCACGACAACCCCGACCGCCACCGGTTCGACGACCCACCACCGATCCACATCGAGATGGCGTTCGGAAACATGCAACTGTTGAGCGAAATCGCTGGCGCGATGGAGCAGACATGGCATCGACGCAATTCCCTCACCTTTGCCGATGTCCACGATGCGATCAGATGGTTCGAGAGCGAATTGTCAATTTGGTGCGACTTCCTCTCTGTAAGTAAAAGCCAAGCCCGAAACTGGCCCGATCGTGAAAAGCTGTTCCGGGATATCCAACAGAACGTTGATCCGGAGCTCCTCATGGAGCTTCCGTGCCGGGTGCCCGAGATCAACCACATTCTCGAAGAGCACGATGGCTGGCGCGACTCGCAGGGAGCCAAGGATAACCTCGAAAAACTGGACAAGGAGCTCACTGCTCTGAGCGAACTGGTGAAGTCGAAGCCCACCGCGGATCCGCCGTCGCCCATCGATCGGAGTGCCAACTGGCTCACTGACGCAAAACTGGCGGATTCAGCTGGCCACATGCTGATGCACGGCGCCGCCCTCCGTCAGGTGTGCGAGGGTTACGCAGCGGTCTGGCAGACCCTCCGCGACGCGCTTCCCCTCAGCGACGTGGGGTCGGACCACAGCGACGCCAAGTTCAGGGGAGCCCTGCGAAGGCTGCCCGAACCGACTTCTGACACGTGGACCGCGGCGTGACGTTCGCTCTACACCACCTCCCGCTCCACCGCCAGCGCGTGCAGCCTCTCCAACCTCTCCCGCGACTCCCCGTCCACCGGCACATACGTCACCACCCGTGCCCCGAAGTCCGGGTTGAGCCAGAGGTCGGTGTGGTCGAGGGTGAGGAGGCCGACGTAGGGGTTCAGGAACTGTTTCGTCTTGCCGCGGGGGGCTACGACCTCGTAGCGGTCCCAGTTTTCGCGGAACTCCGGGGATTCTGTGGTGAGGCGGTTGATCAGCATTTTCCAGGCGGGCTCGCCCAGGTGGCCGCCCATGGAGGCGCGGAGTTTGGCGGCCATGAGGCGCCGGGACTCGTCGAGGTGGACGATCGCCGTGCGCCAGTCGGGGTTGGTGTGGATGAGGACGAGGCAGTTGCGGTCCTCGGGGGGTACGGCGTCGAGGTCGCCCAACAGGCGGGCGTAGGTGCGGTTGTAGGCGAGGATGTCGTAGCGGCTGTTCTGGATGCAGGCCGGGATGGGCTCCAGTTGGCGCAGCATCTCGCGGAGGGCCGGGGTGACGCTGGGGCACTCGGCGGCGGGCGTGGGGTCGGTGGAGGCGGCGAGTTGGAAGAGGTGGGCGCGTTCGCCGGCGTCGAGGCGGAGGGTGCGGGCGAGGGCGTCCAGGACCTGGACCGAGACCTGGATGTCCCGGGACTGTTCGAGCCACGTGTACCAGGTGACGCCGACCGCGGAGAGCTGCGCGACTTCCTCGCGGCGCAGACCGGGAGTACGCCTGCGGCGGCCGCGCGGCAGGCCCACCTGCTCGGGGGTGATGCGCTCGCGGCGGCTGCGCAGGAAGGTGGCCAGCTCGTGCCGCCGTATGGCCGTTTCCGAGCGGCGTGGGATCGTCTCCTCGGCCATCTTCGTCATGTCCTCCAGACTGCCGCCGGCCGGACCCTGTTGCCAGGTACTCCTTCTACCAGGATAAGGAGACTCTGGTACCAGGCTTCGAGTGGGCGGAGGGTCGTCCTCGTGACCGACATCCAGACCGACTCCCCTGTCATGTCATCGACCTCGACTCCGACTTCACCCTCGGCCCCGGCGGGCTCCGCGGCCGCCTCTCCCGCCCTCAGCGGCCTCGGCCTGTTCACCGTACTGCTCGCCGCCGCCCTCCCCCTCATCGACTTCTTCATCGTCAACGTCGCCCTGCCCACGATCGGCGCGGACCTCGCCGCGAGCGAGGCGGTTCTCGAACTCGTCGTCGCCGGGTACGGCCTCGCGTACGCCGTGCTGCTCGTCCTCGGCGGTCGGCTCGGTGACCTGTTCGGTCGGCGCCGGTTGTTCCTGGGCGGTATGGCGGCCTTCGGTCTGACCTCGCTGGCGTGCGGGCTCGCGCCGGACGCGTGGACGCTGGTGGCGGCGCGGGTCGCGCAGGGCGCGTCGGCCGCGGCGATGCTGCCGCAGGTGCTGGCCACCATCCAGGCGACCACGTCGGGGGCGCGCCGCGCCAAGGCGATGGGGCTGTACGGCGCGACGGCCGGGTTGGCCATGGTGGCGGGCCAGATCCTGGGTGGCGTGCTGGTCGCCGCCGATGTCGCCGGTACAGGCTGGCGTTCGGTGTTCCTCGTCAACGTGCCTGTCGTCGTGGTCGGGCTGGTGCTCGCCGCCCGGTTCGTGCCGGAGACCCGGTCGTCGCATCCGGAGCCGGTGGACGGACCCGGCACGGTCCTGCTCGCGGTGTCGCTGCTGACGCTGCTCGCCCCGCTCACCGAGGGCCGGGCGGCGGGCTGGCCGCTGTGGACGTGGCTGTCGCTGGCGGCGTTCCCGTTCGCGGCGGCGGGCTTCTACGCGGTGGAGCGCAGGGCGGACCGGCGGGGCCGTACGCCCCTGGTGCCGCCGAGCCTCTTCGCGCTGATGTCGCTGCGGCGCGGTCTGGTGCTGCTCGTGCCGTTCGGGATCGGGTTCAGCGGGTTCATGTTCGTGATCGCGGTGGCGTTGCAGCGGGGCGCCGGGCTCGGTCCGGTCGCGGCGGGGCTGGCGCTCGCGCCGATGGCCGTGTCGTTCTTCTTCGTCTCGCTCGCCGGGCCGCGGCTGGTCGCCCGGTACGGCACACGGGTCGTGCCCGTGGGCGCCGTGCTCCAGGGTGTGGGTGTGGGGCTGATGGCGTGGGCCGCCTGGCGTTCCTGGCCTGACCTGGGCCTGGTCGAACTGCTTCCCGGGGCAGCGGTCGCCGGGGCGGGGCAGGCGCTCCAGCTGCCTGTCATTCTGCGAATCGTCCTGTCCGAGGTGCCGGCCGCCCGTGCCGGGGTCGGCGGCGGCGTGATGATCACCACGCAGCAGTCGGCGCTGGCGCTGGGCGTGGCCACCCTGGGCACCCTCTTCCTCTCCCTGATCCCCGGCCTGGGCATGCGCGACGCCCTGGTCACCACGCTCCTGGTGCAGTTGGCGGGGGTGGCCCTGACCGGGCTGCTGAGCCTGCGGCTGCCCCGTACGACGAGCTGAGCGAACTCCGGGGACGGCTACAGCTTGGCCAACTAATCAGGCGGAAACTCCCGTTGATGTTGGTCCTGCCCCACACTGCTCGCATGGCACAGATGACCACGAGCAAAGTGCGCCGCTGGGACCAGCACGGCCGCGAGCACGTCGTCCGGGTGCAGCGCACGGGCGTGCAGCGCACGATCAGATGCGACACGTGCGGCTGGCGCAAGGCGGCGCAGTTCCTGCCCTGGCTGAAGGCCGAGGAACACCTGGCGGAGGCCCACCAGGCGACGGTGGATCCCTCGGAGGGGTCGCAACAGCGATGAGTTCCGGGTGCGGGCGGAGTCGGATCCGGGGAGAGTGACGACTCGTACGCACCCGGAAGGCCGGCCCATGAACGCTCTGCACAAGACCCTGCGACGGTACGTCGACGACGGCACGGTGCCGGGAGCGGTGGGCCTGGTGGCCCGTGGCGACGAGGTGGAGGTGGTGGCCGTCGGCTCGGTCGACGCCGACGGCTCCGCCCCGATGGCCCGCGAGTCCCTCTTCCGGATCGCCTCGATCACGAAGCCGCTCACGGCGGCGGCGCTGCTGACGCTCGTGGACGACGGACGGCCGGCGCTGGACTCCCCGGTGGCCGAGTGGCTGCCGGAGCTCGCCGATCCGGTCGTGGTCCGTACGCCGTCCGGTCCTGTCGACGACGTGGTCCCCGCGGCCCGTCCGATCACGGTCGAGGACCTGCTGAGCTCCCGCCCGGGGTGGGGCTTCCCCTCGGACTTCGCCCTCCCGGCGGTCCAGGCCCTGTTCGGGGTGCAGAAGGACGGACGGGCCCCGCAGGCGTATCCCGACCCGGACACCTGGCTCGCGGACCTCGCCCGGGTGCCGCTGTTGCACCAGCCCGGCGAGGCGTGGCTGTACGGCACGGCGTCCGACCTGCAGGGCATCCTGATCGCACGGGCGTCGGGGCGTACGCTGCCGGACTTCATGGCGGAGCGGTTGTTCGAACCGCTGGGCATGAGGGACACCGCGTTCGAGGTGCCCGCGGAGAAGCGGGAGCGGTTCACCACCGCGTACCGTCCCGACGGGGCGGGCGCTCTGGAGGTGGCGGACACGCCGGACGGGCAGTGGAGCAGCGTTCCGGCGTTTCCGTCGGGGGGTGGGGGGCTGGTGTCGACGGTCGACGACTGGTTGGCGTTCGGGCGGATGCTGCTGAACGGGGGTGAGGCGCGGGGCCGTCGGCTTCTCTCTCCCACCTCCGTGAGCCGTATGACGAGCAATCACCTGTCCGCCCGCCAGAGGGAGTTGGGCGAACTCTTCCTGGAGGGGCAGGGCTGGGGATACGGCGGCCAGGTCGACGTCTCCCCCCTCGACCCGTGGAACGTCCCGGGCCGCTACGGGTGGGTCGGCGGCACCGGCACCACCGCCCACGTCATCCCGGCCACGGGCACGGTCACGGTCCTGCTGACCCAGGTGGCCATGGAGAATCCGACTCCGACTCCGTTGATGCGGGAGTTCTGGCGGTGCACCGCGTAGGCGTGACTTCAGGGCCTGCCCTGGGCTGCCCGCAAACCCCGCAGCACCAGGTCCACGACCGCCTCGAACTCCCCCTCGATGCCTGGCTGTTCCCACTCGCGGGCGTGGCACGGGTCGTGGAAGCGGTCGGTGGCGTGGAAGACGGCGCGGGCGGTGGCCGCGGGGGCGGGGGCGGTGAACACACCTGACTCGGCGCCCGCGCGGACGATCCGTTCCAGCTGTCCGGTGAGGTCCGCGATGTGTTCGGCGACGGCCCCGCCGTTCTCGTCGGTCAGCACCGTGTATGTGGCGAACAGTTCGGGGTCGAGGCCCGCCTTGCGGCGCTTGGCGGCGAAGAGGGCGGCGAGCCAGTCGCGCAGGCGGGCCTCTGGGGCACGGTTCTCGTCGGCGGCGATCCCGGCCAGCGTCTCGGACGTACGGTCCAGCCAGCGTTTCGTCACCGCTTCCCGCAGCGCGGCCTTCGTGCGGAAGTGCCGGTAGACGCTGCCGTGGCTGACGCCGAGCGCCCGGGCCACATCCACCACGGTGGCCTTGGCGGGGCCGTGGCGGCGCAGCACTTCCTCGGTCGCTTCGAGGATGCGCTCGGCGGTCAGGGTCTCGCTGGTCGGTGCCATGGGAGAGACCGTACCCGGCGGCGGGATCAGCGCTCGACGTGCGCCATCTGGGCGGCCGGGTAGCGGTCGCCCGCGGCGGCCCCGGTGGGCACGGCCTCCTCGATGGCGGCGAGGTCGGACGGCTCCAGCGTCACCTCCAGCGCGCCGAGCGACTCCGACAGCCGCTCCCGGGTGCGGGCACCGATGAGCGGCACGATGTCCTCGCCGCGGGAGAGCACCCAGGCGATCGCGATCTGCGCGACCGAGACCCCCTTCTGCTCAGCGATCTTCCGCAGCGCCTCGACCAGGTTCAGGTTGTGCTGGAGGTTGTCGCCCTGGAAGCGCGGGGAGAAGGCGCGGAAGTCGTTGGTGGCGAGCTGCCGGTCGGCGGTGAAGTGGCCGGAGATCAGGCCGCGGGAGAGGACGCCGTACGCCGTGATGGCGATGCCGAGTTCGCGGGTGGTCGGCAGGATCGACTCCTCGATGCCGCGCGAGATGAGGGAGTACTCGATCTGGAGGTCGGCGATCGGCGCGGTGGCGGCGGCCCGGCGGATCGTGTCGGCGCCGACCTCGCTGAGACCGACATGGCGGACGTACCCCTTCTCGATCAGTTCCGCGATCGCGCCGACGGTCTCCTCGATGGGGACGTCGGGGTCGAGGCGGGCGATGCGGTACACGTCGATGTGGTCCACGCCGAGGCGCTGGAGCGAGTACGCGGCGAAGTTCTTCACGGCGGCCGGGCGGCCGTCGTAGCCGGACCATTCGCCGTCCGGGCCGCGCAGCGCGCCGAACTTCACGCTGACCAGGGCCTGTTCGCGGCGGGCCGTGGGCGTGGTGCGCAGGGCTTCGCCGATCAGCAGTTCGTTGTGGCCCATGCCGTAGAAGTCGCCGGTGTCGAGCAGGGTCACGCCTGCCTCCAGGGCGGCGTGGACGGTGGCGATGGACTCGGCCCGGTCCGCGTCGCCGTACAGCGCGGACATGCCCATGCAGCCGAGGCCGAGGGCGGAGACCTGGGGGCCGGTGGTTCCGAGAGGACGGGTTCGCA
This sequence comes from Streptomyces sp. NPDC002888, assembly GCF_042888465.1. Lineage (NCBI taxonomy): Bacteria > Bacillati > Actinomycetota > Actinomycetes > Kitasatosporales > Streptomycetaceae > Streptomyces > Streptomyces sp. NPDC002888. The sequence goes on along the minus strand of NZ_JBIAPU010000004.1, from coordinate 332,229 downwards.
GTGTCATGACCTCACCCTCACACAACGGCTGACAGATTTCAATATCTGTCAGCTGTCATTTGTCCGGTCGACTGAGCGCACACCCTGAGGACAATGGGAGATGTCGGCGTGCAGTCAACGCATGCAGTCAACAGAGGAGGCGAGGGATGGCCATTCGTATCGGCACCTTCAACGCGGAGAACCTCTTCAACCGCCCCAAGGTCTTCGCGCTCCAGGACGACACCGAGCGCGACAAGATCCTTGACGACTTCAACGAACTGGTCGCCCTCCTCGAGAAGGACACCTACCAGCCGGCGGACAAGGAGCGGATCGCCGAGCTGATCGAGGAGCACCAGGCCCACAACGGCGAGAAGGACAGCCCCCGGCCGTTCTTCATCAACGAGCTCAAGGGATCGGGCGCCAAGCTGTTCACGGTGACCGGGCCCGTGGACAACCCCACCATCAAGATCGTGGCCAAGGGGCGCGGAGACTGGCCGGGCTGGGCCGAGCTGGTGCGCGGCGATCTCAGCTGGCAGGCCGTGCAGAACACCGCGCGCGTGGTCGCCGAGGTGAACGCCGACATCCTGCTCACGGTGGAGGTCGAGGACCGCCTCACCCTGGAGCGCTTCAACGAGCACGTCCTCGGCGAGACCCTGGGGCACCAGCCGTACCCCTTCAACCTGCTGATCGACGGCAACGACCCCCGCGGCATCGACGTCGGGATCCTCAGCCGCCACCCCATCACGTCCGTGCGCTCACACCTCTTCGACCCCGGGCAGGGCGGGCGACGCCTCTTCAGCCGGGACTGCCCCGAGTTCGAGATCGCCGTCAACGGAACGCCCCTGTGGATCCTCGGCAACCACTTCAAGAGCAAGCGGGGCGGCGGCGAAAGCCTGCGCGCGGCCCAGGCCAAGCGCGTCCGCCGGCTCTACGAGGACGCCCTCCAGCGCTCCGACCACGTCATCGTCGCCGGCGACCTCAACGACTTCATGGACAGCCCCCCGGTCAAGACCCTCCTGGACGCGGGCCTCAAGGACGCGATGACCCACCGCACCTACACGGGAACCCCCGGCACCCACGGCCCGGGCACGGGCGACGACGACAAGCTCGACTACCTCATGTTCTCGCCGCCCCTCTGGGACCTGGTCGAGCACGTGGAGGTGGAGCGACGGGGCGTCTGGGCCCCGAGAACCTTCAAGCCCTTCCCGACGGTGACGTCAAAGGCAACCCAGGCCTCGGACCACGCGGCGCTCTACGCAGACGTGGACATATGAACGCCGAGTTCCCCGCGCCCCCTGAGGGGCGCGGGGAACTGCGCGACAAGCCACGAAGAACCCGCAGCCGGCGAGAAGACCCGAGCCAGGCAACCGCCGACCCGGCACAACTCACCTAGCAGCCGATGAGCCGCCCAGCAAGGTACCCCTCGATCTGGTCCAGCGACACGCGCTCCTGCTTCATCGAGTCACGCTCACGCACCGTCACCGCGTTGTCCTCGAGCGTGTCGAAGTCCACCGTCACGCAGTACGGCGTACCGATCTCGTCCTGGCGCCGGTAACGGCGACCGATCGCGCCCGCGTCGTCGAACTCGATGTTCCAGTTCTGACGCAGCGCCTGCGCGAGCCCCTTCGCCTTCGGCGACAGCTCGGGGTTCCTGGAAAGCGGCAGCACCGCGACCTTCACCGGCGCCAGGCGGTGGTCGAGGCGCAGCACCGTGCGCTTCTCCAGCTTGCCCTTGGCGTTCGGCGCCTCGTCCTCGACGTACGCGTCCAGCAGGAACGCCAGCATCGCGCGGCCGACACCGGCCGCCGGCTCGATGACGTACGGCGTCCAGCGCTCGCCGGCCTCCTGGTCGAAGTAGGAGAGGTCCTGGCCGGAGGCCTTGGCGTGGGCGCCGAGGTCGTAGTCGGTGCGGTTGGCGACACCCTCCAGCTCGCCCCACTCGTTGCCGCCGAACTGGAAGCGGTACTCGATGTCGGCGGTGCGCTTGGAGTAGTGGGAGAGCTTCTCCTTCGGGTGGTCGTACCACCGCATGTTCTCTTCACGCAGGCCGAGACCGGTGTACCAGTTCCAGCGCTGCTCCATCCAGTACTCCTGCCACTTCTCGTCCTCGCCCGGCTTGACGAAGAACTCCATCTCCATCTGCTCGAACTCGCGGGTGCGGAAGATGAAGTTGCCGGGCGTGATCTCGTTGCGGAAGGACTTGCCCATCTGGGCGATGCCGAACGGCGGCTTGCGGCGCGAAGTGGTCTGCACCTGGGCGAAGTTGGTGAAGATGCCCTGGGCGGTCTCGGGGCGCAGGTAGGCGACCGAGCCGGAGTCCTGGGTCGGGCCGAGGTGCGTCGACAGCAGGCCCGAGAACTGCTTGGGCTCGGTGAACTGGCCCTTGTTGCCGCAGTTGGGGCAGTTGACGTCCGCGAGGCCGTTCTCCGGCAGGCGCTTGTGCTTGGCCTCGTAGGCCTCCTCCAGGTGGTCCGCGCGGAACCGCTTGTGGCAGGAGGTGCACTCGGTCAGCGGGTCGGTGAAGGTGGCGACGTGGCCGGAGGCGACCCAGACCTCGGAGGCCAGGATCACGGACGAGTCGATACCGACCACGTCCTCGCGCGACGTCACCATGTAGCGCCACCACTGGCGCTTCAGGTTCTCCTTGAGCTCGACACCCAGCGGTCCGTAGTCCCAGGCGGCACGCTGGCCGCCGTAGATCTCACTACAAGGGAAAACGAAGCCACGGCGCTTGCTCAGGCTGACGATGGTGTCGATCTTGTCGGCGGCCACGGTGCTCTCTTCATTACGACGACGGGCGACGAAGCGAGATGCTTCCAGCGAATGCTTCAGCGTACCGGCGGGGACTGGCCCTCATCCAAATCGGTTGGCCCTACAGACCTCTCAGAAGCGTTGTTGACAACGGTTTCCATATTTGTTGAAAATGAGTGTCATGAACGTACGACGACTCATACCGGTGACCTCCGTCGCGGCAGCCACCGTGCTCGGCCTCGCCACCCTCTCGGCCTGCTCCGGCGAGAGCGCAGCCGCAGGCAACACGGACAAGTTCGACGTCGTCGCGTCGTTCTACCCGATGGCCTTCCTCGCCGAGCAGATCGGCGGTGACCACGTCCACGTCACCAGTCTCACCGAACCCGGCCAGGAACCGCACGACCTGGAGATCAGCGTCAGGCAGACCGCGGCCCTGGACGAGTCCGACGCGGTGCTGTACCTCAAGAACCTCCAGCCCGCGGTCGACGACGCCGTCACCCAGTCCCAGGTCAAGACGAAGATCGACGCGGCCTCCCTCACCTCGCTGGAGAAGCACGGCAACGAGGTCGGCGGTCACGCGGCCGAGCACGACGACCACAAGAACGACGAGCTGGCCGGCCTCGACCCGCACATCTGGCTCGACCCGGTGCGCTACTCCCAGGTCGCCGAGGGCGTCGGCAAGGCCTTCGAGAAGGCCGACCCCGACCACGCGGCCGACTACAGGAAGAACACCGCGACCCTGGTGAAGAAGCTCGGCGACCTGAACACCGAGTTCAAGGACGGACTGGCCGACACCAGGACCAAGGTCTTCATCACCACCCACGCCGCCTTCGGCTACCTCGCCGAGCGCTACGGCCTGACCGAGGAGGCCATCAACGGCCTCGACCCCGAGTCGGAGCCGAGTGCCGCGCGCGTGAAGGACCTTGAGAAGATGGCCGCGGCCGACGGCGTCACGACCGTGTTCTACGAGACGCTCGTCAGCGACAAGACCGCGAAGACCGTCGCCAAGGACGCCGACCTGAAGACCGACGTCCTCGACCCGATCGAGGGCATCACGAAGAAGTCCCGGGGCGAGGACTACTTCTCGGTCATGAAGTCCAACCTCAAGGCACTGCAGACGGCCCTGGGAACCAAGTGATCGTTACGGAGGGCGTCATGGACGCGAAGGCCGAGCCCGTCATTTCGCTGCGCGGTGTCCGCGCCGAGCTGGGCTCGCGCCCCGTCCTGCGCGGCATCGACCTCACCGTGCACCGCGGTGAGGTCGTCGCGCTGCTCGGCGCGAACGGATCCGGCAAGTCGACGGCCGTGCGCACCGTCATCGGCCAGGTGCCGATCGGCGCCGGCGAGATCGAGCTGTTCGGCACCCCGCACCGGCGCTTCCGCGACTGGGCGCGCGTGGGCTACGTACCGCAGCGCACCACGGCCGCGGGCGGCGTACCGGCGACGGTGACGGAGATCGTCGCCTCGGGGCGCCTGTCCCGGACCCGCTTCGGCCTGCTCCGCAAGGCCGACCACGCGGCCGTACGGCACGCCCTGGAGCTGGTCGGCATGGCGGACCGGGCCAAGGACTCGGTGAACGCCCTGTCCGGCGGCCAGCACCAGCGTGTACTGATCGCCCGCGCGCTCGCCGCCGAACCCGAGCTGCTGATCATGGACGAGCCGATGGCGGGCGTGGACCTGGCGAGCCAGGAGGTGCTCGCGCAGACCCTCGGGGAGCAGGTGACCTCCGGTAGGACGGTCCTGCTCGTCCTCCACGAGCTGGGCCCCCTGGAGCCTCTGATCGACCGGGCCGTCGTCCTGCGCGACGGCTGCGTGACGCACGACGGACCGCCCCCGCGCGCCGTCGGCCAGCACGCCCTGCCCGGCCACGACCACGTACACCCGCACGCACCGGCGGGCGCCGAACCGATCCGCACGGGACTGCTGAGCTGATGGACTTCCTCGACTACGCCTTCATGCAGCGGGCACTGCTCGCCGCCGTCCTCGTCGGCATCACCGCACCGGCCGTCGGCATCTACCTCGTCCAGCGCCGCCAGGCCCTCATGGGCGACGGCATCGGCCACGTCGCCATGACGGGCGTCGGCCTCGGCTTCCTGCTGTCCGCCTCCCCGGTGTGGATGGCCACGGCCGTCTCCGTCCTCGGCGCGGTCCTCATGGAGCTGATCCGCTGGTACGGCCACACCCGCGGCGACATCGCCCTCGCGATGCTCTTCTACGGCGGCATGGCCGGCGGCGTGATGTTCATCAACCTCGCGCCCACCGGCTCCAACGCCAACCTCACCTCGTACCTCTTCGGCTCCCTGTCGACGGTCTCCGAGGAGGACGTGACCGCCATCTGCCTGCTCGCGGCCTTCGTGGTCCTCGTCACCCTCGGCCTGCGCCGCCAGCTGTTCGCGGTCAGCCAGGACGAGGAGTTCGCGCGGGTGACCGGGCTGCCGGTGCGCGCCCTGAACCTGCTCACCGCGGTCACCGCGGCGGTGACGGTGACGGTCGCGATGCGCGTGGTCGGACTGCTGTTGGTTTCGGCCCTGATGGTGGTGCCGGTCGCGGCGGCGCAGCAGCTCACCCGCAGCTTCGCGGCGACCTTCGCGGTCGCCGTGGCCATCGGCGTGACCGTGACGATCGGCGGCACCGTCACGTCGTACTACCAGGACGTGCCGCCCGGCGCGACGATCGTGCTGCTGACCATCGCCGCGTTCATCGTCATGACGGCCCTCGCCGCGCCCCTGGCCAGGCGCAGGGCACGCGCACTGGCCGCCGCGCACCCCGACGGGGACCCCGCGGAGTGCACGATTCCGGCCACCCGGGAGGCCACCGACGGGGTCGGCGTCTGACCGCGCACAGTCCGGGCTGGCACAATGGCCCGGCAGGTGCAGACGTGTGAGGAGGCAACCGGTGACGACCGCAGGACCGCCCGTGAAGGGCCGCGCCACCCGGCAGCGGGCCGCCGTGGCGGCGGCCCTCGACGAGGTCGACGAGTTCCGCAGCGCGCAAGATCTGCACGACATGCTCAAGCACAAGGGCGATTCCGTCGGCCTGACCACGGTCTACCGCACGCTCCAGTCCCTCGCCGACGCCGGCGAGGTCGACGTCCTGCGCACCTCCGACGGCGAGTCCGTCTACCGCCGCTGCTCCACCGGCGAACACCACCACCACCTCGTCTGCCGCACTTGCGGCAAGGCGGTCGAGGTCGAAGGGCCGGCCGTCGAGAAGTGGGCCGAGGCGATCGCGGCGGAGCACGGCTACGTCAACGTGGCGCACACGGTGGAGATCTTCGGCACGTGCGCGGAGTGCGCGGCGGCCCCTTAGAGGTCCTCCGTCCGGCCCTCCATCGCCAGCAGTTCCTCGTTCGGGATCGCGCCGCCGTAGCGCCGGTCGCGGGAGGCGAACTCGATGCAGGCGCGCCACAGGTCGCGGCGGTCGAAGTCCGGCCACAGGACGTCCTGGAAGACCATCTCGGCGTAGGCGCTCTGCCAGAGGAGGTAGTTGGAGGTGCGCTGCTCGCCGCTGGGACGCAGGAAGAGGTCCACGTCCGGCATGTCGGGGTAGTAGAGGTACTTCGCGAAGGTCTTCTCGTTCACCTTCGACGGGTCGAGCCGGCCGGCCCGGATGTCCTCCGCCAGGGCCTGCGCGGCATCGGCGATCTCCGCGCGGCCGCCGTAGTTCATGCAGAAGTACAGCGTGAGCCGGTCGTTGTCCTTGGTCTGCTCCTGGGCGATCTGGAGCTCCTTGGCGACCGACTTCCACAGCTTGGGCATACGGCCCACCCAGCGCACCCGGATGCCGAGCGCGTCGAGCTGGTCGCGGGTCTTGCGGATGAAGTCGCGGTTGAAGTTCATCAGGAAGCGCACCTCGTCGGGCGAGCGCTTCCAGTTCTCGGTGGAGAAGGCGTACAGGGAGATGGCTCCGACGCCGATCTCGACCGCGCCCTGCAGCACGTCCAGCACGCGCTCGGCGCCGACCTTGTGGCCCTCGGTGCGGGGCAGCCCGCGCTCCTTGGCCCAGCGCCCGTTCCCGTCCATGACGATCGCCACATGGTTGGGGACCAGCTCACCGGGGAGCTTCGGCGCGCGGGCGCCGGACGGGTGCGGCTCCGGCGTCCTGTACTCGCGGCGCTGGCGCCCCAGAAACCCGCGTACGACCATGGTGCTTCTCGTCTCCTCGTGCTTGCTTGCCAGGACTCTTGGAACTCTAGGACTTTTCCACGTACCGAAGGGAGCGCAGTCCGCGCTCCAGATGCCAGTGCAGGTAGGCGGACACCAGCCCGCTGCCCTCCCGGACGTGCCGCGGCTCGCACGCGTCCGCGGTCTCCCAGTCTCCCGTAAGCAGCGCGCCGAGGAGTTCCAGGGTCTGCGGCGACGGTACGACACTGCCGGCCACCCGGCAGTCGACGCAGACGGAGCCGCCGGACGCCACGGAGAAGAACCGGTTGGGCCCGGGCATCCCGCACTTCGCGCAGTCGCTGAAACTGGGCGCGTACCCGTTGACGGCGAGGGAGCGCAGCAGGAAGGCGTCGAGGACGAGATGCGGCGCGTGCTCACCGCGGGCGAGGGTGCGCAGGGCGCCGACGAGCAGCAGATACTGCTGCACGGCAGGCTCGCCCTCGTGGTCGGTGAACCGCTCGGCGGTCTCCAGCATGGCCGTGCCGGCGGTGTAGCGCGCGTAGTCGGCGACGATCCCGCCCCCGTACGGCGCGATGGTCTCGCTCTGCGTGCACAGCGGCAGGCCACGCCCGATCAGCTCGCTCCCCCGGGCGAAGAACTGCACGTCGACGTGGGAGAAGGGTTCCAGCCGGGCCCCGAACTTCGACTTGGTCCGCCGCACCCCTCGGGCCACGGCCCGCACCCGCCCGTGACCACGGGTGAGCAGCGTGATGATCCGGTCCGCCTCACCCAGCTTCTGGGTGCGCAGCACGATGCCGTCGTCGCGGAACAGACTCATGGCCCCATTCTCCCGTACGCCCGGAGTCAGCGTGCCCGGTCGGGGTGACCGATGGTGTCCCAGGGGGCCAGATTCCAGGGGCTGGTCCGGTTCGCGGGATCGAGCAGGGCCCGCAGGTGGGTGTCGGCGGCGGACTGGGGGGCCGGGAGGCTGCTGTCGGAGGTGCCTCGCAGCCCGTCCCGCCACACCTGTCGTCCGAGCAGGTAGTGATCGGCGTACTCCCGCCAGGAGGCGTACGTCCCCACCACCGCCGGCACGATGTTCTTCAGCGCGGTCCAGGCCTCGGCCTCGGTGAGCATGCCGCAGCCGAAGCCGCGCCGGGAGATGTCGACGTACAGCGCGGCGTCCCAGGCGAGCGGCGCGACACCGAGCTGCCGCTGCGCCCGTGCCCGGTATCCGCTGCGCGCCAGCCCGTCGAGCCGACGCGCCAGATCGTCCCGTGAGGTGATCTCCCACTGCTCCGCCAGCCAGCGCCGCGCACTGTCGTCATCGATCCGCGTGAACGGGTACAGCGTCGTCCGCGAGGCGTTCCGGTCCCGGCTCACCGGCGCGCTCAGCGACACCATCCACAGCTGGTGCGTGGTGAGGGGGACGGGGTATCGGCGTTCGGTCCTCGGCCGCCTTCTCCAATTCCACATGCTCGACAAGCGCATGGGGCCGCACCTTACGTCACCCCACGCGGAGGGCCTTGCGAGGGCTCAGAGTGGTCTCCCGGGTCTCAGGGGGAGCCGCCCGTTCCCGGCCCGCCCTGCGTCCCGGTCGGGTCCTGCCGCTGGATGAGGACCATCGGATCGTTTCCCTTCAGCTGCTGCCAGACGCCGACCAACGCCACCACCTGGGCCACGAAGAACGCCAGCTGCACCGACGCCGTCCGCAATTGGTACACGGACAGGAGGAGGCCTGCCTTCGTGGGCCAGTAGTGGGCTTCCCGGCGGAAGGTGTCGATGTCCATGGCCACGCCGGTCGAGGTGAGGACGAGAACCGTCAACGCGACATGGAGACCCCACGTGCCGATGGACTGTCCGACGGCACGGCTGATGAGCCAGTGGGCGGCGACCGGAGTGGCGTACACGAGGGAGAGGCCGAGTCCCTTCGCCGGGCCGCGGCGGCCGGGCAGGACGCGCCACAGTGCGCCCAGGAGGAAGCCGGCGACCGCCCAGGAGATCTCCGACGTGATGATGTAGTCCACGAGATCGGGCACTCCGAACCGGTCCCTGGCCACGTTGCCCCACAGGGGTCCGCGGACCCGGTCCGCCCAGAACTTGATGCCCGTGGCGGGCAGTCCGAGCAGCGCCGCGAAACATGCGGCACGGCAGGCGTTGCGCCACCAGGTGTCACGCGGCCCCCAGGCCAGGGCAAGTTCCACGGCGTCCACCGAGTCCGGCAGAGGCTCGTCCCGGTGAGGAGAGGTGGTGTCGCCAGGGTTCCAGCGGTGCAACTCGTCGAGTTTCTCCTCCAGTTCGTCTCGTTCACTGTCCTGGTCGCCCTGCTCCACTCTGCGCAGTTGTGCGTGCAGGTCGCGGTGCTTGCGCGCCGACTCGATCAGCCACTGCCGGTCGGACTCACGGATGGCCGCGCGCAGACGCGTTCCCGACTCCAGTTTCCTCGACAGCACCGAACGGCGGTTTCCGAGGTCGAGGAGGAAGAACCCCGTGACCAGGATGAGCGGCACGCTCAGCAGCGGCATCCACAGGCCTACATACCAGCCGGGCGTGAGTGCGGACGCTTCCAGGAAGAACACCGTGATGATCAGGATCTCCGGGACGCGCGGAGCGAAGGCAGAGGCGCCGGGAGCGGCTGTCCGGGCGGCCAGCACGGCGAGGAGCGCGCCGAGAAGGGGGTACCAGCTGGAGATCGCGGGATCGAACCAGTCGGGCCACTCGGAGGGGAACCAGGCCAGTTTGTTGTAGAGGTAGGTGAGGTGCCACCGGCCGTAGTGGTCGTCATGGGCGCTCAGCCAGCTTTCCTGCTTCCAGGAGTTCTGCGCGGCCCAAACGCCGACGGCGACGGTGGCCACCGCCAGGACGGCGCACAGGACGAGCGCCCACCAGGGAAAGCGGTACCGTCCGGGCGTTCCGGAACTCTGGACGTGGACCGCCCAGCGCAGCCGCGACAGCGCTGACACAGTGCCCACCAGCCAGACGAAGGCCACGCAGGCGCAGGCGAGCGCCAGCCACAGGAACCCGCCCGTCTGCCGGAGGCGTTCGACGTCCTCGACGTCGTACTCGTTGAGCCAGAAGCCGGCGGGCAGCCCGAACAGCTGGGGCGCGCACGCCACGACGACGGGATACGCGGCGGCGACGAGAGCGGCCACCACCGCGTGGACCTGGGGTCTGCCGAAGAGGCACAGGGCAGCGCCGACGCACACGGCGAGCACGAAGTGGATGGCGACACGGTACGTCGGCCACCACGTGAGCACCCCGTAGTCGCCGGCGAGGTCGGGCATGCGGTCGTCCAGTTCGAAGGCCAGCGCGGCGGCGAACGTCAGCCAGGCCCACAGGAACAGGTTGCGGCGGGTGGCCTCCTCGGCCGGGGTCTCGGGCGACCCCACCGGCGAACGGAGCAGCATCCGGGCGAGGAGCAGGAGGGCCGGAAAGAGCGTGAGGTCCCAGGTCAGCCATGCCAGGGATTCGACGACGTACCGGGGTTTCTCCCGCCACTGCGTGACCAGCGCCTTGGCCGCCGGAGGCTGGAGCCGGACCTGCACCTCGGGGGGCTTGCCGCCCACCTTGGCCCGGTTCCAGGTCAGGTGGGTGGCCGAGCCCTCGGTCGGGGTCGGGAACACGGTCCGGGCCGCCCGTCCGCCCAGATCCACCGTGATCTCCTGCCACCATGCCTTGTCCAGGGCGGGCGGACGCATGAGGTTCAAGGTCCAGAACCGCTTGCCCACGGTGATGCGCCAGGCCCCGAAGTCCCGGTCACGTACGTCGTCCACGTACGTGACGGCTCGCTGTTCCAGCGTGATCCATTTCTCCTTGACCGTCACCTTGGGCGGCCATGGCCGGGCTTCCGTGTCCCGGAAGGGATAGGGGTCGTCCGGATAGCGCAACACGCACCGCATGGCCGTCCGGTATCGCTCGGTGTCCCCGTTCAGCAGCAGATCCGGCGCCGGCTTCCAGGACTTCGGAACCCGGACGACCATACGGGACTCGGCCTTCGTGTAGTCCTCGCCGTTGTGCTTGAGCCGCACCGAGACGGAGACTTGCGCGGCCTTCAACTGCCCAGCCAGGCAAGCATCGTCCGCGGCCACCGCTGGAGGACCGGAACCGATCAGCGCCCCGACGAACAGCCCCACGAACCCGAACAGCGACAGAACTCGCCGCATCCCCCGCATCCCCCGCATCCCCACCTCCCTGCTGGCGTATACCCAAATCAAGGGAAGGCGGATCAAGGATGTTGGTCCACAGGATGTTTCGAGGTGGCCGTTGGGGCCGCCCGCTTCTTCAGCTTGCCGGGGGTTCGCCCCCGAGGGAGGAGTGGGGGTGACCCCCAGTAAAAACAGGGTTGTTGCCTGGATGTGGTGGGGCCGGGTGATCCGCGAGGCTCGTGTGCATGAAGCAGACCGAGAAGCAGCTTGTCCGTGAGAAGCGCACGCAGAAGGGGCGGGGCGGCCGGAAGGGTGCCATGGTCGCCGCGTCCGCCGTTCTGCTCGGGCTTGTCGTGCCGGTGTCGGCCTCCGCCTCCGCCGTGGGTTCCGGCGCCCCCGGCCCCGATTGGGGCGCCTGTCCTGGCGGTTCCGTCGACCCCCGTCAGCAGTGCGCCACTCTCAAGGTGCCGATGGACTACGCCCAACCACGGGGACGGACGATCGACCTCGTGATCTCCCGTATCCCCAGTGAGAAGCCTTCCGCGCGCCGGGGTGCGCTGATGCTGATTCCCGGTGGGCCCGGTGGCTCCAGTCTCAACGACCCCTCGGGCAAGGGCCAGAAGCTGCCGCAGGACGTGCGGGATGCCTATGACCTGATCGGGTTCGCACCTCGCGGGCTCGCGCCCTCCACCTCCGTCAGCTGCGGCCTCGACCACGCCGACCTCGCCGTGTCCAAGCTGCGCCCCTGGCCCGCGCCCGACGGGTCCGTCACCGACAACCTGGTCACCGCCCGGCGGACGGCGGACGCCTGCGCACACAACGGAGGGGAGCTGATGCGGCACATCAGTACCGCCGACAATGCGCGGGACCTCGACCGGATCCGTGCCGCGCTCGGCGAGCGGCGGATCTCGGCGTGGGGTGTGTCGTACGGGACGTACGTCGGCGCGGTCTACGGCGAGTTGTTCCCGCACCGCACCGATCGCTTCGTACTGGACAGCAACGACGACCCCGACCCCACCCGGGTCGCCCGTGGCTGGCTCGCCGCGCACGAGCGGGGCGTGGAGGACACGTTCCCCCACTTCGCCGCGTGGGCGTCGGCGCCCGGCAACCCGGACCGGGTGGCCGAGACGGCGGCGGAGGTGCGGCCGCTGTTCCTGCGTCTGGCCGCGCGCCTCGACCGCGCCCCGATCCCCTGGCCCGGCGCCAACCCCGAGGAGCTGAACGGCAGCGTGCTGCGTCAGACCATGCTGGACAGCCTCTACAGCCCGACCCGCTACCCCACGCTGGCCAAGCTGATGGTGGCCGCCGAGCAGGGCACGGTGCCCCCCGCGCCCGCCGGCCCGCCCGAGCCGGTGCTGCAGAACGTCACCGCGGTCGGCGCCGCGACCCTCTGCAACGACGTGGCGTGGCCCAGGTCGGCCGCCGCGTACCAGAAGGACGTGGACGCCAGCCGGAAGGCGTACCCGCTGACGGCGGGCATGCCGAGAAACGCGATGGTCTGCGCCGCCTGGCCGTATCCGCCCCGCCAGGCACCGGTGCGGATCACCGGCCGGGGGCCGTCCAACGTGCTGCTCGTGCAGAACGAGCGGGACGTGGCCACGCCCCTGAGCGGTGCTCTGAGGCTGCGCGCGGCCCTCGGTGACCGTGCCGTCATGGTGACCGTGAACTCCACCGGCCACGACGCCTATCTCGCCCACGGCAACGCGTGCGGCGACGGCACGGTCTCCCGCTTCCTGGCGACGGGGGAGCGTCCCGAGGAGGACGTCTACTGCCCGTGAGCGCGGCAGCGGCTGCCGTACTGGTGGGCCAGCGCGTGGAAGGCCTCCTTCGGCTCCCAGTGCCAGCCGGAGTCCGGGTCGTCGGGGCGGTCCTTGATGGTCTTGGTGACGGCGTAGCTCGCCAGGTCGAGGTCATGGCGCGGGCTGTCGGGGCGGTGCGGGGCGTCCGGGGTGACGAACTCGAACGCCATCGCCGCGTACAGGCCCATCGACTCGCAGGCCTCCAGTACGTCGACCATGTACGCGGCCTGGGTGCGCTCGCTGCGGACCAGGCCGCCCCTGATCTCCGGCGGGTCCTTGGCGTAGTCGACGACCGCCCAGCCCATGCCGTCCGTCTCGGGGGCGCCGCGGTAGGCGCAGGTGCCGAACTCGGTGAGGGCCAGGGGCTTGCCCCAGCGGAGGTACCGGCTCAGGTCCCGTACGTAGTCCGTCTGTCGGCGGTGGTGTCCGTAGTAGTCGATGCCCACCACGTCGAAGAGGTTCCAGTCGACCTCGTCGTCGGCCGCGGCCGCGTAGCTCAGCCGGCCCCGGAAGACGGAGCGGCCGGCCTTCGCCGCGCGTGCGGTGAAGCGGGCCAGGCGGCGTTGCATCGTCACGGGGTCGTAGGTGCCGTCGAGGAGGTGCTGGATGCGGTCGAGGACCGTGTCGCCGGGCAGGATTCCCGGGACGAACAGCCAGAACTCGCAGCCGACGCTGAGGTCGACGCTCGCGCCCTGCCGCCGCAGCCGCTCCGCGAACCGGCCGGTCTCCGCGAGGTGTTCGAGGATGTCCCCCTCCGGGACGTCCCCGAGGGTCGGCTGGAGCCAGACGTGCAGCCCGCGTTCGGCGGCCTCGGCGGCTGTGGCGGTGAGGCGTTCGACGCCGTCGCCGGTGACGTCGAGGGTGTCGGCGTGCAGCCGGTCGCGGATCACCCGGACGTCCTCGCGCATCCGGGCGGCGCTGAACGCGGTACCCGGGGTCTCGCCCGCGCCGAGCGTGTAGACGACACCCCGGTGGGCGAGCCCCCGCCCACCGCCCCCGAGCCGGGCACCAGCCGCCTCCCGCCGAGCCGCCCTCCGTCCGCTCGCCACCGCCGGACCGCCCGGCAGCACCGCCCCCGCGACCCCGACGGCCGCGGCCCCCGCCAGAAACCGCGCCCTGCCGATTCCCGTGCCGGTCCCCGTCGTCTTCGTACCGTTCCCCGTCGTCTTCTCCATGCCCCCACTCTGCCGACGCCCACCCCACCCCGCTGTCGCCCGATGGTCTACGGCATCCCGACCAAGGGATGAGTTCGAAGTCAGGCGAACCGTCGTACGTACCGCCGCTGCCACGGGGTCTCCACCGCGTGCCGGTGGTAGTGGCGCCGTACGAAGGCGACCGCGTCCTCGGCGGGTACGCCGTCCAGCACGGCGAGGCAGGCCATCGCCGTGCCCGTACGTCCCCGGCCGCCGCCGCAACCGATCTCCACGCGTTCGGTGGCGGCCCGCTCCCAGGCCTCGGCGAGGACCGTACGGGTGGCCTCTCGGTCCGTGGGGAGGCGGAAGTCGGGCCAGTGGAGCCAGTGGTGTGGCCAGGGCACGTCGACGGGAGGGCGGCCCAGGAGGTAGACGCCGTACGACGGGACGGTCGCCGTCGGGTCCAGGGGGCGGTGCAGAGCGCGGCCACGGATCAGGCGCCCGGACGGCAGCCGGAGGAGACCCGCCTCCTCGGGGCTCCACTGTCCGGTGTGCCGCTCTTCGGTGTGGCTCTCTCCGGTGTTGCGCTCTCGCTCCATGGCCCCATTCCAAACCCCTGCCGGAACCCGGGCAACCGAATCCGCGCAACCGGTGGTCTGAAGGGCGAGGGAGGGTGCTTGATGCAGGCCGAACTAGAGGCCCAGTTCCAGGAATTCGTCAGGGCTCGGTGGTCCCGTCTGGTACGGACCGCGTACCTGCTCACGGGCGACGCGCACCATGCCGAGGATCTGACGCAGACGGCGTTGGCGAAGGCGTACCGGTCGTGGCGGCGGGTCGCGCGCAGCGACAGTCCGGAGGCGTACGTGCGCCGGATGCTGGTCACTTGCAACAGCGACCGGTTCCGCAAGCGGCGGGTCAAGGAGGCGCTGACCGCTGCGCCGCCGGAGACGGTGGGGCGCGAGGAGGACGTGCTGCGGGTCGACGAGCGCGGTGCGCTGCTCGCCGCACTGGCCCAACTGCCGCCCAGGCAGCGGGCGGTGGTGGTCATGCGTTACTGGGAGGACCTGTCCGAGGCGGAGGTCGCCGGTGTGCTCGGCTGCTCTCCCGGCACGGTCAAGAGCCAGGCGTCCAAGGGGCTGGCGAAGTTGCGTACGTATCCGGGTCTGGGCTGGGCGGTGGACGGCCCCGCGCACAGCCGCACCCCGTCGGAACAGGGAGGCAGCAGGTGAACGAGGAGCGGCACGGGGGCTTCGGCGAGCAGGGGGGCGGAGGGCAGCAGCACTTCGGCGAGCACGTGGACGGGGAACAGCGGGACTTCGAGGAGCGGGTGCGTGATCTCCTCGCCGAGGACGCGTACGCGATCCGCCCGTCACCGGTGCCGTATCCGGCGATCCGGCGGCGTGGCGTGGTCGAGCGGCGTCGGCGGGTGGCGGCGGCCGGGGCCGCGTTGGTGACGCTGGCCGCGGTCCCGGTGGGGGCGTACGCGCTGTCTTCCAGCGACCGGGGTGTGAGCACGGCGTCGGCGCCCACGCCGTCCGTCAGCGCCCCGCGGTCCACTGCGCCGACCCCGGCCGCGTCGCCGTCGGGGCCCGGGCGGCCGGCCACGTCCGGCCAGCTTCTCGACGGGGTCACGTTCCAGCAGGCCGCTCAGGGGCTGCAGATGTGCCTCGACTACGACCAGCAGTACGGCGGTAGCCGCGCGGGCCGCGCGGACCTGGGCAAGGCCACCGACTACCGGGTCATCCTGGCGATGCACAGCACCGGTGACTCGAACGCTCCCGGTGACGGCATCCATGTCGTCGCGGTCAAGGAACAGCCCAAGCAGATCCGGCTGATCTGCAACATCAGGAACGGCGAGGCCCAGGGCCTGAACACCAGCGTGGGCGGCACCTCGGTCGACGAGGGCAACGGCGCGGTGTACGCCGACATCAACAGCGGCAAGCTCTACCAGCAGTCCTTCATCGACAAGGGCAACTGGAAGCTACCGTTCCGCTGGGGGATCATCGGTACGGTGAAGCCGTCGGTCGCCAAGGTGACCGTCTCCTACGGCGACAGCGACGCCACGGCCGTCCTGGACCACGGCTGGTTCGTCGCCTCCGGCACGCTGAACCAGCAGGTCACGCAGGCCCCGCACATCAAGGGCTACGACGCCGGCGGCAAGCTGGTCTACGACTCCGACCGGGACAAGACGTACGAGCGGACGCTGCCGTAGCCCGACCCAAGGGCTTCACGGCTGACCCGCCGTCACCGCGCGCTGCATGCCTCCACAGGGGAGAGGCATGCAGCGCGCTTTTTTTCCGGGCAACTTCCGTCCTTCACAGCGCCATTGGTGCGACCTCTGGCGGCTACGCCATTCGTGTGTGATCCCTTGACCGGCCCCACAGCCCCTCTTATGGTCACGGCTGTCCCAGGACGTAGGACGTCGTATCTCCCCTCTCCGCTGGAGGAACCGTGCGCGACGTGACCCGCGACGTTCCGGCGCCGGACCGCCGGTCGTTCCTGAAGTACACCGGCGCGCTCGGCGCGGCCGCCACCCTGACCTCGTCGCTGTCGGCCTGCTCGGCGGGCCCGGAGTCGACCAATGACACGAGCGGTGGAGGCGGCGGCAAGGACGCCACGCTGACCGCGGTCATCGGCTACGGCAACGACGGCAGCTGGGATCCGACGCAGACCGCGTCCGCGTTCTGCATGGCCGCCAACAACCACATCTACGAGGGACTGCTCGACACCGACCCGATCTCCCGCGAGCCGTACGCGGCCCTCGCGACCCAGGTGCCGGGGGACCTCGGGGGCACGTCCTGGAAGTTCACGTTGCGCAAGGGGGCGACGTTCCACGACGGCAAACCGGTCACCGCGGACGACGTGGTCTTCGTCTTCGACCGGATCCTCGACCCGGACACCCAGACCCTCGCCAAGGGCTTCTTCGCGAGCTGGCTGAAGGAGGTCCGGAAGATCGACGCGCAGAACGTCGAGCTGGTGCTCAAGTTCCCCTTCCCGGAAGGGCTTTCGCGGCTCACCCTGGCCAAGATCATGCCGAAGCACGTGTTCTCGCGGCCGGGTGCCTGGGACGACGCGATCAAGGGCAAGGCGGTGGGCTCGGGACCGTACCGGCAGACCGCGCACCACCCGAAGTCCAACACCACCTTCGAGGCGTTCACCGACTACAACGGCCCGCGCCCGCCCGCGTTCAAGAAGATGAACTGGCTGACGATCGTCGACGCCGCCCCACGCGTGGCCCGGATCTCCGGCGCCGGCGCGGGCGCGCAGATCGCCGACAACATCCCGTACGCCAACATCGATCAGCTGAAGAAGGGCGGGCTGTCGGTCGCGGGCGGCGCCGGGATGAACAACCTGTTCCTGATGTTCAACACCAAGCACAAGCCGTTCGACGACGTCCGCGTCCGGCAGGCGCTGCACTACGCCATCGACACGGAGAAGATGGTGGAGGTCGCGCTGAAGGGGCACGGCAGGCCGTCGAGTTCCTTCCTCAACGAGGGCAATCCCAGCTACCGGCGCGCGAAGACCGTCTACGACTACGACCCCGACAAGGCGAAGGCACTGCTCGAGGCGGCCGGGGTCAAGGGGCTGAGGGTCGAGATCCTCTCGGTGAACGTGAGCTGGATCGTGGACTGTCTGCCGACGGTCAAGGCGTCCTGGGACGCGATCGGCGTGGAGACGACGCTCTCCCCGCAGGAGACCACGGCCGTGTTCACCAAGATGGACCAGAAGCAGGACTACCAGGTCGTCGCGGCCGCCTCGAACCCCAACCAGTTCGGTCTCGACGCCGACCTGATCATGCACTACAACTACGGCCCGCAGAACCTGTGGATGCAGTACGCGCGCTGGGCCGACACTGCCGTGGCCAAGCAGCTCTTCCGGGACATGGACCAGGCCACGCGGGAGCCGGACGCCGAGAAGAAGAAGGCGATGGTCCAGGACTACGTCGACGTCGTCGCCGAGCAGGCCGTGCTCTACCCGGTGGTCCACAACGAGCTGATGACGGCCTGGGCCCCGGCCCGGCTCGCGGGGATAAGGGCACAGCCGTATCCCGGTATCAACCTCCTCCAGGCCAAGTGGGCCTAGGAGCCGCTCGGTGATCACCGTCGCCAGGATCCTGCTGCGTCGCCTCGCCCTGCTCGTCCCGCTGATGCTCGGCATCGTGCTGTTCGTCTTCCTGGTGATGCGCTTCTCGGACGTCGACCCGGCGTCCGCGTTCTTCCAGGGCGCCAACCCGACCCCGCAGCAGCTGCACGACTTCCGTGAGCGCAACGGCCTGCTCGACCCGTTCCCCGTCCGCTACGTCGACTTCGTCGGCGATCTGCTCCACGGCGACCTGGGCGTCAGCGCGCTCACCCGGGCGCCGGTCGTCGACCAGGTCACCACCGCGCTGCCGCTCACCCTCCAGCTCACCTTCCTGGGCCTGGGCATCGCGGTGGTGCTGGCGCTGGTCGGCGGGGTGACCGCCGCGATCCACCGGGACCGGCTGCCCGACCAGATCATCCGGGTGGTGTCCCTGACCGGTGTGGCGGCCCCGGGCTTCTGGCTGGCGCTGCTGATGATCCAGTACCTGGCGGTGGACCTGGGCTGGTTCCCGGCCGGGGGCTACATCAACCCGGCCGACTCCTTCACGGGGTGGCTGAAGACCATGACGCTGCCCGCGTTCGCGCTGTCGCTTCCGGTGGCGGCGCAGCTGACGCGGATCGTGCGCACGGCGGTGGTGGAGGAGCTGGACAAGGACTACGTACGCACGGCGATCGGCAGCGGACTGCCGCCCCACGTGGTGGTCGGGCGGAACGTCCTCAGGAACGCCCTGATCAACCCGCTCACCGTGCTCGGTCTGCGGGTCGGCTATCTGCTCGGCGGCGCGGTCGTCATCGAGACGATCTTCTCGCTGCCGGGGATGGGCAAGCTGATGATCGACGCCGTGAAGAACGGTGATCCGGCCGTCGTCCAGGGGGTCGTGCTGACCACGGCCGTCGGCTTCGTCGTCGTCAACCTCGTCATCGACATCCTCTACCTGCTGGTCAACCCGCGACTGAGGGATGCGGCCCCATGAAGACGCCGTTCACGCGCAAGAGCCTCACCGAGGCCCTCTCCCGGCCCGGCATCCGGCTGCGCGGCCGGCACCAGCTGCCGTTGCTGTCGAAGGCCGCCGTCTGTTTCCTCGCCGTCGTGGTGCTGATGGCGCTGCTGGCTCCGCTGCTCGCACCGGACGACCCGCTCGACCAGCAGCCGCCCGTCGACGGCACCGGGCATCCGTCCGCCGAGCACTGGATGGGCCAGGACAGCCTCGGCCGGGACATCCTCAGCCGGTTGATGTACGGCGCCCGCTGGTCCCTCGCCATCGGGCTCGGCGCGACCGCACTCGCCCTGGTGGTGGGGGCGCTGCTCGGCGCGGTCGCGGCGACCTCGCGCAAGGCGGTCGACGAGACGCTGATGCGCTGCCTGGACGTGGTGATGGCGTTCCCGGGGATCGCGCTGGCCGCCGTGCTGGTCGCCGTGTTCGGCGGCGGGATCACGGTCCTGATCTTCGCGATCGCGTTCCTGTTCACCCCGCCGGTGGCGCGGGTCGTCCGGGCGAACGTCCTCGACCAGTACGGCGAGGACTACGTGACGGCGGAACGCGTGATCGGCGCGCGCACGCCGCACATCGTGCTGCGGCACGTGGCCGTCAACTGTGCCGCCCCGGTGCTGGTGTTCTGCACGGTGCAGGTCGCCGAGGCGATCGTCTTCGAGGCGTCCCTGTCCTTCATCGGCGCGGGCGTGCGGCCGCCGGACCCGTCGTGGGGCAGTGTCATCGCGGACGGCAAGAACATGGTGCTGACCGGGGGCTGGTGGGCGACGGTCTTCCCCGGGCTGCTGATGCTGGTCACCGTGCTGTCCCTGAACATCCTCTCCGAGGGCGTCTCCGACGCGTGGGCGGCGCCCTCGGCGCGCCAGGTGGACCCTCACGACGTGCACAAGGACGCGCTCGAAGCCCCCGAACCCGGCAGCGGCGAGGTCGTCGAGCTGCCCGGGCTGACCGAGGCGGCCCGGCGGCTGCGCGCCCGGGCCCGGCACCTGCCCCGCGACGGGCAGCCGGTGCTCGCGGTGGGGAACCTCGCCGTCGGCTTCGACGGCCGGCACGGCGGTGTGGACATCGTCGACGGGATCAGTTTCGAGGTGTACGCGGGTGAAGTCCTCGGTCTGGTCGGCGAGTCGGGCTGCGGCAAGTCGCTGACCGCGCTCACCGTCATGGGCCTGGAGCCGAGGGGCGCGCGGGTCAGGGGTCAGGTCCGCTTCAACCGGCGCGAGTTGTCGGCCGAGCCGATGCGTGTTCGGCGGCGGCTGCTCGGCCACGAGATGGCGATGGTCTACCAGGACGCGCTGACCTCCCTGAACCCGGCGATGACGATCCGCGCCCAGCTCAAGCAGGTCGTACGCCGCGGTGGCCGCCGTGGCCCGGCCGAGCTGCTGACGATGGTCGGCCTCGACCCCGAACGCACCCTGCGCAGCTACCCGCACGAGCTCTCCGGCGGCCAGCGCCAGCGTGTGCTGATCGCCATGGCGCTGTCCCGAGAGCCGAAGCTGATCGTCGCCGACGAGCCGACGACCGCGCTGGACGTGACCGTGCAGGCACAGGTCATGGAGCTGCTGCTGCGGCTGCGCGAGGAGCTGGGCTTCGCGCTGATCCTGGTCTCGCACGACCTGGCGCTGGTCGCGGACGTCACCGACCGGGTGGTGGTGATGTACGGCGGGCAGATCGTGGAGACGGGCGTGACCGCCGACCTGGTTCAGGCGCCGGCCCACCACTACACGCGCGGTCTGCTCGGCAGCGTGCTGTCGCTGGAGTCGGCGGCCGAGCGGATGACGCAGATCAGGGGCGTGGTCCCCTCCCCCGCCGACTTCCCGGCGGGCTGCCGCTTCGCCGACCGCTGCCCCCTGGCGAGCGAGGTCTGCCGCACGACCGCCCCCGGCCTGGCTGGCACACCCACGCACACGGCGGCCTGCCACCACCCCGCCGTCGACCTGGTGACGACGGAGAGCGAGGTCATCACATGAGCGTGAGCGCGCTGGTGGAACTGTCCGACGCCCATGTCGTCCACAAGGCCCGCAGCGGCGGCCTGTTCACGCGGGACCGGGTGTACGCCCTGACCGGCGCCGACCTGACCATCGCCGCGGGCGAGACGGTCGGTGTGGTCGGCGAGTCCGGCTGCGGCAAGTCGACGCTGGCGAAGGTACTGGTCGGGGTGGAGCGGCCGACGTCCGGCACGGTGTCCTTCAAGGGCCGCGACCTGTGGGCCATGGCGCCCGCACAACGCCGGGCGGCCGTCGGCGGCAGCACCGGCATGATCTTCCAGGACCCGTCGACTGCCCTGAACCACCGGCTGACGGTCCGGCAGATCCTGCGGGACCCGTTGGACGTCCACGACCGGGGGTCGAAACAGCGACGCGAGGAACGTGTACGGGAGTTGATGGGCCTGGTCGGCCTGCCCCGGGCGCTGGCCGACGGTCTGCCCGGGCAGCTCTCCGGTGGTCAGCGGCAGCGCGTCGCCATCGCCCGGGCCCTCGCGCTCGAGCCCGATCTGGTGGTCGCTGACGAGCCGACGAGCGCGCTGGACGTGTCGGTCCGCGCCCAGATCCTCAACCTCCTGCTGGACCTGAAGGACCGGCTGGGGCTGGCGCTGGTCTTCGTCTCGCACGACATCCAGACGGTGCGGCGGATGAGCGACCGCGTGATCACCATGTACCTGGGCCGGATCGTCGAGGAGGCTCCGGCCGCCGACGTCACCGACCGGGCCCGGCACCCGTACACCCGCGCGCTCTTCTCGGCCACGCCGAGTCTGTTGGGCCCGATCGATCCGATCGCACTGAAGGGGCCGGTCCCGTCGGCGACGCGGCCACCGAGCGGCTGCCCGTTCCGTACGCGCTGCTGGAGGGCGGACGCCCTGTGCGCGGAGGTGATGCCGGGCCTCGCGACTGCGTCGACGCCCGGCCACAGCTTCCGCTGCCACCATCCTTTGACATCCTCCGCCTCCGAAGAGGACGGATTCCAGCCCAAATGAGCTGAGGTTCACGGGCGCTCGATCACTCGTGTGATGTCACCCCTCCGGCGTGTCCCGCCGCGACACTGCGACCATACAGGAAAGTTGCCGCATAACACCGCACAACCGGGAGACCCGATGCCCTTCCCCGCCCCGCTGACCGGTGTATTGCCGCCCGTCTGCACGCCCCTGACACCGGATCGCGAGGTGGACGTCCCTTCCCTGCTCAGGCTGGTCGACCACCTGGTGGAGGGTGGGGTGCACGCGCTGTTCGTGCTGGGTTCGTCGTCCGAGGTGGCCTATCTGCGGGACGGGCAGCGGCGGCTGGTGGTCGAGTCGGTGGTCTCCCATGTGGGCGGGCAACTGCCCGTCCTCGCCGGGGCCATCGACGTGACGACCCCGCGCGTGCTGGACCACGTCGACTCCGTGACGGCGGCGGGCGCGGACGCCGTGGTCGTCACCGCCCCCTTCTACGCCCGCACCCATCCGGCGGAGATCGCCCGGCACTTCCGTCTGGTCGCGGCGGCCAGTCCGGTCCCGGTGGTGGCCTACGACATCCCGGTGGCCGTGCACACCAAGCTGCCCGCCGATCTTGTCCTGGAGCTGGCCGCCGGGGGCGTGCTCGCGGGGCTGAAGGACTCCAGCGGGGACCTGGCCGCGTTCCGCGAGGTTGTGACGGGCGCCCGCGCCCACCCGGGCATCACCGGTTTCAGCGTCCTGACCGGCTCCGAGCTGATCGTCGACGCGGCGCTCGCGCTGGGCGCGGACGGGGCGGTGCCGGGTCTCGCCAACGTCGACCCGCACGGCTACGTCCGCCTCGACCGCCTCGGCCGCGCGGGCGACGCGGTCGGTGCCCGCGCGGAACAGGAGCGGCTGTGTGCCCTGTTCGCGCTGGTGGGCGTCGGCGACCCGGCCCGTATGGGGAGCAGTTCGTCGGCCTTGGGTGCGTTCAAGGCGGCGCTGCACCTGCGGGGTGTGATCGACTGTCCGGTGACGGCGGAGCCGCAGGTGCGGCTCTCTGCCGAGGAGGTGGAAGGGGTGCGGAAGCATCTTGCGGCGGCGGGGTTGCTTTAGCGCCGGGCGCCTGCTCGTCTGCGGGGTTTGCTGTGAGTTGGCGGCTGCGGGTGCGTCGTGGTTGTTCGCGCAGTTCCCCGCGCCCCTTTGGGGCGCTGCACTGCACCGGCACCGGCGCCCAAAGGCACCGTCAGCTTCCGCCGGGTGTCACCAGGCCCGACTCGTATGCCACGACGACCAGTTGGGCCCGGTCGCGCGCGCCCAGTTTGCCCATGATGCGGCTGACGTGGGTCTTCGCGGTGAGCGGGCTGAGCCCCAACGTCTCGCCGATCTCCGTGTTGTTGAGCCCGCGCGCGACCAGGGCCAGCACCTCGCGCTCCCGTTCCGACAGGCACTCGGGGCCGCCCTCGGGGGGCGGGGCGGTGTGGCTGCGCAGGAAGCGCGAGATCAGGCGGGCCGTGGGGCCCGGGGACAGCAGGGCGTCGCCGGCCGCCACCGTGCGGATGGCGTCGAGGAGTTCGGCCGGGCGGGTGTCCTTCACCAGGAAGCCGGAGGCGCCCGCGCGCAGCGCCTCCACGATGTACTCGTCGGTGTCGTAGGTGGTGAGGACCAGGACGCGCACCCCGGCCAGGTCCGCGTCGGCCGCGATGAGCCGGGTCGCCTCGATGCCGTCCAGGTCGGGCATGCGCAGGTCCATCACCACGAGGTCGGCGCGCTCGCCGCGGGCCAGTGCCACCGCCTCACGGCCGGTGCCGGCCTGGCCGACGACCTCCATGTCCTTCGCGGACTCCACGAGCATCGCGAACGCCTCCCGCACCAGGGTCTGGTCGTCGGCGAGCAGGACGCGGATCATGCGGCCCCTTCCCGGTCACGTCTCATGGGCAGTACGGCACTCACCTCGTAGCCCTCCCCCGGCAGCGGCCCCGCGTCGACCGTGCCGCCCACACTGCGGGCCCGCTCCCGCATCCCGACGAGCCCGAAGCCGGGCGTGCCGCCGCCGACGCCCGCGCCGTCGTCGGTGACCGTCACCCGCAGGGCGCCCTGGCCTGCGTGGACCTCCACCCGCACGGCGAGGCCCTCGCGCCCGCCGTGCCGTACGGCGTTGGTGAGGGCCTCCTGCACGATCCGGTAGGCGGCCGCGCCCACCGCGGCGGGCACCTCTTCCGCGTCGACCGACAGGTCGACCTTCGCCCCGGCGGAGCGGGCGGTCTCCGCGAGGTCGGGCAGGCCGTGCAGGCCGGGCAGCGGGCCGCGCCCCTCCCCGGTGTCCTGGTCGCGCAGCACCTCCAGCGTCGTACGGAGTTCGCCGCGGGCCGTGCGGCAGGTGTCCGCGATGTCGTCGAGGGCCTTGGCGACGGCCGTGCGGTCGAGGCGGTCGGGGTCGGCGGCCAGGACGTGGGCGGCGACGGAGGTCTGCACGCCGATGAGGGTGATGCTGTGCGCGAGCAGGTCGTGCAGGTCGCGCGCGACGCGCAGCCGCTCCTCGGCGACGCGCCGGCGGGCCTCCTCCTCGCGGGTGCGTTCGGCGCGTTCGGCGCGTTCGAGGGCGGCGGCGATGTACTGCCGGTGGACGCGGATGTAGCCGCCCAGCAGCAGCACGGAGACGATCCAGCCGGAGATGCGCAGGATCTCGGCGAGCTGGTGCGGGTTTTCCAGGGCGTTGACGACGAGCGTGACGCCGACGACGGTGGCGCCGGTGAGCACGGTGCGGCGGGAGCTGCCGGTCGCGGCGACGGTGTAGAGGGCGACCATGGCGACCGGCACGGCGGCGCTGTGGGAGTAGTCGAGGCCGTGGTACGGGGCGACGCACAGCACCACGGCGAGCAGTGTGAGCAGGGGGCCGCGGCGCCGCCAGGCCAGGGGGACCTGTGCGGCCATCAGGAGGGTCCAGCCGAGGATGTCCAGGGGGCGGCCGTCCTCGACGAACGCGCCGAGCGCTACAGCCAGCAGGGCGGCCGCGGCGGCGAGCCACACGTCCGCCCGCAGCGGGGCGAGTCCCGCGGCGCGAGCGTCATCAGCGGCCCCCGCCTGCCTCGGACCGGCCGGCACGCCGTTGACGACGGCCAGCGCCCACTCGGCCAGGGCACGACGACGCTGCATGGCTCCCCCCTCTCCCACGGCACCATCTTCCCTCAGGAGGCGCCCCTTCCGCGGGGAAGGGGCGCCCGTGGCTCACCCGACGACCGGCTCGCGTTCCCGGGTCCGTTCCGGCTCCGGCGCCCGGGACAGCGGCCCCGGCCACCACACCTTGCGTCCCAGCGCCACGCTCGCGCTGGTCACGAGGTAGGTGCGGACGAGGAACGTGTCGAGCAGCACGCCGACCGCGATCACGAAGCCCAGCTCGACGAGTTGGACCAGGCCCATGTTGGTCAGCACCGCGAAGGTCGCGGCGAGGACGAGCCCGGCGGAGGCGATGACCCCGCCCGTGGTGCGCAGCGCGGTGAGTGCGGCGGTGACGGGATCGACGCCCCGCATGGACTCCTCGCGCATCCGGTGCATGAGGAAGATGCCGTAGTCGACGCCGAGGGCGACGAGGAACACGAAGGACAGCAGCCCCAGGCCGGGATCCGTGCCCTCGAAGCCGAACAGCGGCCCGAACACCAGCCCGCCGATGCCGAGCGACGCGCCCCACACCGCGACCACGGCGGCGACGAGGAGCAGCGGCGCGACGAGCGAGCGGAGGAGGGCGATGAGGATCAGCAGGACGGAGGCGAGGACGAGGGGGACGACGATCATCCGGTCCCGGGCGTTGGTGTCCTTCAGGTCGATCTGCTGGGCGCTGGCCCCGCCGACGTAGGAGCCGTCGAGGCTGTCGCGCAGCCGCTCGATGGTCGCGGTCTCGGCAGCCGACTGCGGGGGCGCGGACGCGGTCACGGAGATCTCGGTCCAGCCCTCTCCGGTACGGCCCTTGCGCGCGTCGGCGACGCCGTCCGTGTCCCGGATCGCCGCGAGGGTGGCGTCGGCGCGGCCGGCCGGGGTGAGCACGTCGATGGGCTGTGCGGAGCCCTTCGGGTAGGCCTCGGCGAGGGTCTCCAGGGCGGCGACCGACTCGGGCCGGTCGACGAAGGAGTCCTGCTGCTTGACCGTTCCGGGCAGGTTCAGCGCGCCCAGCGCGAGCGCGCCGAGCAGGACGGCGCCGGCCGCGAGGACGGTCTTCGGGCGCCGCCCGGCTGAGGTGCCCATCGCGGCGAACAGCGACCGGCGGGCCTTGGGCGTGCTGCCGTACGCGGGCACCAGCGGCCAGAACACACGGCGGCCGAGGAGGACCAGGAGCGCGGGCAGCAGGGTCAGCATCGCGACGAGCGCGCACAGCACGCCGACGGTGCCGAGCGGCCCCATCCCCCGGTTGGAGTTGAGGTCGGCGGCGAGCAGGCACAGCAGTCCGGCGGCGACGGTCCCGGAGGAGGCGAGGACGGCGGGCCCGCAGCCGCGCAGGGCGGCGACCATGGCGTCGTAGGGCCGTTCGATGCGCCGGAGTTCCTCGCGGTAGCGGGAGACGAGCAGCAGGGCGTAGTCGGTGCCGGCGCCGAAGACGAGGATCGTCATGATGCCCGAGCTCTGCCCGGACACCGTCGTCCCGAAGGCCTGGTTGAGGCCGTAGGCGACGCCCATCGACAGGTAGTCGGCGATGCCGGCCACGACGAGTGGCACCAGCCACAGCACCGGGCTGCGGTAGATCAGGATCAGCAGGAGGGCCACGACGCCGACGGTGGTGTAGAGCAGCGGTCCGCCGAGCCCGTTGTAGACCTTGCTCGCGTCGGTGGCGAACGCGCCCGTCCCGCCCACTTCGACGGTCAGTCCGCCCGCGCTGTGGGCGACCTCGCGTACGGCGTCGACGAAGGCGTCGCGCTTGTCCTCGTCGGTGCCGGGCTCGTTGGTGGCGACCGGGTACATGAGGGTGGTTCCGTCCTCGGACGGGATCCCCTGCGGCGGTGCGGCCAGCGCGTGCTCCCCCGCGACTCGCGTGACCTGTTCCCGCGCCGTGTCCCGGTCGGCGGCGGTCAGTCCGCCGTCGCGGTGGTAGACGAGCACCAGCTCGGTGGTCTCGCCGCCCGGCAGTTGTTCCTGGATCTTCGCGACCTGCGTGGAGTCGGCGCTCGCGGGCAGGTAGTCGGTGATCCGGTCATGCTGCACGTCGGCGAGTTTCGCCGCGAACGGCGACACGACCGCGAGCACGCCGACCCACAGCGCGAGCACGAGCCAGGGAACGGCACGCCGCTTCCCCGTCTTCCCCGTCGTTTTTCCGGCCCCCATGGGATGGGCCCTCCTTCCGGAGCGGATGTCTGGGTACGGCATCCAGACTTCCGCTGCGGCGGGCCCGAATCGTCGCGCGTCAGGGCGAGTTCGCGGGTACTGCGCGGGGTGGCCGGGCGGGGTGGTTACTCCCCGGGGAGTAACCGGGGAGGGTCAGGACGGCGTGCGGGCCGCCGCCAGCACGCGGGTCACCTCGTCGGCGCCGATGGTCAGGGCCGCGCCGACGGTGGCCAGGACGTCGCGTTCGGCCGGGGTGTACGGGCCGTCGGCGAGGGCGATCCTGGCGCCCTGCAGCAGGATCGATTCGCGGCCGACCTGGGCGAGGTGGGGGGCGAGCGGGTCCAGGGCCTCGTGGAGCTCTATGGCGAGGCCGGTGCAGGAGGGCTCCCCGAAGGCGCGTCCGGTGTCCGAGGCGAGGGCGTCCACGAGGGCGGCGAGCTGGTCCTCGGTGCAGTCGTCGAAGCCGGCGGCGCGCACCGCGGTGGCGGCGGCCTCCAGGGACGTACGGGCGCAGGTGCCGCCCGCTGCGAGCACCGCGAGGGCGACGGTGTGCACGGCGTCGCGGAGCATCGCGGAGAAGCGGATGGTGGTGGGGTGGTCGAGGACCTCGGTGCCGAAGTGGTGGTGACAGGCCGCGCACTCGACGGCGGGGCCGGTCTCGCCGCGTGGCAGCACGGGCACGCCGAGCACGGTGAAGCGGCGGCGGCCGGTGAGCCGCTGGTAGTTGCGGTCGCCCCCGCAGCCGGGGCAGAAGAACTCGCCGTCCCCGACGGGTGTCCACGAGGTGCGGGTGCCCAGAATGCGCGCACGCCTGTCGACATGGCCGTTTCGTCCCCGTCCTGGCAGCACGTCGCACCTCCATAACGCCGCGGCAACATCGCCACACGCTTGCGTGATGTTAGCCACAGGGATGAGGCGGAGTCAGCACCTTGGACGAGACCTTTCCGTGACCTGCACACGGGAGTGGCCGAGATGTGACGGGGGCCCCGACCGCCGGGTGTGACGGTCGGGGCCCCGAAATCCCCGGTCAGGGACGGTTTTCGGCGCGTCAGCGGGTGGCGCGGTTGACGGCGGAGACGACCGCCTGCAGCGACGCACGCGTCGTGTTCGCGTCGATGCCGATCCCCCACAGAACCTTGTCGTCGATCGCGCACTCGATGTAGGACGCGGCCTGCGCGGAGGCGCCCTCGCTCATCGTGTGCTCCTGGTAGTCCAGGAGGCGTACGTCGATGCCGACGGACTGCAGGGCGTCGAAGAAGGCCGAGATCGGACCGTTGCCTGTGCCGGACAGGACGGTGTCCACGCCGTCGACCGTGGCCTCCACGGTGAGGGTGTCCACGCCGTCCGTGTCGGTCGTCGACTGGCCGTTCCTGACCTGGATGCGGCCCCAGGGGTTCTCCGGGTTCGGCAGGTACTCGTCCTGGAAGGTCGACCAGATGTCGCCGGGCGTGATCTCGCCGCCCTCGGCGTCCGTCTTCGCCTGGATGAGCTTGGAGAACTCGATCTGCATCCGGCGCGGCAGGTCCAGCTTGTGGTCGTTCTTCAGGACGTACGCGATACCGCCCTTGCCGGACTGCGAGTTGACGCGGATGACGGCCTCGTAGGAGCGGCCGACGTCCTTGGGGTCGATCGGCAGGTACGGGACCGCCCACTCGATGTCGTCGACGGTGACGCCCTTGGCCTTGGCGTCGGCCTCCATGGCGTCGAAGCCCTTCTTGATGGCGTCCTGATGGGAGCCGGAGAAGGACGTGTAGACCAGGTCGCCCACGTACGGGTGGCGCGGGTGGACCTCCATCTGGTTGCAGTACTCCCACGTACGACGGATCTCGTCGATGTCGGAGAAGTCGATCTGCGGGTCGACGCCCTGGGAGAAGAGGTTCATGCCCAGGGTGACCAGGTCGACGTTGCCGGTGCGCTCGCCCTGCCCGAACAGGCAGCCCTCGACGCGGTCGGCGCCGGCCATCAGCGCCAGCTCGGCGGCGGCGACGGCCGTACCGCGGTCGTTGTGCGGGTGTACGGAGACGCAGACGTGCTCGCGGCGCGACAGGTTGCGGCTCATCCACTCGAAGCGGTCCGCGTGCGTGGACGGCGTCGAACGCTCCACGGTGGCGGGCAGGTTGAGGATGATCTCGCGGCCCGGGCCGGGCTGCCAGACGTCCATGACCGCCTCGCAGACCTCCAGCGCGAAGTCCAGCTCGGTGTCGGTGAAGATCTCCGGGCTGTACTGGTAGCCGAACTCGGTCTCGGGACCCAGCAGCTTCTCGGCGTACTCCATGACCAGCCGCGTGCCGTCGACGGCGATCTGCTTGATGTCGTCCTTGGAGCCGCGGAAGACGACCCGGCGGAAGACCGGGGCGGTGGCGTTGTAGAGGTGGACGGTCGCGCGGCGGGCGCCCTTCAGGGACTCCACGGTCCGCTCGATCAGGTCCTCGCGGGCCTGGGTCAGGACGGAGATCGTCACGTCCTCGGGGATCGCGCCCTCTTCCTCGATGATCGAGCGCACGAAGTCGAAGTCGGTCTGGCCGGAGGCGGGGAACCCGACCTCGATCTCCTTGTAGCCCATCGTGACCAGCTGGTCGAACATCCGGCGCTTGCGCTCGGGCGACATCGGGTCGATCAGGGCCTGGTTGCCGTCGCGCAGGTCGGTGGAGAGCCAGCGGGGGGCGACGGTGATCCGGTTGTTCGGCCAGGTGCGGTCCGAGATGTCGACCTGGTCGTAGCGGCCGTACTTCTGGATCGGCATGGAACTGGGCTGCTGGCGGTTTGCCATGGTGCGGGGGCTCCTCAGGATGTCCGGATGGACGGCCGACGACGCAACGCCAAGCTCCGCGGGGAGGGAGTCGACCTGGACTACAGGCCCTCGCCGCGGCAGCTAAGAAGAAGCAGCCCGAAACGCATGATGCTCCGCAGCGTAGCCGAGCCGCTCCTGTCACGCGGGGTCGTATCAGTATGCGGGACCGTGAGGACGAACGGGACAAAAAGTGCGCCATACCACTCACCCGCGTGCCTCCTGGCGCCGTATCCCTATATTTCACCAATCATGGTTGCGGGTAGTGACAGCGGTATAACCGAGTGCAAGGGTGCCGTCCATGACGACGAACGGGGGCTTCGAGCCCGTCTTCTGCACTGTTGTGCCGCCCTACGTCCTCGACAAGCTGGCGCAGCACGACGACCCCGCACTCTCCGGACCCGCCCAGCGCACCCTGGTGCGCGACAGCGAGCTGCGCGCCCGTCGGCGCGTCACCGCCGAGTTCCGCCTGGCGGCCGCCCCGACGGCGAAGGCACCGTCGGACCAGCCGCTGCGCACGATCTACGACGCCGAGCACCGGACCGAGCTGCCCGGCACCAAGGTCCGCGCCGAGGGCCAGGACCCCGGCCAGGACGCCACCGTCAACCGCGCCTACTCCGGGCTCGGCGCCACCTTCGACCTCTACCTCAAGGCCTACCAGCGCCACTCCATCGACGGCGACGGCCTGCCCCTGGACGCCACCGTCCACTACGACGAGGGCTACAACAACGCCTTCTGGAACGGCGAGCAGATGGTGTTCGGCGACGGGGACGGCGAGATCTTCGTCGACTTCACCAACTCCATCGACGTCATCGGCCACGAGCTCACCCACGGCGTCACCCAGTACACGGCGAACCTCACCTACTACGGCCAGCCGGGCGCCCTCAACGAGTCGATGTCCGACGTCTTCGGCTCGCTCATCAAGCAGTACTCCCTCGGCCAGACCGCCGCCGAGGCCGACTGGCTGATCGGTGCCGGCCTCCTCGCCCCGAGCGTGACCGGCACGGCCCTGCGCTCCATGAAGGCGCCGGGCACCGCGTACGACGACGACGTCCTCGGCAAGGACCCGCAGCCCGCGACCATGGACGACTATGTGCGCACCGGCCGCGACAACGGCGGCGTCCACATCAACTCCGGCATCCCCAACCACGCCTTCTACCTCGTCGCCACCGCGCTCGGCGGCCACGCCTGGGAGAAGGCGGGCCAGGTCTGGTACGACGTCCTGACCGGCGGCGAGCTCAGCGAGCGGGCGTTCTTCACCGACTTCGCCAAGCTGACCGTCAAGGCCGCGCGCGAGCGCTACGGCGACGGCGGCGACGAGTTCCAGGCCGTGGAGAAGGCCTGGGAGCAGGTCGGGGTGCGGATCCTGTGACGGCGTACTAGACAGGGACCCATGCGTATTCAGGTGACACGCACGGGTGGCTTCGCGGGCATCGAGCGCCGCGCCGAGGTCGACACCTCGGGGCGGCCCGATGCCCACGAGTGGCACGCCCTGGCCGAGCAGGCACTCGCCGCCGGCCGGGGCGCGCCCTCGACCGGCGTGCCGGACGGCTTCAACTACGAGATCACGGTGGACGGGCGGACGGTGTACGCGGCCGATCCCCGCCTCACGGAGGAGCAGCGCAGGCTGATCTCCAGGGTGCTCAAAGAAGGGGCCTAACTGCTTGTTCACGCTTGCCCGTTGACTTCAGTTACCCCTGGTACGGATGATCCGGCGCATGGCGACCAACCCGATACCCCAGTTCCCGGCCGGCTTCCTGTGGGGCGTCTCGACCTCGGCCCACCAGATCGAGGGCGCGACGGACGAACGCGAGGCGTCCGTGTGGGACGCCTTCTCCGCCGAGCCGGGGCGGGTGAAGGACGGCTCGACGGCGGCGGTGGCCTGCGACCACTACCACCGCTACCGCGAGGACGTGGCGCTCCTGTCCGGCCTCGGCGTGGACGCGTACCGCTTCTCGATCTCCTGGCCGCGGGTGAACGCGCCGAACGGCCTGGACTTCTACGACCGTCTGGTGGACGAGCTCTGCGCGGCGGGCGTGCGCCCCGTGCCGACCCTCTTCCACTGGGACCTGCCGGTCGCGCTGGACTGGCTGGAGCGGGACACGGCGTCGCGGTTCGCGGAGCACGTGTCCGTCGTGGCCGAGCGTCTCGGCGACCGTGTGAAGCGGTGGGTCACGATCAACGAGCCGGCCGAGCACACCCTGTTCGGGCACGCGCTGGGTGCGCACGCGCCGGGCAAGCAGCTGATGTTCGACGCGCTGCCGGCCGCCCACCACCAGCTTCTCGCCCACGGCCTGGCCGTACGGGCCCTGCGCGCGGCCGGCGCCACGGACATCGGCATCGCCAACTCGCACGGGCCGACGTGGCCGGCGTCGCGCGAACAGGCGGACCTGGAGGCGGCCGAGTTCTACGACCTGCTGCTGAACCGCCTGTTCGCCGACCCCGTCCTGCTGGGCGAGTACCCCGAGGGCATCGCCGAGTTGATGCCGGGGGACGTGGCGGCCGACCTGAAGGTGATCGGGGAGCCGCTGGACTGGTACGGCGTCAACTACTACGCGCCGACCCGGGTGGGCGCACCGCAGGGCGCCGACATCGAGTTCGGCGGTCTGACGATTCCGGCCGAACTCCCCTTCTCCGTGCGGGAGATCGAGGGCGTCCCGGTGACGGACTTCGGCTGGCCGGTGGTCCCCGAGGGCCTGACCGAGGTGCTCACCGGCTTCCGGGAACGCTACGGCGACCGGCTCCCCCCGGTCGTGATCACCGAGAACGGCTGCTCGTACGAGGGCCTCGACGACCAGGACCGCATCACCTACCTCGACGGCCACATCAGGGCGCTGCACCGGGCCGTGGAGGCGGGCGTCGACGTACGCGGGTACTTCGTCTGGTCCCTCCTGGACAACTTCGAGTGGGCGGAGGGCTACGCCCGCCGGTTCGGGCTGGTCCACGTGGACTTCGAGAGCCTCACGCGCACACCGAAGGCCTCGTACGCCTGGTACCGGGACGTGCTGCGGGCCCAGAGGTGACCTCGGCCGCCCCGGCTCACAGGGCCCCGGCCTCCCGGGCCGCGTAGACGCTGGGGTACAGCGGGCGGTAGCCGAGTTCGCGGCGGATGCGGTCGGTGGAGGTCATCTGGAAGAACGGGTCGGGGTCGGTGCGCTCGTAGAGTTCGGCGGGGATGTCGACGCCGTTGAGCTGGTGCAGCTCGACCGCGGTGACGGGGGCGTCGTCGGCGATGTTGTAGCTCCGGCCGGCGACTCCCGGCGCGTGGAGGATGCGCAGCAGTCCCTGGGCGACGTCCACGTGGTGGACCATGTGGAGTCGCTGGGTCGCCGCCCAGTTCCCGGCCCACATCAGGGACTGGGCGAGGTGCGGATCGCCCTCGCCGTAGACGAAGGCGAGCCGTCCGACGCGCACGTCCAGGCCCTCCAGCGCCAGCAGCCCCCGCTCGGCCTCCACCTTCGACTCGGCGTAGGCGCCCCACATCGCGCCGCCGGGCCGGGCCGGGTCGTCCTCGGTCAGCGGGCGGCCACGCCCCAGGCCGTACACCAGCCCCGTGCTGACCTGCACGAAGCGCCGTACACCGGAGGCCAGCGCGGCGCGGCCCAGCTCCAGTGCCGCGTCCCGGTTGACGGCCCACGCCTCCTCGTCCGGCACCCCGCGGAAGGCCGCCGCGACGTTCACGACCGCGTCCACCCCGGCCACCGCCTTGCCGAGCGCCTCCGTGTCGCGCAGATCCCCGAGCACGACCTCGGCGCCCAGCTCCGCGAACCGCTCCCCCCGCGCCTCGTCCCGCACCAGGACCCGCACGCCCTCCCCCGCCCGGGCCTGCGCCAGCAGCCTCGGTACGAAGCGCCGGCCGACCTGCCCCGTCGTACCCGTCACCAGTGTCAACATCATCTGCTCCTCTTGTCCGGCGCCCGGTCCGGCACCTGGTCTGGTGCCACCAGCCTCGGACGGAGTCGGGGCGACCGGGAGAGACCTCTCGATCAGGGGATCGGCAGTCCCTGGATAAGCCGGGCGGGTTGCCCCAGGCTGGAGAGGTGAACCGAGCCGAATTCGCCGACTTCCTGCGCCGCGGCCGCGCCCGCCTCAGCCCGTCGGACGTGGGCCTGACGCCGGGCGCCCGCCGCCGCACGCCCGGCCTGCGCCGCGAGGAGGTGGCGCAGCTGGCGGGCATGTCGGTGGACTACTACACGCGCCTGGAACAGTGCCGTGGCCCGCGCCCGTCACGGCAGATGCTGACGGCGCTGGCCCGCGCCCTGCGCCTCACCGACGACGAACGCGACCACCTGTTCCACCTGGCCGGTGAGGAGCCCCCGCGCCGTGAGACGGCGTCGGCGCATGTCCCGCCCGGCCTGATGCTGATCCTGGACCGGCTGCACGACACACCGGCGCAGGTGGTGACCGACTGCGGCGAGGTCCTGGCCCAGAACGCGATGGCCCGGGCGCTGACCCGCGATGTGATGTCCCGCCCCCGGCGCGAGCGCAACCTGGTCCGCCTCTACTTCCTGGACCCGGACGCGCGCACCCTGTTCCCGGAGGAGGACCGCGCCGACCACGCCCGCGCCCACGTGGCCAACCTGCGCGCGGTGGCCGCCGCCCGCCCCGACGACCCGGAACCGGCCGCGCTGGTCGCCGAACTCCGCGCGTCGAGCGAGGAGTTCGCGCGCCTGTGGGACGAGCACGAGGTGTCGCTGCGCAACCGGGCGACCAAGCGCTTCCGGCACCCCCTGGTGGGCCTACTGGAGTTGGACTGCGAGGTCATGCTCAGCCACGAGCACCACCAGCTCCTGATCATCCACACCGCCCGCCCGGGCACGGAGTCCTACGAGCGGCTGGAGTTGCTGCGGGTGGTGGGGCTCCAGGACATGTCCCCACAAGCTCTTGAAAGCCCGTAGCCCTGCTCTTGAAAGCCCTGAACCCTCAGAAGCCCAGCTTGCGCAGCTGCCTCGGGTCCCGCTGCCAGTCCTTCGCCACCTTCACGTGCAGGTCGAGGAAGACCGGCGTACCGAGGAGCGCTTCGATCTGCTTGCGGGACTTGATGCCGACGTCCTTCAGGCGCTTGCCCTTGGGGCCGATGATGATGCCCTTCTGGCTGGGGCGCTCGATGTAGACGAAGGCGTGGATGTCGAGGAGAGGCTTGTCCGCCGGACGGTCCTCGCGGGGGAGCATCTCCTCCACCACGACGGCGATGGAGTGCGGGAGCTCGTCGCGTACGCCTTCCAGCGCGGCCTCGCGGATCAGCTCGGCGATCATGACCTGCTCGGGCTCGTCCGTCAGGTCGCCCTCGGGGTACAGGGCCGGGCCCTCCGGCAGGAGGGGGACGAGCAGGTCGGCCAGCAGGTCGACCTGCTTGTCGGCGACCGCCGACACCGGCACGATCTCCGCCCACTCGAATCCCAGCTCCCGGCCGAGCTGGTCGATCGCGATGAGCTGCTCGGCGAGCGTCTTGCCGTCGACGAGGTCGGTCTTCGTGACGATCGCGATCTTCGGCGTCTTCTTGATGGACGCCAGTTCCTTCGCGATGAAGCGGTCACCGGGGCCGAGCTTCTCGTTCGCGGGCAGGCAGAAGCCGATCACGTCGACCTCGGCCCAGGTGGTCCGCACGACGTCGTTCAGCCGCTCACCCAGCAGCGTGCGCGGTTTGTGCAGCCCAGGGGTGTCGACCAGGATCAGCTGGGCGTCCTCGCGGTGCACGATCCCCCGCACCGTGTGCCGCGTCGTCTGCGGCTGGTTCGCGGTGATCGCCACCTTCTGGCCGACCAGAGCATTCGTGAGGGTGGACTTGCCCGCGTTGGGGCGGCCCACGAAGCAGGCGAAGCCGGCGCGGTGGGGGGCCTCGGACGGCTCGGATGACTTACTGCGAACGCTCATGGCGACCATTCTCCCTGATCCACAAGGCCCCACCGCACATCCGTCCGCCCACGGAGCGACCACCCCCAGGGCCCGTGAGCTCCCGGAAACCTCCACGCAACGAAACGTCACGGAAACACACCTGTACGCGACCGGAAACGCACGCCGGTGACCCTCTGACGAGCCCCCACACCGTTGGAGACGACCGTGACCCTCGCCGCGCCCCTGGCCGCAGAGCGCATCGACACCGGCGACACCGCCTGGCTGCTCGCCGCCACCGCCCTCGTCCTGCTGATGACCCCGGGCCTGGCCCTGTTCTACGGCGGCATGGTCCGCACGAAGAGCGTCCTCAACATGCTGATGATGAGCTTCGTGTCGATCGCCCTGGTCACGGTGGTGTGGCTGGCCGCCGGCTACTCCCTCGCGTTCGGCGACGACGTCGGCGGCGGGCTGATCGGCGGGCTCGAGCACGTCGGCATGTCCGGTCTCGGCCCCGACAGCGTGCAGGGCAGCGTCCCCACCGTCCTCTTCGCCACCTTCCAGCTCACCTTCGCGATCATCACGGCGGCGCTGATCAGCGGCGCGGTCGCCGACCGGGCGAAGTTCGGGGCGTGGCTGGTGTTCGTGCCGGTGTGGGCGCTGCTCGTATACGTTCCCGTCACCCACTGGGTGTGGGGCCCGGGTGGCTGGATTCTGAACCACCTCGGCGCCCTCGACTTCGCCGGCGGCCTTCCCGTCGAGATCACCTCCGGTGCCTCGGGTCTGGCTCTGTGCCTGGTGCTCGGTCCGCGGCTCGGGTTCAAGAAGGACGCCATGCGTCCACACAATCTGCCGATGGTCGTGCTGGGCGCCGGTCTGCTCTGGTTCGGCTGGTTCGGCTTCAACGCCGGCTCCGCCCTCGGCGCCAACGGCCTCGCCGCCGCCGCGTTCCTCAACACCCTCGCCGCCGGCTGCACCGGCCTGCTCGGCTGGCTCTTCGTCGAGCAGAAGCGCGACGGCCACCCGACGACGCTGGGCGCCGCATCCGGCGCGGTCGCGGGCCTGGTCGCCATCACGCCCTCCTGCGGTTCTGTGTCCCTGCTCGGCGCGCTGGTCGTCGGCCTCGCCGCCGGTGTCGTCTGCTCGTACGCCGTGGGCTGGAAGTTCAGGCTGAACTACGACGACTCGCTCGACGTCGTCGGCGTCCACCTCGTCGGCGGGATCATCGGCACCCTGCTGATCGGCGTCTTCGCGGTCGACACCATGACCGGTGGGACCGAGGGGCTGCTGTACGGCGGCGGGCTCGCGCAGCTGGGGAAGCAGCTGGTGGCCGTCGTCGCCGTGGGGGCGTACGCCTTCACCGTGACGTACGGCATCGGCAAGCTGATCGACAAGACGATGGGCTTCCGGGCGGGCGAGGAGCAGGAGTACAAGGGCCTGGACCTTACGGTGCACGCCGAGACGGCATACGATCACGGCGTCCTGGGCCACGGCGCCCCGGTCACCGCGTCCGTCCTCACCTCCGCGCAGAAGGCCAAAACGCAGGCATGAAGCTCATCACCGCGATCGTCAAGCCGTACCGCCTCGACGAGGTCAAGACCGCCCTCCAGGAGATCGGCGTGCACGGCCTGACCGTGACCGAGGCCAGTGGGTACGGCCGTCAGCGCGGGCACACCGAGGTGTACCGCGGCGCCGAGTACCAGGTCGACCTGGTCCCCAAGGTCCGTATCGAGGTCGTCGTCGAGGACGCCGACTCGGACGCCGTCATCGACGCGATCGTCAAGGCCGCGCAGACGGGGAAGATCGGGGACGGAAAGGTGTGGGCAGTGCCCGTCGAGACGGTCGTGCGGGTGCGGACGGGCGAGCGCGGCCCCGACGCGCTCTGACGAGGAGCACCCCTCCCACCACTCCGGCGGCGAACGCCACCGCCACCACCAGCCACGGCAGCGCGAAGAAGGACGCCCCGGCCGACTCACGGGTGTCCTTCGCGCTCGCCGTGAGCGTCACGTCGCCCCAGTCGAGCTGCGGCGCGCCCCGCCACGGTTCGCTGAGCCGCACCCGCTGGCCGGGCAGCAGCTCGGAGGGGATCTTGGTCAGGTCGCGGGCCAGGAGCGTGCGGCCGAACAGGCCTTGTGCCCGCAGCTCCACCCTCGGGTTGAGGGTGACGTTCCCGGTGTTGCGCAGGGTGTACGAGATGGTCGCCGTGCTGTCGCCGAGACCGGGGACGAGGGGCTGGTCGTGGGCGACCCGGACGCCCTCCACGGAGATCGCGGGGAGGGCGGGGCCGCTCACCCGCAGGTAGACGCGGGCGCCGACGGCTCGGCGTACCCCGACGGCGAGGGACCCGTCACCGGTGTCGACGCGTTCGTCCAGAGCCACCAGCGCCCCGGGATGGTCCCCGGGCTCGGCGTCCTCGGGCACGCGGAGCGTGAACGGCACGGTGACCGACTTGTGGGCGGGGACGGTGATCCGGGACTTGCCGGGCTTCCCCCAGGCCCCCACGCCCCGCATCCGCTCCTTCTCCGTCCGCACGGCGAACCCGCCGTCGCGCCCGGTGTTGTACGCGTCGGCCGCGTAGAGGCGGAAACTCAGCGGTTTGGCGGTCTTGTTGGCGACGACGACCTTGTCCTCGATGGTCTGCCCGGGGTCGGCGGAGAGGTAGAAGTACGGCCGCTCGGAGACTCCGGAGGACAGGGGGTAGACGGACCAGCTGCCGTTGTCCGCGGCGTGCGCGGGGGCGGCCGGGGCGGCGAGAAGGAGGAACAGCAGGAGGAGGAGGGCGTACGGCTTGCGCATGGGTGCGGACCCCCACGGACCGGACGGAAGGGAACGGGGCGGACGGGCGGGTGCGGACCCGTGGGAACGGGACGCCCGTACGGCGATCAGGTGAGTGTGAGGGTGAGGACCGCGGAATACGACCCCGGAGGCGTGAACGCCGGTACGTCGAGCGACAGCCCGGCGTCGACCGTGAACTCACCGCCGGTGAGCGTGCCGTCGGGCGTGGACGCCAGGGTCGCCCCCGAGCCGCCCACCGTGCCCGGCGAACCGGCCCGGCAGGTGCTGGGGCTGCCCGCCTTGGTCGTACAGGCCGGCGTCCAGCTCAGCTTCCCGGCGTCGATCTTGGCGCCGGGGCCGGTGAAGTCGGTGACCTTGCCGGTCAGGGACCAGCCCGCGGGTCCGCCGCGGAAGTCCTTGACGGTCACCGTCCGCAGGTCACCCGTGGAGGCGCCGCCCTTGCCGAAGTCGACGCCCGACAGCTGGACGGCGTCCCCGGCCTGGGTCATGGACAGCGTGCCCGCCTTCACGGTCGTGGTCAGCTTCTGACTGCCGTCGGGAACGGGCGTGTCGTCGATGACGACGTACGCCACCGGCCCGGCGCCCTTCTCCGCGCTCCACGCGGAACCCTCGTACGCCACGACCCCGCTCGTCGTCTTGTCGCTGACGACGAGCGCGCCGCTGATGGCGCCCTGGGCGTTGGCGGTCACGGTCGCCGTGTCCGCGGTCTGGGTGCTCCCGGACCGCCCGGCGAGGGTGACGGTCGCGCCCCCGGTGAAGCCGCTGCCGGTGACGGTGACACTGTCACCGGGCTTCCCGGACGCCGAACCCAGGGTGATGGAGCGGGTGTTGGCGGGTGGGTCATCCGCCGCGGTGACGGTCTCGGAGACCGGCGCGGGCGGGTTGGTCACCGTGCAGGGGGTGTCCAGCTCCAGGATGTAGCTGGTGTGGATGTTGTAGTCGCCGGGCGAGAGGGTGATCGCGCCGGGCTGGGTGACCGTGAACGTGCCGGTCATCGAGAACGACGGGAAGGCGCCCTTGCCCGGCACCGGTTCGTTCTTCTTCGGCCCCGTGACGGTGACGTCGCCGGTCTGCGCCCCGCCGAGGGTGACCTTGCCGGTCGGGGTCATGATGTCGGCCGGCAGGGCGAGCTCGGTGGGGTTGCTGGCGGCGGGCTTGACCACCGTGTACGTCACGGTGACCGTGTCGCCCACCTTGGGGCTGGTGTTGTCCACCGCGATCCGGCCGGTGGTGGTGCCGTCGATCGGCGGGATGCCCGCGATGGGCGGCGGGATGCAGTGCGTGGCGAAGTCCACGTCGGCGGACTGGGCGGACACGGCACCGGCCGGCGCGGCCAGTGCGCCGCCCGCGGTGACCGCGAGCGCGGTCGCCCCGAGCAGCGACGCCAGGCGGCGTCTTCGGGTGGTCTGACCCATGGGTGCCCCCTCCTGAGGGATGGCGCAGCGGCTCTTCTGCGCCGACAAGGGGCATTGACGTGGAGGCGGTGTGAGAAGTCAATGGAGATGCGGCAGGAAAACTGACGGATCGTCACCTTCCCTGCCGCGCGTGCTTCGTGCTCGGTCGGATCAGTCTCGGATCAGTCGAACACGAACGGCCCGGGCGACTGCGGTGCCTTGGCCGTACAGGTGATGGTGATGCCCAGGACGACCATCTTGAGCGAGCCGCCGTAGGTCTCGAGCTTGTCCCCGGAGGCCACGGTTCCGGGGAGGGGGCCGACGGTGACGGGGTCGCCGACCTTCATCGCCGGGTTCACCTTCCCGCTGAAGACCCGGGTGCCGCCGGTGGACTTCACCAGGGTGAGGGTGGACGTGATCGAGTCCTTCGACAGCGCGATCGGCGCCTTGATCGCGGTGGAGTTGAGGGTGAGGGTGGCGGCGGTGCCGTTCTGGGTGGCGGTGAGCGTGGCCGCTCCGCCGCCGAAGATCCCGCAGTCGGCGTTGATCGTCGCCGTCTCGGGGGCGACGGCGATGGCCGCGGGAGCGAGCGCGAGCCCGCCGATCGCGAGCACCCCGACCGCCACTGCCGCACCTGTTCCGATTCGCTTGCCTCTCATCTGCTTGGGGCTCCCTTCGCGGGTGAGTGTCGACGGACGGCGGCTCCTGAGCAGGTGGGTGCGGACACGCTGCTCAACCGGCCGGAAATCTGACGGTCCGTCGGATCCATGGCTTCATTGATGCGCGGGGAACGGAGGGCTGCAAGGGTGAATTCCGGACTAGTCCATGCCCCTGCCAAAACCGCTCGAGAGGATCAGGCTGGGACGTCAGCCCGCGGAGACGGTCAGACGAACAACGCCGTCCGGCCCGGCCACCAGCACCGGCGTCTCTGCTCCACCCAGATCCCGTACGGCAGCCCGGTCCGCTTCGTTCGCCTCCGCCGCCTCGGTGACGACCGCCGCCGCCTCCAGCGACTTCGCCCCGGACGCCACCGCCATGGCCACCGCGGTCTGCAGCGCGCTCAGCTTCAGCGATTCCAGTGCGACGGTGCCGGCCACATACGTACGGCCCGTCTCGTCCCGCACGGCAGCCCCCTCCGGCACGCCGTTACGGGCCCGGGCCGAGCGGGCCAGGGTGACGATCTTGCGGTCCTCGGGGTCGAGCGCGTTGCTGTCGGTCATGTCCTGAGCATACGTAGCCGTGCCCAGGGGAAGTTCCCCACCCGGCTCAGGGCCGGTCCAGCCGCAGCCGCTCCGCGCGCGGCAGTCCGGCGACGACCAGGTCGTAGGAATCCTCGATCAGCTCCCGGACGAGCTGGGCGGGGAGTCCACCGTCGACCGTCACCGTGTTCCAGTGGCGCTTGCTCATGTGGTAGCCGGGGGCGATGAGGCCCGGGTGGTCGGCGCGCAGCCGGATCGCGTCCTCGGGGTCGCACTTGAGGTTGACCGTCAGGGGCCGCGCGTCCAGGTTCGACAGGGCGAACATCTTGCCCAGGACCTTGAAGACAGACGTCTCCGGGTTGAAGGGGAAGTCTTCGGCCGCCGCGTTGAAGGACAGGCAGAGGGCGCGCAGCTCCTGAGGGGTCATTCGGGTTTCGCCTCTTCCTGGGCCGGCCGCTCCACCTGGCCGTCCGGCTCCACCAGCACCGTCACGATCTTGTTGCGGCGGCCGGCCGCGGCCTCCGCGGTCAGCCGCACCCGGCGCCCGTCGGGCAGCTCCACGTGCGACGACGCCCCGGCGATGGGCACACGGCCCAGCGCCTTCGCGAGGAGTCCGCCGACGGTCTCCACGTCCTCGTCGTCGAACTCCTCCAGGCCGTACAGCTCGCCGAGGTCGGTGATGTCGAGGCGGGCGGTGACCCGGTAGCGGTCCCCGCCGAGCTCCTCGACGGGCGGGAGCTCACGGTCGTACTCGTCGGTGATCTCGCCGACGATCTCCTCGAGGATGTCCTCGATGGTGACGATGCCGGCCGTGCCGCCGTACTCGTCGATGACGACGGCGACGTGGTTGCGCTGCAGCTGCATCTCGCGCAGCAGGTCGCCGGCGTTCTTGGTGTCGGGCACGAACGCGGCGGGGCGCATCGCCGTCGACACCAGCTCGCTCTCCGCGTCGCGGCTGATGTGCGTCTTGCGGACCAGGTCCTTCAGGTACACGATCCCGACGATGTCGTCCTCGCTCTCCCCGGTGACCGGGATGCGCGAGAAGCCGGAGCGCAGGGCGAGGGTGAGGGCCTGACGGATCGTCTTGTAGCGCTCGATGACGACGAGGTCGGTGCGCGGGACCATGACCTCCCGTACGAGCGTGTCGCCCAGCTCGAAGACGGAATGCACCATGCGGCGCTCCTCGTCCTCGATGAGGGACTCCTTCTCGGCGAGGTCGACCAGCGCGCGCAGCTCCGCCTCGGAGGCGAAGGGGCCGCGGCGGAAGCCCTTGCCGGGGGTGAGCGCGTTGCCGATGAGGATCAGCAGCGGCGGGACGGGGCCCATGATCCTGGCGAGCGGCACCAGGACGTACGCGGCCGCGGTCGCCGTGTTCAGCGGGTGCTGGCGGCCGATGGTGCGCGGGGAGACCCCGACGGCGACGTACGACACCAGGACCATGACACCGATCGCGACGAGGAGGGCCTCGGCGGTGCCGTCGAACTCCTTCAGGCAGGCGTACGTGACCAGCGCGGCGGCGGCCATCTCGCAGGCCACGCGCACCAGCAGGGCCACGTTGAGATAGCGGGTGGGGTCCGCGGCGATCTGGATCAGCTTGGCGCTGCCGCGGCGCCCCGACTTCACGGCTTCTTCGGCGCGGAAGCTGGAGACGCGCGC
The DNA here is from genome assembly GCF_042888465.1 of Streptomyces sp. NPDC002888. Taxonomy (NCBI): domain Bacteria; kingdom Bacillati; phylum Actinomycetota; class Actinomycetes; order Kitasatosporales; family Streptomycetaceae; genus Streptomyces; species Streptomyces sp. NPDC002888. The sequence goes on along the minus strand of NZ_JBIAPU010000004.1, from coordinate 289,362 downwards.
GAGGCCCGCCTCCGCGCAGGCGGCGAGCCAGGCGACGACGACCAGGGCGATCGCGCCGGTGACAAGTGCGATGCTCATGACACGGTCGGGGCCGGGGACGGGCCGGTCAGGCCCTTCTCCGCGCGCCAGCCGTCCACGATGGCCGCCTGCAGGCCGAACATCTCGGCCTTCTCGTCCGGTTCCTCGTGGTCGTAGCCGAGCAGGTGCAGCACGCCGTGGACGGTGAGCAGCTGGAGCTCCTCGTCCATGGAGTGCTGCGTCTCCGCCTCGGCGCCCTGCTTGGTGGCGACCTCGGGACACAGCACGATGTCGCCGAGGAGGCCCTGCGGGGGCTCGTCGTCGTCCTTCGACGGCGGACGCAGTTCGTCCATCGGGAAGGACATGACGTCCGTGGGCCCCGGCAGGTCCATCCACTGGATGTGCAGCTGCTCCATGGCGCCGGTGTCCACAACGATCACCGAGAGCTCGGAGAGCGGGTGGATGCGCATCCGTGCGAGCGCGTAGCGGGCGATGTCGAGGATCGCCTGCTCGTCGACCTCGGTTCCGGACTCGTTGTTGACGTCGATCGACATGGTGCCGCTGTTCTCCCGCTTTTAAATGTCACAGCCCCTTGTGCCCGGACTGCCTGCCCCGGCCGCCCTTGCGGGAGCCGTTCTCGGTGCCGTGCTGGCTGTCGTACTTCTCGTACGCGTCGACGATACGGCCGACGAGCTTGTGCCGTACGACGTCGTGGGACGTCAGACGCGAGAAGTGGACGTCGTCCAGGCCCTCCAGGATCTCCTGCACCTGGCGCAGACCGGACTTGGTGCCGCTGGGGAGGTCGACCTGCGTCACGTCACCCGTGATCACGATCTTCGAGTCGAAGCCGAGACGGGTGAGGAACATCTTCATCTGCTCGGGGCTCGTGTTCTGGGCCTCGTCCAGGATGATGAAGGCGTCGTTGAGGGTCCGACCACGCATGTACGCCAGCGGCGCGACCTCGATCGTGCCCGCCGCCATGAGGCGCGGGATCGAATCGGGGTCGAGCATGTCGTGCAGCGCGTCGTACAGCGGGCGCAGGTAGGGGTCGATCTTCTCGTAGAGGGTGCCCGGGAGGAAGCCCAGGCGCTCCCCCGCCTCCACCGCCGGGCGGGTCAGGATGATGCGGTTGCACTGCTTGGACTGCAGGGCCTGCACCGCCTTGGCCATGGCGAGGTAGGTCTTGCCGGTACCGGCGGGGCCGATGCCGAAGACGATCGTGTGCTTGTCGATCGCGTCGACGTACCGCTTCTGGTTGAGGGTCTTGGGCCGGATCGTGCGGCCCCGCGAGGACAGGATGTTCTGCGTCAGTACGTCGGCCGGGGTCTCCTGGCCGTCGCTCTCCCCGTTCTCGCTCGCCCTGAGCATGGCGATCGAGCGTTCCACTGCGTCCTCCGTCATCGGCTGCCCGGTGCGGAGCACCAGCATCATCTCGTCGAAAAGGCGCTGGATGAGGGCCACTTCAGCGGGGGCGCCGACCGCGCTGATCTCATTGCCCCGGACGTGGATGTCGGCCGCCGGGAAGGCCTTCTCGATCACGCGCAGAAGCGAGTCGCCGGACCCCAGGACGGTCACCATGGGGTGCTGGGCGGGCACGGTGAACTGTGCTCTCGCCTGCCCCTGCGCGGGGGTGTGAGCTGTAGGTGTCTGAGTCATGGGCCGGCGCTTAAGGCCTGCGGTTCCTCCTCTTCACGGCCGCGTAGCTGAGAGCGGCCTCGCGGTATCCAGAGTACGACGGAGCACCGACAACGCCGTAGGGCTTTTAGGTGACGATCCCTGTCCTGGCCGCGGGCGTGCGTGCCGCACTCACGCCGACCTGCGGAACCCGATCGTCGGCACAGCCCTCCGCAACGGCCACGGCCGCGCCGCCTCCTCGTCCGGCACCAGCGACCCGAGGAACGCGTACCGCCGTAGCGCCACAGGATCCTGCCCCTCGACGGACTGCACCCTTCGCCACCACCCCATGACCTCCGCCCACCCCGGCGCCGACAGCGACCCGCCGAACTCCTGCACGGAGAGTGCGGCGGTCAGGCCGGCGAAGGCGAGCCGGTCAGCCAGCGGCCACCCGGCCAGCGTGCCGGTGACGAAGCCCGCCACGAAGACGTCCCCCGCCCCGGTGGGATCGAGCGCCTCCACGGCGATCGCCGGGACCTCTGCCGTCTCCCCCGTCCGCCGGTCCACCGCGTACGCGCCCTCCGCACCGAGGGTGACCACAGCGAGCGGCACGTGTTCGGTGAGGGCGTGTGCGGCGGCACGGGGGCAGGCCGCTCCCGTGTACCGCATGGCCTCCGCCGCGTTCGGCAGGAACGCCTCGCAGTGTTCGAGGTCGGCCAGCCCCGCCAGGTCCCACGCCCCGGTGTCGTCCCAGCCGACGTCGGCGAAGATGCGTGTGCCGTGGTGTGCGGCCTCGGCGATCCAGGGGGCGCGCTTGCCGGGGGTGAGGGAGGCGACGGCGGCGCGGGCGAGGGGCGCGGTCTCGGGGGCGGGTTCCTCGGGGGGCGGTTCGTGGCCGTGGGAGACCATCGTGCGCTCGCCCTCGTAGGCCATGGAGACGGTGACCGGGGAGTGCCAGCCGGGGACCGTGCGGGACGGGGAGAGGTCGATGCCCTCGCCCTGCGCGAGGGCGTCCCAGCAGTAGTCGCCGTAGTGGTCGTCGCCGAAGGCGGCCGCGAGGGACGTGCGCAGGCCGAGGCGGGCCAGGGCGGTGGCCATGTTGGCGACGCCGCCGGGGCTCGACCCCATCCCGCGTGCCCAGGACTCGGTCCCGCGCACCGGGGCGGAGTCGAGCCCGGTGAAGATGATGTCGAGGAAGACGGTGCCCGTGAGATAGACGTCCCAGGGCGGGTCACCCGGTGTGCGCAGGGCGGCCAGGGGGTCGACCTGGGGCCGGTTGCGGGGGTCCTCTCCGATGGACGGGGTCACGTGCGCTCCCTGACGGTGGTGCCGGTTCAGCCAGTGTGCACCAGACCACCGGCATCGGGGTGGCACTCCCGCCTCTGCCACCCCACCGCGTCAGGCCACCGTCAGGCCACCGCAGGTCCCGGACGGGTGGTCCGGGCCGCCCCGGGCGTCGCCTTGGGCTCCGGGGTCACCGGGGCCTTCGCCGGCTTCGTACGGACCCGGTCGTTGCGGCCGCCGCCCCGTACCAGCAGGACGCTGAGCGCGGCGAGGAAGCCGATGACGGTGAGGCCGACCAGGCCGCCCTTCGTGGAACCGGTGGCGTCCTCGATGATGCCGAAGGCGGTCGGGGCGACGAAACCGCCGAGGTTGCCGATGGAGTTGACGAGCGCGATGCCGGGGGCGGCGGCGCGGGCGTCGAAGTAGCTCTGCGGGATGGTCCAGAAGATCGGGGAGGCCGGTTTGAAGCCCATGGCGGCCAGGCACAGCGCGCCCAGGCCCGCCCACGGCGACACGAACACGGCGAGCAGGGTGCCGCAGCCGCCGAGGACCAGCAGTGTCATCAGGATCGGGCGCCGCTTGCCGATGCGGTCGGAGATCCGGCCGCTGACGTAGACGGCGACGATCGCGCACAGCCACGGCACCGAGGTGAGCAGCCCCACCTGGAAGGAGCTGAGCCCGCCGATGTCGTCCACGATCGACGGGAGCCAGAAGGTGACCGCGTACAGGGCGACGTTGATCGCGAAGTAGATCCACAGGAAGAGCAGCATCTGGGGGTCGGCGAGCAGCTTCCAGCGGGAGACGTGCGCGCTGGTGCCGCGTTCGGCGTCGCGTGCGTCCTGTTCGGCGTCGATGACCGCGACGAGGCCGGTCTTCTCGTCGTCCGTGAGCCAGGTCGCCGTCTCGATGCCGGAGTCGAGGAAGCGGTAGACGACGAAGCCGAGGACGACGGAGAGGACGCCCTCGATGAAGAACATCCACTGCCAGCCCGCGTGGCCCCAGACGCCGTGCATCTCCAGCAGGGCGCCCGAGATGGGGCCGACGATCACCGTCGCGGTGCCGGAGCCCATCAGGAAGATCGAGGTGGCGCGGCCTCGGTGGGAGTCCGGGAGCCAACGGCTGAAGTAGTAGATCACCGCCGGGAAGAAGCCGGCCTCCGCGACGCCGAGCAGGAAACGCAGGGCGTAGAACATGCCGACGCTGTCGACGAAGGCCATCGCGGTCGCCACGACGCCCCAGCTGATCATGATCCGGGTGAGCCAGACCTTGGCGCCGAAGCGCTCCATCAGCATGTTGGAGGGGACTTCGAAGAGGGCGTACGCGATGAAGAAGATCCCGGCGCCGAGTCCGAACGCGGCGGCCGAGAGGCCGACGTCGGCGCGGAGTTCGTCCTGGGCGAAGCCGAGGTTGACGCGGTCCATGTAGTTCGCGACGAACATCACGAAGAAGAGGGGGACCACGCGGCGGAAGATTTTACGGATGGCGGACTGGACGGCGGGCGGGTGTTCCGTGGGGACTGCCGGTGGTACTGACACGAGCGGCTCCGATCGTGCTCAGGGGAGGGGAGTTACCAGCGGGGAACGGCCGGCGTGACCCAGTCCGGGTCGGCGACCCGCATCGCCGCAGCGTCGTCGCGGTCCTTCAGCGTGCCGTCGTCGTCGAGCCACCGCTGGTGGAGGAACGCAAGGCGGGCGCGGTCGAGTTCGACGCCGAGGCCGGGTGCGTCGGAGACGGTGACCTTGCCGTCCTCGAACGTCAGCCGCTGGGTGAGGACGTCCTCCGACTGCCAGGGGTAGTGGGAGTCGCAGGCATGGTGGAGGTTGGGGACGGTGGACGCCACGTGGGTCATGGCGGCCAGCGAGATCCCGAGGTGGGTGTTGGAGTGCATGGAGATGCCGACGCCGAAGGTGCGGCAGATGGCGGCAAGTTGCTGGGTGTTGCGCAGGCCGCCCCAGTAGTGGTGGTCGGAGAGGACGACCTGGACGGCGTCCTTCTGGAACGCCTCCTTGATCTCGGCGAAGGTCGTCACGCACATGTTGGTGGCGAGGGGGACTTCGGTGTACGCGGCGACCTCGGCCATGGCGGGGGTGCCGAGGGCGGGGTCCTCCAGGTATTCGAGGACGTCCCCGAGTTCCTTCGCCACCGTCAGTGAGGTCTGCACGGACCAGGCGCCGTTGGGGTCGAGGCGCAGGGGGTGGCCGGGGAAGGCCTCGGCGAGGGCGCGGATCGCGGCGATCTCCTCCTCGGGCGGGAAGACGCCGCCCTTGAGCTTGAAGGAGGTGAAGCCGTAGCGCTCGGTGAACTTGCGAGCCTGTTCGACGACTCCGGCCGGGTCGACGGCGGCACCCCAGTCGTCCTTCTCGGCGGCGACGCTCTCGGGGTGGTCGGCCCACTTGTAGAAGAGGTAGGCGCTGTACTCGACGGCGTCGCGCACCTTGCCGCCGAGCAGGGCGTGCACGGGCAGGCCGAGGGCCTTGCCGAGGGCGTCGAGGCAGGCGACCTCGAAGGCGGAGATGACGGACAGCCGCAGCTTGTCGGCGGTCTGGACGCCGCGCAGTCCGCCGACGTCGACCTGGCCGAAGACGCGGGAGCTGTCCACGGCCACCTCCTCGGCGACGACGAACAGCCCGTTGAGGTCGCTGACCTGGCGGCCGACGAGCTTGTCCGCGAACGGGCGGGCGAGCTCCAGGTACTTGGTGTCGCCGTAGGTCTCCCCCACGCCCGTCGTCCCGTCGGCGGTGACCACCTCGACGATGAGGCGGGGGGTGTACGGCTGGTGCACGCCCTGCGTGTTGAGCAGCGGCGGGTCGGCGACCAGGATCGGCGTCAGGCGGACCTCGGTGATGGTCAGGTCGCGGGTCACAGGGCGGCTCCTACGAGGTCGAGTCCGGTGGTGAGGACGGCCTTGAGGTCGGCCAGGTCGGCGGCCGACGGGTCGGTGAGCGGGGCGCGGACGGGGCCGACGGGGCGGCCGCGCAGCCGGGCGGCGGCCTTGACCAGGGACACGGCGTAGCCGGGCACCCGGTCGCGGAGTTCGACGAGCGGGACGTAGAAGTCGCGCAGCAGTCGGTCGGTGGTCTTGTCGTCGCCCGCGTGGAGGGCGGTGAAGAAGGCGTTCGCGATCTCGGGGGCGAAGGCGTGCACGGCGGAGGAGTAGGCGGGGACGCCGACGGTGGCGTAGGCGCGGGCCTGGATCTCGGCGGTGGCGGCGCCGTTGAAGAAGAGGAAGCCCTCGGGGGCGGCGAGGGTGAGGCGCTGGAGGCGGTCGAGGTCGCTGTGGCCGTCCTTGAGGCCGATGACGCCGGGGATCTCGGTGATGCGCCTGAACGCCCCCACGCCGAACGCGACCTGGCCGCGCTGGTAGGCGATGAGCGGGAGCCGGGTGCGGGCGGCGATCTGCTCCAGTTGGGCGACGAGGCCGTCCTGCGGGGCGGCGACGAGGTAGTGCGGCAGGACGAGGAGGGCGTCGGCTCCGGCGTCCTCGGCGATGCGCGCGAAGCGGGCGGCCTGCGCCCAGCCGTAGCCGATGCCGGCGACGACGGGTACCCGGCCGGCCGCCTCCTCGACGGTGATGGTGACGACCTGCCGGTACTCGTCCTCGTCGAGGGAGAAGAACTCGCCGGTGCCGCAGGCGGGGAAGACGGCCCCGGGGGCGGTGGCGATCTGGGCGGCGACATGGGTGCGGAAGCCGTCGGGGTCGAGTGAGCCGTCCTGGTGGAAGCTCGTCAGCGGGAACGACAGCACGCCGCCCGCCATGCCGTCCCGCAACCGCCGGGCCGTGTCCGGGTGGAGGGTCACCCTCAGTCATCTCCCTATGTAGACGTCATCCACGTATGAAGATGGAGGTTAGATAGGCGAACACCGGCCGTCAATGGGGCCGCCATCGGGGTCGCGCGCGCCCTTACCGGTGATCTTGCATGGAAGCCCCCGCGTTCACCGGGGATGAAGCGGATCTCCCGACTACTCTGCCCTGCAGACTAGAGCGGACGTTTTTGCTGCTCGATGTATTGGCGGACGGCTCCAGCGGTGCTCCGCCGCACAATGCGGAGAAGTACGAGAGCGACTACAGATGCCCCCGCATCAGGACGCGGTCGATCCGGCCGGTGAACTCCTGCCGCGTCCGGCGAGCGGAGACGCACTTGAGCCGACGACAGTGTCGGATCGAACACGCTTGCTCACATCGTGCGCAATTCCAATTGAATGTGACCTTTCGCCGCGAGCGGCCCCGAAGCATCAATACGGTGATCGCCATGCAGCTCCGCTACAACTACCGGGCCTACCCTGACACCTCCCAGCGCCGTGCGCTGGCGCGTGCGTTCGGGTGCGCCCGCGTGGTGTGGAACGACTGCCTGCGTGACCGGAAAAAAGCGCACGCGGCAGGACTGCCGTATGTGAAGTCGGCCGAGTTGTCCCGGCTTCGCATCACCCAGGCCAAGCGCACCGAGGAACGCGCCTGGCTCGCCGATGTGTCGGCGGTCGTCCTGCAGCAGTCTCTGCGGGATCTGGATGCCGCCTACAAGAACTTCTTCGACAGCCTCACGGGCAAGCGGCAGGGGCGGAAGGTGGGCCCGCCCCGCTACAAATCAAAGAAGGACACCCGGCAGTCGATCCGCCTCAACACCAACGCCTTCTCCCTCCCGGACGACGGCAGGGTGTACGTGGCCAAGGTCGGCAACCTCAAGGTCAAGTGGTCCCGTCGGCTGCCGGCCGCGCCCACGTCCCTGACCGTCACCAAGGACAGCTCCGGCCGGTACTTCCTCAGCTTCGTCGTGGACACCGAGCCGGACGTCCTCCCCGGCCTGGAGACCGACGCTGGTCTCGACCTCGGCCTGTCCGCGTTCGCGATCCTCTCCGACGGGACGAAGATCAGCGCCCCGCGTTTCCTGCGTCGGGCCGAGAACAAGCTCAAGCGCCTCCAGCGGGAGTTGTCCCGCAAGGCCAAGGGATCGAAGAACCGGGCCAAGGCCCGCGTCAAGGTCGCACGCCAGCACGCCAAGGTCGCCGACCGGCGCCGGGACTTCCACCACAAGGCATCCACGCAGATCATTCGCGACAACCAAGCGGTGTACGTGGAAGACCTCGCGGTGTCCAGCCTCGGTCGTACCCGGCTCGCCAAGTCCGTGCACGATGCGGGATGGTCCGCGTTCGTCGGCATGCTGGAGTACAAGGCGGTCAAGCACGGCCGCACTTTCGCCAAAGTGGGCCGGTCCTTCCCGTCCTCCCAGGTCTGCTCTGCCTGCGGATTCCGGGACGGCCCCAAGCCCCTGCACGTCCGCGAGTGGACATGCGGCGAGTGCGGCACTGTGCACGACCGTGACCACAACGCAGCACGCAACGTCCTCTTCGAAGGACGCCGAATCGTCGCCACCGGACGGGCGGAGACGCTAAACGCCTCGTGGAGCGCCGGTAAGAGCAGGACGAAAGTCCCGGCACAGCGCGTTGAAGCAGGAAGCCCCCGGAAGGGTCAGACGACCCAGGCCGGAATCCCTGGACTTCAGGTCAGGGAGCACGTCAAGATCGGCACATGTCGGAGACAGGGGGCACGGGAGGCGTCCGCGAGGTGAAGTCGGCGGCGCGCACCGTCGAGCTGCTGGAACTGCTCGCGGCGCGCGGCGACCGCCCGGCGCGGCTGCAGGAGCTGGCGGACGAGCTGGGCGTGCCGCGCAGCTCGATGTACGCGCTGCTGCAGACCCTGATCTCGCGCGGCTGGGTCCGCACGGACGTCACCGGATCCCTCTACGGCATCGGCATCCACGCCCTGCTGACCGGCACCAGCTACCTCGACTCCGACCCGCGCGTACGGCTGGTGCGGCCCTATCTGGACGAGGCGTCCCAGGCGCTGGGCGAGACCATCCATCTGGGGCGGCTCGACGGGCGCAACGTGGCGTACCTGGCGACGCGCGAGTCGCACGAGTACCTGCGGACCATCAGCCGGGTGGGGCGCCGGTTGCCGGCCCACGCGGGCGCGCTGGGCAAGGCGCTGCTCGCGGAGCGCCCGGACGAGGACCTGCCCGAGGGGCCGTACGAGGCGCTGACGCCGAACACCCACACCGGCCGTGCGCCCCTGGCGGCGGACCTCGCCGCGGTACGGGACCGCGGCTACTCCGTGGACCGCGAGGAGGGCGTCCAGGGCATCGTCGGCTTCGGGTTCGCGCTGCGCTACGACACTCCCGTGCAGGACGCCGTGAGTTGCTCGGTGCCGGTGGCCCGGCTGACGCCGGAGCACGAGGAGCGGATCGTCGCGGTGATGCGGGAGATCCGGGCGAAGATCGAGGCGACGGCACCCGGGGCGGGCGGGGCCGTGAACTGGCGCTAGCGGGCGCCTGGTTGACCCGACAGAGGCCACCGCTGCTACCCGGCCTCTCTCACCCCAAACGTAAAGTGATCCACATCACCCGGCCCGCGTTTCTTTCCCGAACCGTGTGCTTGATACAAATTGGCCGCGCGTTCCCGTCCGTCGACGGCCGTCGCCATCCCCCCTCTTCTTGAGCCCCTTTCGCATGCCCTGGGAACGCCCGTGTTCGCCCCCCGCACCACCCCCTGGCCCCTCGTCGCCCTTTTCACGGCCGGGTACCTCGCCCCGTATCTGCTCCCGACGGTCGTCGGGCGGCTGGACGCGGGACTGCCCCTGTCGGCCACCCAGGCCGGTGCCGTCGGCAGCGCACTGCTGCTGAGTTCGGCCGCCGCCGGGTTCGTACTGGCCTCCCGCGTCGAGCGGATCGGGGCCCGCGCCCTGGCCCGCGTCGGCCTGCTCCTCGCCGTCCTCGGCTACGGCGGGGCCGCCCTCACGGGCAGTGTCCCGGCCGTCGTCTTCGGCGCCATGGTCGGCGGCTTCGGGTCGGGTACGGCCACGACGGTCGCCGCCACCCGGATCGCCGCCCAGCGCGATCCGCACCGCGCCTCCGCGCTGGGGCTGCTCGCGGTGTCCGCGCTCGCCGGCACCGTCTACCTGACCGTGCCTCACCTCGGGGCCGGTCACGGGCAGCCCCTGGCCGCGATCGCGCTCACCGCGCTCGCCGTCTGGCCGCTCACGGGCCGCCTCCCCGGCCCTACGGCGGTCCCGCACACCCGTCGGCAGCGCGAACCCCTCCCCCACCTGCGCTCCGGGCTGCTCCTGGCCGCCGCCATGCCGTGCTGGTCCCTCGCCCAGAACGCCCTGTGGGGCGTGAGCGGCCGGATAGGGCTCACCCAGGCGCACCTCACCGAGGCGACCGTCGGCGTGGTGTTCGCCGCGGCGCTGGGCACGGGGCTGCTGGGCGTGCTCGGCGCGGGCGCGCTGGGGGCGCGGTTCGGGCGGGCGCTGCCCATCGGGGCCGGTACCGCGGTCATCGCCGGGTGCATCGCCGTCAGCGCCTCCGCGACCGGCCTGGCGAGCTTCGCGGCCGGCGAGATCGCCTGGAACACCTTCTACCCGGTCGTCCTGTCGTACCTGATCGGGCTCGCCGCCTCGCTCGACCCGCGCGGCCGCTGGGCGGTGCTCGTCGGGTCCGCGTCCTCCCTGGGCACGGCGGCGGGCCCGCTGACCGGGAGTGTGCTGTCCGCGCAGGCCGGATTCCCCGTCATGGGCGCGGTCCTCGCCGTCGGACTGCTGGTCGTCGCCGTCCCCATGACCGCCGTCGCCCTGCACACCGGCGGACGCCCGCTGCTGCCCGGCGCGGTCCGGCGGCGCGGCGGCACCCCGGCCGCCGTGGTCGCCGCGGCCACCGGCACGCCCACGGGCGCGGTGCCGCGGGTCGGCGCACCGGAGCAGCCGGTGGTGGAGATCCCGGTGGACGCCCCCGCCGTACCGGCCCGCGCCGCCTACGACACGGCCGGCCCCCGGCGGGCGGGCGCCGCACCGGGGGCCGGGGCGAAGTAGAACCTGTCTCAACCAGCGGGTGGCGTTCGGATCAGCCCGGATCAGAACGCGTACGCCTCCACCTCGGCGAGGTAGCGTGCCCGCCGCTCCTCGTCGTGCTCCAGGAAGGAGGCGAGGAAGGAGTTGCGGGCCAGTTCGCGCAGCCGGTCCTCGCCCAGGCCCAGTGCCTGGCGTACGGCGTGGAAGTTGTCGTCGACGTAGCCGCCGAAGTAGGCCGGGTCGTCGGAGTTGACCGTGCACAGCAGGCCGGCGTCCAGCATGGCGGGCAGCGGGTGCTCGGCGAGGACGTCGACCGCCCGCAGCCGGACGTTGGACAGAGGGCACAGGGTCAGCGGGATCCGCTCCCGCACGAGCCGTGCTACGAGGTCCGGGTCCTCCATGCAGCGCAGTCCGTGGTCGACGCGCTCGACGCCGAGGACGTCCAGGGCCTCGGTGATGTACTCCGGCGGGCCCTCCTCGCCGGCGTGCGCCACGCGTCGCAGGCCGAGGGCGGCGGCCGCCTCGTACACCTCGCGGAACTTGACCGGCGGGTGGCCGACCTCGGCCGAGTCGAGGCCGATGCCGGTGATCCGGTCCAGGTACGGCCGGGCCGCGTCCAGGGTCTGAAGGGCCGACGCGGCGGACTCGTCGCGCAGGAAGCACAGGATGAGCTGGGTGGAGACGCCGTGGTTGGCCTCGCTGCTGCCGAGCGCCCGCCACAGCCCCTCGACGACCGTACCCATCTCCACCCCGCGGGCGATGTGGGCCTGCGGGTCGAAGAAGATCTCCGCGTGCCGCACGCCCTGCGCGGCGGCGCGGGCGAGGTAGGCGTTCGCGAGGTCCTCGAAGTCCCGCTCGGTGCGCAGGACCGCCATGAGCTCGTAGTACAGGTTCAGGAAGGACTGGAGGTCCTCGAACTGGTACGCCTTGCGCAGCTCTTCGGTGTCCGCGTACGGCAGCTCGACACCGTTGCGCGCGGCGAGCTCGAACGCCAGCTCGGGCTCCAGGGTGCCTTCGATGTGCAGGTGCAGTTCAGCTTTTGGGAGGGGCATCAAAGCATGGTACGGGTGTTTTATCTTCGCTTCGGAACCGGCACCCGCAGCAGATCGTGCGCCACGGTCAGCTCCCCCTCGAAGCCCGCGGCCCGCGCCTGCCGTTCGAACTCTCCCCCAGACTCCGTCCGGGAGGTGCCCCCAGGCTCCGAGTAGCGCTGGCTGAAGTGGGTCAGCACGAGATGCCGCACCCCGGCGTCCCGCGCCACCCGCGCCGCCTGACCGGCGGTCAGATGGCCGTGCTCGACGGCGAGTTCCTCGTCCTCGTCGAGGAAGGTGGACTCGATGACGAGCATGTCGCAGCCCTCGGCGAGCGCGTCCACGCCGTCGCACAGCCGGGTGTCCATGACGAACGCGAACCGCTGCCCGCGCCGCACCTCGCTGACCTCTTCGAGCGTCACCCCGCCCACGGCGCCCTCCCGCTGGATGCGGCCGATGTCCGGCCCCTTGATCCCGCGCGCGGCGAGCCGCTCGGGCAGCATGCGGCGGCCGTCGGGCTCGACGAGGCGGTAGCCGTAGGACTCCACGGGGTGGGAGAGCTTGCGGGCCTCCAGGGTGTAGCTCTTCGTCACGGCCATCACCCCGTCCGCCGCGACCGGGGCCTCGGCGAGCTCCACGGTCTCGCGGTAGGCGGTGGCGTACCGCAGCCGGTCGAAGAAGCGTTGGCCCGAGCGCGGGTAGTGGGCGGTGACCTGGTGCGGGACCTTGTCGAGGTTGATGCGCTGGATGACCCCGGCGAGGCCCAGCGAGTGGTCGCCGTGGAAGTGCGTGACGCAGATCCGGTTCAGGTCGTGCGCGGCGACCCCGGCACGCAGCATCTGGCGCTGTGTGCCCTCGCCCGGGTCGAACAGGATGCCGTCGCCGTCCCAGCGCAGCAGGTAGCCGTTGTGGTTGCGGTGCCGGGTCGGCACCTGGCTCGCGGTGCCGAGGACCACCAGTTCACGTACGGACACGACGCCTTACCCGGGGGGCCATTGCAGGCCACGGCCACCCAGGACATGGGCGTGCGCGTGGAAGACGGTCTGCCCGGCGCCGCTACCGGTGTTGAAGACGACCCGGTAGCTGTCCAGCTTCTCCTCGTCGGCGATCACCTGTGTCTCCCGCAGCACGTCCGCCGCGAGCTCCGGCGCGGCGGCGGCGAGCGCGGCGGCGTCCGGGTAGTGCGCCTTCGGGATCACCAGGACATGCGTCGGCGCCTGCGGATTGATGTCCCGGAACGCGACGGTCGTGTCCGACTCCCGCACGATCGTCGCCGGGATGGACCCCGCCACGACCTTGCAGAACAGACAGTCGTCCTGCGGCTCCCCTGCCATGTGGCCTCCTCCAGCCTTTGATCGCGTACGCGGGCATGTTATCCGGGGGCGCAGCCCCCGGGGCGGTCACGGCAGCGTCGGGGGCACCTTGGCCGGGGTCTCCTCGAGTGCGGCCAACGCCAACCGAACCGCCTCGTCCAGCTGGACGTCCCTGCCCGCACCCCAGTCCTGCGGCGTCTGCACCACCTCCACGTCCGGGTCCACCCCGTGGTTCTCCACCCCCCACTCATATCCCTCGAGCCAGAACGCGTACTTCGGCTGGGTCACCAACGTCCCGTCCACCAGCCGGTACCGACTGTCGATCCCGACCACCCCGCCCCACGTCCGCGTCCCCACCACCGGACCCAGCCGCAACGCCTTGATCGCCGCGTTCACGATGTCCCCGTCCGACCCGGAGAACTCGTTCGCGACGGCCACGACAGGCCCACGCGGCGCATCCCGCGGATAGCTCTCCGCCCGCATACCGCGCGGCAGGTCCCACCCCACGATGCGCCGGGCCAGCTTCTCGATCACCAGCTGGGACGTGTGTCCGCCCCGGTTCTCGCGGAGGTCGACGACCAGCCCCTCCCGCGCCACCTCCACCCGCAGGTCCCGGTGGATCTGGGCCCAGCCGGGCGCCTGCATGTCCGGGACGTGGAGATACCCGAGCCGCCCGCCGGACACCTCGTGCACGTGCGCCCGCCGGCCCACGACCCACGCGTGGTACCGCAGCGCCTCCTCGTCGGCGATCGGCACGACCACGGCGTGCCGCAGCTCGCCCCCGCCGGACGGCGACACCGTCAGCTCGATCGTCCGCCCCGCCGTACCGACGAGCAGCGGCCCGGGCCCGGTCACCGGGTCCACCGGCACCCCGCCCACCGCCACGACCGCGTCCCCGGCCCGCACCGCGACGCCGGGTGCGGTGAGCGGGGAGCGGGCGAGGGGGTCGGAGGTCTCGGAGGGCAGGATGCGGTCGATGCGCCAGCTGCCGTCCTCGTGCCGGGAGAGGTCGGCGCCGAGCAGGCCCTGGCGGGCCCCGCGGCCGTATCCGCCGCGCGGCACGACGTACGCGTGCGACGTGCCGAGTTCTCCCTGCACCTCCCAGAGGAGGTCCACCAGGTCGTCGTGGGTGGCGACGCGCTCCACCACGGGCCGGTAGCGGTCGAGGACGGCGCCCCAGTCGACACCGTTCATGTCGGGGTGCCAGAAGTTGTCCCGCATGATGCGGCCGGTCTCGTCGAACATCTGCCGCCACTCGGCCGCCGGGTCGATCATCTGGCGGACCCGGCCGAGGTCGACGGTGATGTTCGAGTCGCTGTCGTCGTCGCCGGAGGCCCGCCGGTCGCTGGGTACGACCTTCAGCTTGCCGTCGGTCCACAGCAGCAGGCGTTTGCCGTCGCCGCTGACCTCGAAGTGGTCGGCGTCGGCGGCGAGGTGCTCCAGGCGCTGCTGGGCGAGGTCGTACCGCTCCAGCTCGGTGTCGGGGTCCGGGTCGTCCGGGGTGGCCCGGGAGGCGCCGAGGACGCCCTGCACCGGGTGGCGCAGCCACAGCACCCCGTCCTTCGCGGCCCGCAGGTTGGTGTAGCGGGCGGCCTCGACGGGGAACGGCACGATCCGGTCGGCGAGGCCGTCGAGGTCGACACGGGTGGCCGGGGTGCCCTCGCTGTCGGGCGTCTCGTCCTTGTCGGGCGCCTCGAAGGGCCGGCCGTGCCGCTGCGGCCCGAAGGGGGACGGTGTGGTCGCGGCCAGGGTGATCAGGTGGGGGCGGGTGCCGACGACGAACGCGAGGTCGAAGACGTGCTCGTCGTAGACGGGGTCGAAGGAGCGGTTCGACAGGAAGGCGAGGTGCTTGCCGTCGGGCGTGAAGGCGGGGTCGTAGTCCTGGAAGCGCAGCGGGGTCGCCTCGGTGACCGACAGGTCGGTCGTGTTGGCGAGCTTGAGCTGGCTCAGGGGGCGGGGCCCTGGGTGCGACCAGGCGAGCCAGGCCGAGTCGGGTGAGAAGACCAGACCGGAGACGTCCCCGTCGGCGCTGCTGTCGACCTCGCGGACCTCGCCGGTCTCCCGTTCGACGAGGAGGAGGCGTCCGTCGTGGGCGGCGACGGCGGCACGGCTGCCGTCGGGGGCCATGGCGAGCTCCAGGACCCGGCCGAGGCGTCCGGCGGCGAGGCGGCGCGGGGTCGCGCCGGGGGCGAGGCCGGTGGCGGGCGCGAACTCCAGGGCGTCCTCGCCCTCGGCGTCCGTCACCCACACCGCCCACTCCTCGCCGTCCGCGCGGAAGGTGCGCGGCAGCCGGGCCCGTACGCCGGGCTGGGCGGCGAGCGTACGGGTGGGGCCCGAGCGGTGGGTGACCCAGTGGACGGAGCCGCGCACGGAGACCGCGCTGCCGCGCGCGGTGTGGTCGGGGGCGGCGGAGCCGACCCAGCGGGCGGCGTTCACCTGGAAGGGCCGCCGGTCGGTGCGCTGGCCGCCGAGCCGGATGTCGAGGCGGCGCGGCTCGGCGCCGTCGAGGTCGTCGAGGAGCCACAGTTCACCGGCGCTCGCGTACACGACGCGGGTGCCGTCGCTCGCCGCGTGCCGGGCGTAGAAGCCCCCGAGCGGTGTGTGCCGGCGCAGGTCGGAGCCGTCGGCGAGGGAGGAGTACAGCGCGCCGGTGCCCTCGTGGTCGGAGAGGAAGGCGATGCGGTCCCCCACCCAGGTGGGGTACTCGAGGTTGCCGTCCAACTCCTCGTGCAGCCGCGTGAATTCACCGGTGTCGTCCCGGTCGATCCACAGCTTGCCCGCCGTACCGCCCCGGTAGCGCTTCCACCAGGCGGCCTCGCGGCCCATGGGCGCGGACAGCAGCACGGTGTGCGGGCCGTGGGCGACGTCGCCGACGGGTCCGTACGGCAGCCTGGTGGCGGGTCCGCCGTCGAGCGGGAGGGCGCGGGCCCAGGTGCGGCGCGTGCTGGCCTCGCCGTGGGCCGTGACCGCGAGGACCTGCCCGTCCGCGGTCCAGCCGCGTACCTGGGTCTTCGCGTTGCCCCAGTACGTCAGCCGTGTCGTGGGCCCGCCGTCGACCGGCGCGATGTGCACCTCGGGGGCGCCGTCGCGGGTGGAGGTCCAGGCGACGGTGGTGCCGTCGGGCGAGACGCGCGGATGGGTGACCGGCATGTTGTCGGCACTGACCCGCCAGGCGCGCCCGCCGTCGAGGGGGGCGAGCCAGACGTCGTCCTCGGCGGTGAAGGCCACCGACTCGCCGTGCGGGTGCGGGAAGCGGAGATAAGCCGATGAGGCGGCGGATGCCGTGGTCGCGGACTGAGTCACCCGATCACCCTATGCAGGGCGGATGCGCGTGGACAGGGGTTTGGATCAGTTGCACTCCGGCTTGTCGCGGTCACTTGCCCTCGACAGGACGGCAGTTCGGATACTGGTCGCACCAGATGGTGGTGGTGACGGTCACGGTGACGGTGGCCCCCGGCTGCTGCTGCCCGCCGCCGGGGCCCGGGTTGACGGGCGAGGGCGTTCCCTTGCAGTCGCCGAGGCCGCTCACGTGGAACCTGACCTTGCCACCGACCTTGGCGGTGAGATCCCCGCGCACACAGGCGCCGTTGACGGCCCGGGTGACCTTGCCGGTGACGGTGATGTCCTTGCCGTCTCCGGTCTCCCCCTGGCAGTCCACGGAGGCGACGGTGTCCTCGCTCGCGGAGGGCGAGGACCTGCCCGCCTTGTCGCCGTAGTCGGCCGTGCAGCTCAGCCAGCGCACGTCGATCTTCTGCCGTTCGAGCTCCTTCGTCGCGGTCGTGTCGGTGGTGTACGCCACCGTCGCCGCGCTCAGTCCGCCCGGATCGCACGCCACGGCTCCACCCGCGGCCACCAGCGCCAGTCCCGCCACGGCGGCCACCCGCGTCCCGCGCGGCCGGCCCCAAATCCGCCTCAAGGCCCCCATGGACGGACAGCGTGCCACTGTCCCGGCCGACGCGGAAGGGCGCATACGGCCACTGTGGCACCGGCGCGCGGAGGTCAGCCGAGCAGCAGCAGCCACTCCTGGAGTTCCACCAAGTTGCCCTCGGGGTCCTTGAGATGGGCGACGCGCATGCGGTCCGTCATGGGGGCGGGGCCGTGCACGAGGGTGGCGCCACGGGCGGTGATCTGCTCGCAGTAGGTGTCCAGGTCGTCGACGCGCAGCACGACCAGGGAGCGGTGTCCGGTCGCCGTGCCGCCGAGCTCGCCGAGGACCTCGGCCATCATGGTCCGGTCCTGCAGCGCGACGCCCGCCGACCCGATGGCAGGGCTGAACTTCTCGTACGGCCCCTGCGCCGAGCCCGACTGCGGCTTGAGGCCGAGGACGTCGGCGTAGAAGCGGTAGCAGGCGGCGAAGTCGGTGACCAGCAGCCTCACTTGAGCCAGTTCCATCGTGGTGCCCTCCTGGGTCAGGACCAGCGGCCGGTGCGGCCGAGGAGCAGGGCCGCGGCGGCGGTGCCCGCGGTGGAGGTGCGCAGCACCGTGCGGCCGAGCCGGTAGGGCCGCGCGCCTGCCTCCTCGAAGAGCGCCAGCTCCTCCGGGGAGACACCCCCTTCGGGCCCGACGACGAGCACGATCTCGCCCTCGGCGGGCAGTTCGGCCGTCGCGAGCGGCGCGTCGCCGCTCTCGTGGAGCACGGCGGCGAAGTCGGCCTTCGCGACCAGGGCCGCGACCTGCTTCGTCGTCGCCGCGTCGGCGACCTCGGGGAAGCGGACCCGGCGGGACTGCTTGCCGGCCTCCCGGGCCGTCGCCCGCCACTTCGCGAGCGCCTTCAGCCCGCGCTCGCCCTTCCACTGCGTGATGCAGCGGGCGGCGGCCCAGGGGACGATCGCGTCGACGCCGGTCTCGGTCATGGTCTCGACGGCCAGCTCACCGCGGTCGCCCTTGGGCAGGGCCTGCACGACGGTGATCCGGGGAGACTCGGCGGGCTCCTCGAATACGTCCTTCAGGCTCACGACCAGCCGGTCCTTGCCCTCGGCGGCGACGACCTCGCCCTGCGCCCAGCGCCCCGCGCCGTCGGTGAGGACGACGGCCTCGCCGGCCCGCAGCCGCTTCACGGAGACGGCGTGCCGCCCCTCGGGGCCGTCCAGGACGAACTGCCCGGCGCGGTCGGCATCGAAGGCGTCGACGACGAAGACCGGTGCCGTCATCGATCCGAACCCTCGCTCGGACACGCCGACCACGCCGTCCTGGCCGCGTCCAGCTCGGCGGCCAGCACGTCGACCAGCTGCCCGGCGGGCAGGGAGCGGGCCATCCGGTGGCCCTGCCCGGCCCACAGCGCCATGCCCTGCGCGTCCCCGGCCTTGGCGGCGGCCTTGCGCAGCGGGGAGGTGAGGTGGTGGACCTCCGGGTAGGCGGCGGGCGCGTACGGGCCGTGCTCGCGCAGGAAACGGTTCACCAGGCCGCGGGCCGGGCGCCCCGAGAAGGCGCGGGTCAGTTCCGTTCGCACGAAGAGCGGGTTGGTCAGCGCCTCCTTGTGCACGGCCTGAGCGCCGGACTCCGGCGTCGCGAGGAACGCCGTGCCGAGCTGCGCCGCGCACGCGCCCGCGGCCAGCACGGCGGCGATCTGCCCACCGCGCATGATGCCGCCGGCGGCGACGAGGGGGAGACTCACCGCCTCCCGGACCTGGGCGAGCAGCGACAGCAGTCCGAGACCGGAGCCGTCGTTCTCCGGGACGTCCCGGTGGGTGCCCTGGTGGCCGCCGGCTTCCACGCCCTGCACGATCACCGCGTCGGCGCCCGCCCGCTCCACCGCCACGGCCTCGTCGGGGGTGGTGGCGGCGACGAGGGTGAAGGTGCCGGCCCGACGCAGCGACTGAAGCACCTCGGGGCTCGGCACGCCGAAGTGGAACGACACCACCGGCACCGGGTTGTCGAGGAGTACGGCGAGCTTGGCGTCGTATCCGTCGTCGCGGCCGCTGTCCGGGTCGCCGAGCTCCGTCTCGTACCAGGCGGCCTCGCCGGCCAGCTGGTGGGCGTAGACGTCGACGGCGCCCGTCTCGGCATACTCGGGCTGCGGCATGAAGAGGTTCACGCCGAAGGGCCGGGAGGTGAGGCTCCGCAGCTGCTTGATCTCCTGGTACAGCCCGTCGGCGGTCTTGTACCCGGCGGCGAGGAACCCGAGCCCGCCCGCCTCACAGACGGCGGCAGCGAGCTGCGGCACGGAGACACCGCCCGCCATGGGGGCCTGCACGATCGGCTGGGGGAAGAGATCGGTCAGCGCGGAGGACATGACGGCATGTTGTCACGTCCTCCGTACAAGACCGAATCGGGCCTTTCCCTTGGCACATGCCACGGTTTCTCGGCCGACCGAGTCGGGTGGTGGGTGGGCGAGGCGGGGGTCCAGGGGGCGGAGCCCCCTGGCGGGGTCGAAGGGGCGGAGCCCCTTCCGTCAGCGCCCGTTGAACGCGTCCTTCAGCCGCGAGAACAGCCCCTGCTGCCCCGGCTGGAACTGCCCCTGAGGCCGTTCCTCGCCGCGCAGCTTGGAGAGCTCACGCAGCAACCGCTCCTGCTCGGGATCGAGCTTCGTCGGGGTCGTGACCTCGACGTGGACGATGAGGTCGCCCCGGCCGCCGCCGCGCAGGTGGGTGACACCACGGCCGTGCAGCGGGATCGACTGGCCGGACTGGGTGCCGGGCCGGATGTCGACCTCCTCCAGGCCGTCCAACGTCTCCAGCGGCACCTTCGTGCCGAGGGACGCCGCCGTCATCGGGATCGTCACCGTGCAGTGCAGGTCGTCGCCGCGCCGCTGGAAGGTGGAGTGCGGCAGCTCGTGGATCTCGACGTACAGGTCACCGGCGGGACCGCCACCGGGCCCGACCTCGCCCTCGCCCGCGAGCTGGATGCGCGTGCCGTTGTCCACACCGGCCGGGATCTTCACCGTCAGGGTGCGACGCGAGCGCACGCGCCCGTCACCGGCGCACTCCGGGCACGGCGTCGGGACGACCGTGCCGAAGCCCTGGCACTGCGGGCAGGGGCGGGACGTCATGACCTGGCCCAGGAAGGACCGCGTCACCTGCGACACCTCACCGCGGCCGCGGCACATGTCACACGTCTGGGCCGTCGTGCCCGGCGCCGCGCCCTCACCGCTGCAGGTGGAGCAGACGATCGCGGTGTCGACCTGGATGTCCTTGGTCGTGCCGAACGCGGCCTCGTCGAGCTCGATCTCCAGCCGGATCATCGCGTCCTGGCCGCGCCGGGTGCGCGAGCGCGGACCGCGCTGGGACGCCGTACCGAAGAAGGCGTCCATGATGTCCGAGAAGTTCCCGAAGCCGCCGGCGCCGAAGCCGCCCGCGCCACCGCCGCCCGCCTGCGAGAGCGGGTCGCCGCCGAGGTCGTAGACCTGCTTCTTCTGCGGGTCCGACAACACCTCGTAGGCGGCGTTGATCTCCTTGAACCGCTCCTGGGTCTTCGGATCCGGATTGACGTCCGGGTGCAGCTCGCGAGCGAGCCGCCGGAAGGCCTTCTTGATCTCTTCCTGCGACGCGTCGCGGCGCACGCCGAGAACGGCGTAATAGTCCGTGGCCACTTACGACTCCGCCAGGATCTGTCCGACGTACCGTGCCACTGCGCGTACCGCTCCCATCGTTCCCGGGTAATCCATGCGGGTCGGTCCGACCACGCCGAGCTTGGCGACTGCCTCGCCGCCCGAACCGTAGCCGACCGACACCACAGAAGTGGAGTTGAGTCCCTCGTAGGCGTTCTCGTGACCGATGCGTACGGTCATGCCCGAATCTCCCGCCTCGCCCAGGAGTTTGAGGAGAACGACCTGCTCCTCAAGGGCCTCCAGGACGGGCCGGATGGTGAGGGGAAAGTCATGTCCGAAGCGGGTGAGATTGGCGGTACCGCCGATCATCAGCCGCTCCTCGTTCTCCTCGACGAGTGTCTCCAGCAGCGTGGAGAGCACGGTCGAGACCGTACCGCGGTCCTCGACGTCGAACCCCTCCGGCAGGTCCTCGACCAGCCGCGGCACGTCCGCGAAGCGGCGCCCCGCGACCCGGCTGTTCAGCCGCGCCCGCAGGTCCGCCAGGGACGCCTCGCCGAAGGGCGCCGGGCAGTCCACCATCCGCTGCTCGACCCGGCCGGTGTCCGTGATCAGCACGAGCATCACGCGCGCGGGGGCGAGTGAGAGCAGCTCCACGTGCCGCACGGTCGAGCGGGTCAGTGACGGGTACTGCACGACGGCCACCTGCCGCGTCAGCTGCGCGAGCAGCCGCACGGTGCGGGCCACGACGTCGTCGAGGTCGACGGCGCCCTCGAGGAAGTTCTGGATGGCGCGCCGCTCGGGCGCGCTCATCGGCTTCACGCCGGCCAGCTTGTCGACGAACAGCCGGTAGCCCTTGTCGGTGGGGATGCGCCCGGCACTGGTGTGCGGCTGGGCGATGAACCCCTCGTCCTCCAGGGCCGCCATGTCGTTGCGGACCGTCGCCGGGGAGACGCCGAGGTTGTGCCGTTCGGTGAGCGCCTTGGAGCCCACCGGCTCCTCGGTGCCCACGTAGTCCTGGACGATGGCGCGCAGTACCTGAAGCCTGCGTTCACTCAGCATCCGCGCGCACCTCCGAACTCGTCCCCTTGACATCCACCTGGCACTCTGCGCGTGCGAGTGCCAGCGTTCCCCGGCCCAGTGTACGGCCGGGGGGTACACCCGGGGCAAGGCTGGTCCCCGGTACCGCACGCCGGACCCTCCTCCCCGCTAGCGTCGCCGTATGACCGTGACTTGGGAAGAGCTGGGATGGGAGCGGGTGGCGGCCGGGGTGGGGCGGTGCCGACTGCCCGTGTGGGACTGCACGGCGGGGCTGGTCGTCGGGCCGGGCGCGGTCCTGGTGATCGACGCGGGGTCGAGTCTGGCAGAGGGGGCGCGGCTGCGGTACGCGGCCCAGGAGCTGGCCGGCCGACGTGTGACTCATCTCGCTCTCACCCATCCCCACTTCGACCACGTCTTCGGGGCCGCGGCGTTCGCGGGCGCGGAGGTCTTCGGCGCGGTGGGCATCGACACGGCGCTCGCGCACGGGCGTGACGAGCTGCGCCTGGACGCCGTGCGCAACGGGCTGGACCCGTCGGCGGCGGACGAGGCGGTGGAGACACTCGTCCGCCCCCACCACCACGTCTCCGGCGAGTGGACCCTCAACCTCGGCGACGGCCGCCAGGCGCTGCTGGCGAACGTGGGCCCCGGCCACACCGCCCACGACCTCGCGGTCCTCGTCCCCGGCGACCCGGAGGTCGTCTTCTGCGGCGACCTCGTCGAGGAGTCCGGCGATCCCCAGGCCGGGCCCGACGCCGTACCGACCCACTGGTCGGCCGCCCTCGACCGGCTTCTGGACCTCGGCGGCGAGGACGCGCTGTACGTGCCGGGTCACGGAGCGGTGGTGGACGCGGCGTTCGTCCGGTCCCAGCGGGACGCGTTGGCAGGGCGTTTCGGCGTGTCGCTGTGACGGCGGAGCGGGTTCTCCTATCGTCATCCGAATGCGCCAGTACTCGACGGATCTGACCCCGCCGTGGAAGAAGCCCCAGCCGGTGCCCGAGGTGCCGGCGGACCCGGGCCTGGTGGTCGAGGAGCCCGGCACCGGCTTCTGCGGCGCGGTGATCCGCTGCGAGGCGGGCACGGTCACCTTGGAGGACCGCTTCGGCAAGCACCGGGTGTTCCCGCTGGAGCCACGGGGGTTTCTGCTGGAGGGGCGGGTGGTGACACTCGTGAGACCTTCAGCCGGTCCGGTACGTCCCACCCGTACGGCGTCCGGTTCGGTCGCCGTCCCCGGCGCACGCGCGCGCGTGGCCCGCGCCGGGCGGATCTACGTCGAGGGCCGGCACGATGCCGAGCTGGTCGAGAAGGTCTGGGGTGACGACCTGCGCATCGAGGGCGTGGTGGTGGAGTACCTGGAGGGCGTGGACGACCTGCCGGCGATCGTGGCCGAATTCGACCCCGGGCCGGACGCGCGGCTGGGCGTGTTGGTGGACCACCTGGTGCCGGGTTCGAAGGAGTGGCGCATCGCCGAGTCGGTGACGAGTGAGCACGCGCTCGTGGTGGGCCATCCGTACATCGACATCTGGGAGGCGGTGAAGCCGTCGTCGCTGGGCATCGAGGCGTGGCCGCGCGTGCCGCGCGGGCAGGACTGGAAGACGGGGGTGTGCCGGGCGCTGGGGTGGCCGTCGGAGAACACCGGGGCGGTGTGGCAGGCGATCCTGGCGCGGGTGGGGTCCTACAGGGACCTGGAGCCGGAGTTGTTGGGGAGGGTGGAGGAGCTGATCGACTTCGTCACGGGTAGCGGTGGGGCCTGACTTTCGCGAAGGTGCCGAACTCGCTGGTGTCCAGTTCGACACCGAGAGGCTCCAGCGGCGTGACGTCGCCGAACTTTGTGATCCGCTGACGCCGGTAGTCTGCGTTCTCCCCACTGCCCACCGGCTCAGTGAGCAGTACGCACTGGCCCATGATGGGGTCGATGATCAGGTATGCGGGTACCTTCGCTGCGGCGTAGATCGAGCGCTTGACGCCGTAGTCGCGGTCCACGCTTGTCTTGGAGACGACCTCCAACAGCATGGTGATGACCTCGGGCGGCATCAGCCTTCCGTGATCCGGTCCAGCGCCTCGCTCAATCACCACCAGGTCCGGCTGCGGCTCACTGGTCTCCGCGAGGATCGCAATGTCCTGAGTCTGCAGCCTCCGCCAGTGCTGCCGGGGGATCTGGTCCTGGACAGCCTCAACGATGTCGTTGTGGACCACGTCCGGCCCCGCCATCATCACGATTTCCCCCCGCAGGAGCTCGACTTTGAATTCCTCGGGGAACTCAAAGTTCTCGAAGAACTCCACGATGGCGGTGGTCATCGGTCGGTCGCCCACAGCGGTCATCTCCGCAACCCTCCGGTTTCCGCCACCGTGCAATTACGGCGGCAGCCTACAAATCAGGTTAGGGACCCAACCCTCGTTCCGCAGGGATTCACTCGCCGGAGTGATCAGTCCACCAGATCACGCACCACCGCATCCGCCAGCAACCGCCCGCGCAGCGTCAGCACCGCGTGCCCCTCGTCGTACGGCCCCTCCTCGAGCAGCCCCTCCCCCAGGGCTCGGCGGGACGCACGGAGCCCCTCCTCCCGGAGGAGGTCCAGCGGCACCCCCTCCCGCAGCCGCAGCTCCAGCAGGATCCGCTCCACCCGCCGGTCCTCCTCCGACAACAGCTCCCGCCCCGCCCCCGGAGAACGGCCGGAGGCCAGCGCCGCCGCATACGCCCCCGGATGCTTCACGTTCCACCACCGCACCCCGCCCACGTGCGAGTGCGCCCCAGGTCCCGCGCCCCACCAGTCGGCCCCCCGCCAGTACAACTCGTTGTGCAGGCACCGCCCGGCGTCCGACGTGGCCCAGTTCGACACCTCGTACCAGTCGAAGCCCGCCGCCGACAGCATCTCCTCCGCGATCAGGTACCGGTCCGCGTGCACGTCGTCGTCGGTCATCGGCACCTCGCCCCGGCGGATGCGACGGGCGAGCTGCGTACCCTCCTCGACGATCAGCGCGTACGCCGAGACGTGGTCGGGCCCGGCCCCGAGCGCAGCCTCCAGCGAGGCCCGCCAGTCGTCGTCCGACTCCCCCGGTGTGCCGTAGATCAGGTCCAGGTTCACGTGCTCGAAGCCCGCCGCGCGGGCCTCCGCCACGCACGCCTCCGGCCGTCCCGGCGTGTGCGTGCGGTCCAGGACCTTCAGGACGTGCTGCCTCGCGCTCTGCATCCCGAAGGAGATCCGGTTGAAGCCGCCCTCCCTCAGTCGCGCGAGGTACGCCGGGTCCACCGACTCGGGGTTCGCCTCCGTCGTGACCTCCGCGTCCGGCGCCAGCCCGAACTCGTCGCGGATCGCCCCCAGCATCCTTACGAGGTCGTCCGCGGCCAGCAGGGTCGGCGTACCGCCGCCGACGAAGACCGTGCGAACCTCGCGGGGGTCGTCACCGAGGACCTTGCGGGCCAGCCGGATCTCGTCGACGAGGGTGTCGGCGTAGTTGTCGCGGGAGGCGAGGACGCCGCCGGTGCCGCGCAGCTCGGTGGCGGTGTAGGTGTTGAAGTCGCAGTAGCCGCAGCGGGTCGCGCAGTAGGGGACGTGCAGGTAGAACCCGAGGGGGCGCGCGGCGGCTCCGGTGAGCGCGTGCGTGGGGAGTGCGCCGTCGTCGGGGACGGGCTCGCCGTCGGGGAGTGCGGAAGGCATGCCTTCCATTGTCCAGCACCCGTCCCGTTGCTCCGCCTACTCCGCCTGCAGCACCAGCAGCGCCAGGTCGTCCTCCGGCGGCTGCGCCCCGAACTCGTGCACCAGACGCTGGATCCGCTCCGCGATCAGGTCCGCGTCCAGTCCCGCGCACCCGGCGAGCGCCGCGGCGAGGCCGTCGCCGTCGTCGAACTGGCGGGAGCCGCAGCGCCGCTCGGTCACCCCGTCGGTGACGCACAGCAGGCTGTCGCCGGGCCGCAGCTCGACGGTGTCGCAGGTGTACGTGACCTCCTCGATGACCCCGAGGAGGGTCTGCGGCTGCGCGACCGTACGGACGCTGCCGTCCGGGCCGAGGAGTAACGGCAGGGGGTGTCCTGCGGAGGCGAGGGTGCAGCGGACGCCGCCCTCGAAGGGGGCCAGCTCGCCGTAGAGGAGGGAGAGGAACCGGGTCTGCGGGCCGTCGCCGGGGACGGCGGGGCCGACGAGCGCGCGGGCCGCCGCGTCCGCGGCCTCGGTGGCGTCGTCGAGGAGGAGCTGGTTGAGGCGGTCGAGGACGTCGGCCACGCCGTAGCCCTCGCGGGCCAGCAGTCGCAGCCAGGGCCGGGCGAGGCCGATGACGACGGCGGCCTCGGGCCCCTTGCCCTGGACGTCGCCGACGGCGAAGCACCAGCGGCCGTCGCCGGCCGGGAACAGGTCGTAGAAGTCGCCGCTGGGTCCGCCCTTGTCGCAGGGCTCGTAGACGAGGGCACTGCGCACCCCGGGTATCTCGGCGACGGCGCCGGGCAGCAGGCCGCGCTGGAGTACGGCGCTGATGGTGGCCTGGCGGGCGTACTGGCGGGCCGCGCCGATGGCGAGCGCCACCCGGCGGCCGAGGTCCTCGACGAGGCCGGTGACCTCGTCGGGGAAGCGCGGGGTCGCGGCCCGCCCGATGACCAGGGTGCCGAGCGGACGGCCGCCGGCGACCAGGCGGTACGCGAGGGCCGCGCCGTCCTCCCCGGCCGCGCCCAGCGCCTCGCCGGGCCAGGGGAACGGCGCGGGCCCGGACCGCAACGCCTCGGGTGGGCTCGGTGGGTCCTTCTCCAGGGCCCGGCGCAGTTCCTCGATGCGGTTCTCGCTGCCGTGCCAGACCCGGGCGAGGCGCGGCCCGGCGCCCGCGGTGCCGTCCGCCGTCCAGCCGCCACGGCCGCTGAGCTCGTCCTCCAGCCACACCGCGCACCAGTCGGCGAGGCGCGGCACGACCAGCTGGGCGGTGAGCGAGGCGACGAGATCCTCGTCGAGCTGCCCGGCGAGGAGGTCGGAGGCCTCGGCGAGGAAGGAGAGGGCACCGCGATTGAGCCAGTCGCGCTCGGGGGCCCGCCGGGGTTCGAAGGCTTCCCGGGCTGCTGGAGCGGCGAGGACCTGGGGAGCTCCGGGGGCTTGGGGAGCTTCGAGGGCCTGGAACGCTTCGGAGGTCTGGAAAGCTTCGGGGGCCGGGAAAGCTTCGGGCGTGTGCAAGCCGGCGCCGCTCCAGGCGTACACCGGGGTGTGCGCGGCGCTGTACATCTCCATCGCGCCCGCGTGCGCATCCATCGCGCCGGTGTGCGCGCCGCTCAGCCCGCTCGCGTCCTCCCGGACGTCCTCGCCGTAGCCCTCCCCGTCGGCCGGTATGCGTGCCCACACCGTCTTGGCGCCCCTGCGGAAGGTGACGCCCCAGGTCTCGGAAAGCGCGGAGACCAGCCGCAGGCCGCGTCCGTACTCCGGTGTGTCGTACGGCGTCTCGGGGGCGCCGTCGCGGGGGGCGCGCGAGGGATGGTGGTCGGAGACCTCCACCACCACCGCGCCCGTCTCGTCCAGGCCGCACACCAGCTCGACGTCGGTCCCGGCGTGCACGACGGCGTTGGTGACGAGTTCGCTGACGACGAGCATCGCGTCCTCGGCCAGCCGCTCGGTCACGTATGCGGTGCCGGGCAGGCCGAGGTCGGTCCACTCCTCGAGCGCCGCGCGCAGCAGTGCGCGGGCGGATCCGGGCGCGAGGGAGCTTCCGGACAGGGCCGCGCGCGCCTGCGCACGCTGGTGCGCAGGCGCATCAGAGGCAAGGGAAACGGTCTCCCATTGCGTCGGAATGGCCCTCATGGACAGCTCCCCGAGCAGTTCGGACGAGTACGCCTCGGTCGATGCGGACAGAGTGACAGACTGGCCGCGCCCATAAGCGCCGAGTTACCGAAGTGGGCCGTCATGAGTGAGAACAGTGCTATGCGTGTGCTCGAAGACGGTCAGAAACAGGACCGGATTCGAGCATTCGACCTGCGTGCACTGGCCGTGAACAAACGTGTTCCTGGGCCTGTACCGCAAGACCCAGGAACGGGAAGACCTACGAGCAAAGGTCAGGAAGCTCCGGCGCCTGACAGCGCCCCGAAGGGGCGCGGGGAACTGCGCGACAAGCCACGACGAACCCGCAGCCGCGAACGGTCCCCGCCACCCCCTACGCCTCCCGAGACCCCGCGTACATCTCGTCGATGAGGTACTGGTACTCCCGCTCGACGACCGGCCGCTTCAACTTCAGACTCGGCGTGATCTCCCCGTGCTCCACGTCGAGATCCCGGGGCAGCAACCGGAACTTCTTGATCGTCTGCCACTTCTGAAGCCCCGCGTTGAGCTCCTTCACATATGCCTCGACCATCGAGACCGTCGCCGGCGCCGCCACGACCTCCGCGTACGCCTTCCCCTCCAGCCCGTTCTCCTTCGCCCAGTCGAGGATCGCGACCTCGTCCAGAGCGATCAGCGCCGTGCAGAAGTTCCGGTCCGCACCGTGCACGAGGATGTTGGACACGTACGGGCACACGCCCTTGAACTGCCCCTCGACCTCCGCGGGCGCGATGTACTTGCCGCCGGACGTCTTGATGAGGTCCTTCTTGCGGTCGGTGATCCGCAGGTACCCGTCGGGCGACAGCTCACCGATGTCCCCGGTGTGGAACCACCCGTCCGACTCCAGCACCTCGACGGTCTTCTCGGGCAGCTTGTGGTAGCCCTCCATGATGCCGGGGCCCCGCAGCAGGATCTCCCCGTCATCCGCGATGCGTACCTCCGTGCCGGGCAGCGGCTTGCCGACCGTGCCGGTGCGGTAGGCCTCGCCGGGGTTCACGAAGGAGGCCGCGGACGACTCCGTGAGGCCGTAGCCCTCGAGGATGTGGATGCCCGCGCCCGAGAAGAAGTAGCCGATCTCCGGCGCGAGGGCGGCCGAGCCGGAGACGCACGCGCGGAGTTTGCCGCCGAAGGCCTCGCGGAGCTTGGCGTAGACGAGCGCGTCGGCGGCCTTGTGCTTCGCCCCGAGCCCGAACGGCACGGAGGCCGTGCCGGTGCGGCGGAAGTTGTCCTGGCTGACCTTGGCGTACTCACGGGCGACCTCCGCCGCCCACTGGAAGATCTTGTACTTGGCGGCGCCGCCCGCGCGGGCCTTGGCGGCGACGCCGTTGTAGACCTTCTCGAAGATGCGCGGTACGGCCGCCATGTACGTCGGCTGGACGATCGGAAGGTTCTCGATGATCTTGTCCACGCGGCCGTCGACGGCGGTGACGCCGCCGACCTCGATCTGGCCGGAGGTGAGCACCTTGCCGAAGACGTGGGCGAGCGGCAGCCACAGGTACTGCACGTCCTCGCCGCTGATCAGCCCGGTCGCGGCGATCGCCTTCGCCATGTACGACCAGTTGTCGTGCGGCAGACGCACGCCCTTGGGGCGGCCGGTGGTGCCGGAGGTGTAGATGAGGGTGGCGAGCTGCTCGGAGGTGATCGCCCCGACCCGCTCCTTGATCAGCTCGGGGTCCTTCTCCAGGCGGGCGGCGCCGCGCTTCTCCAGCTCGTCGAGGGTGAGGATCCAGTCGGCGGTCTCGACACCGGCCGAGTCGATCACCACGACATGGGTGAGGTCGGGCAGCTCGGCGCGCTTCTCGACGGCCTTGGCGAGCTGGGCCGCGTCCTCGGCGATCAGCACCCGGCTCTCGGAGTCGGAGAGGATGAACGCCGACTCCTCGGCGTTGGTCTGCGGGTAGACGGTGGTCGTGGCGGCGCCGGCGCACATGATGCCGAGGTCCGCGAGGATCCACTCGAGGCGGGTGGCGGAGGCGAGGGCGATGCGCTGCTCCGGCTGTACGCCCAGCTCGATCAGGCCGGCCGCGATGGCGTAGACACGCTCGGCGGCCTGCGACCAGGTCAGCGACTTCCAGTCGTCGGGACCCTGGCCGGAGGCGGGAGGCACGGGATAGCGGTATGCCTCGGCGTCCGGCGTGGCTGTCACGCGGTCCAGGAAGAGGCCCGCCACGGACGGCGGACGGTTCTCGATCAGGGTCTGTGTGTCGCTCACGACATCCTCCGGGGCCCGCGGCGGTGCGGCTGGCTCAAATGCGGCTGGTTTCACTGACGCGCCAATGCACTCGCGCGCCCTTGTTTAACTCGCGAGTAACTATCGAGCAGGCATCAGCGTAAAGCTCGACCGCCCGGTGCGTAAGTCTCCTCGCCCTGTCACTTTCTACAGAGAGCAACCACATACGCGCACAGGGGCCCGCCGCGCTTTCGCACGACGGGCCCCTTTATGACCATTTTGCCGGTGGCGCAACGTGTAACCCTCGGTTACTTCTTGCCCTTGCCCGACCCCGCGCTGTCATCGCTGGAGAGCACGGCGATGAAGGCCTCCTGCGGAACTTCCACGGAACCCACCATCTTCATCCGCTTCTTGCCCTCCTTCTGCTTCTCCAGCAGCTTCCGCTTACGGGAGATGTCACCGCCGTAGCACTTGGCGAGGACGTCCTTGCGGATGGCGCGAATCGTCTCACGGGCGATCACCCGGGAGCCGATGGCGGCCTGGATGGGCACCTCGAAGGCCTGCCGCGGGATGAGTTCGCGCAGCTTGGCGACGAGCCGCACGCCGTACGCGTACGCGGCGTCCTTGTGGGTGATCGCCGAGAAGGCGTCCACCTTGTCGCCGTGCAGCAGGATGTCGACCTTGACGAGTGAGCTGGTCTGCTCGCCGGTGGGCTCGTAGTCGAGGGAGGCGTAGCCGCGGGTCTTGGACTTCAGCTGGTCGAAGAAGTCGAAGACGATCTCGGCGAGCGGGAGGGTGTAGCGGATCTCGACCCGGTCCTCGGAGAGGTAGTCCATGCCGAGCAGGGTGCCGCGCCGGGTCTGGCACAGCTCCATGATCGAGCCGATGAACTCGGTCGGCGCCAGGATGGTGGCGCGCACGACCGGCTCGTACACCTCGCCGATCTTCCCCTCGGGGAACTCGCTCGGGTTGGTGACGATGTGCTCGGTGCCGTCCTCCATGTCCACGCGGTAGACCACGTTGGGCGCGGTGGCGATCAGGTCGAGGCCGAACTCGCGCTCCAGCCGCTCGCGGATCACGTCGAGGTGCAGCAGGCCGAGGAAGCCGACGCGGAAGCCGAAGCCGAGGGCGGCGGAGGTCTCCGGCTCGTACACGAGCGCGGCGTCGTTCAGCTGGAGCTTGTCCAGGGCGTCGCGCAGCTCGGGATAGTCGGAGCCGTCCAGCGGATACAGCCCGGAGAAGACCATGGGCTTGGGGTCCTTGTACCCGCCGAGCGCCTCGGTGGCCCCCTTGTGCAGGGTCGTGATCGTGTCACCCACCTTGGACTGGCGGACGTCCTTCACACCGGTGATCAGATAGCCCACCTCGCCGACGCCGAGGCCGTCGGCGGGGAGCATCTCGGGCGAGTTGGTGCCGATCTCCAGCAGCTCGTGCGTGGCGCCCGTGGACATCATCCGGATCCGCTCACGCTTGTTGAGCTGGCCGTCGATGACACGGACGTACGTGACCACGCCGCGGTACGAGTCGTACACGGAGTCGAAGATCATGGCGCGCGCGGGGGCGTCCTTGACACCGACCGGCGGCGGGATCTCCCGGACCACCTTGTCGAGCAGCGCGTCGACGCCCACGCCCGTCTTGGCGGAGACCTTGAGGACGTCCTCGGGGTCACAGCCGATGAGGTTGGCGAGTTCCTCGGAGAACTTCTCCGGCTGGGCGGCCGGCAGGTCGATCTTGTTGAGCACAGGGATGATCTTGAGGTCGTTCTCCATCGCCAGGTAGAGGTTGGCGAGGGTCTGCGCCTCGATGCCCTGGGCGGCGTCGACGAGGAGCACGGTCCCCTCGCAGGCGGCGAGCGACCGTGAGACCTCGTAGGTGAAGTCGACGTGCCCCGGGGTGTCGATCATGTTGAGGATGTGCGTGTTGCCGGGATCCGTGGTCGGAGCCCACGGCAGACGCACCGCCTGGGACTTGATCGTGATGCCGCGCTCACGCTCGATGTCCATGCGGTCGAGATACTGAGCACGCATCTGCCGCTGCTCGACCACACCGGTCAGCTGGAGCATCCGGTCGGCGAGCGTGGACTTGCCGTGGTCGATGTGCGCGATGATGCAGAAATTGCGGATCAGAGCCGGGTCGGTACGGCTCGGCTCGGGCACATTCTTAGGGGTCGCGGGCACGCAGGGTCCTGATTCTTGAGGTATCCGCAGGGTCAGCGGCTCTGGTCGGATCGATACGTAGCCTCCATGGTCCCACGGGCGGGGACCTGCGACCGGTTTGGGCCACGGGATGGGCCACTGGTAGCCTGGGTGGCTGTGTCTCATGCCCTCTCAGCGCGAGACACGCCTCAAGAAAATCATCGGTACGGGACCCGTGCGGCCCCGTGCCTGAACCTGCAAAGGCTCATTCGTGGCGAACATCAAGTCCCAGATCAAGCGGATCAAGACCAACGAGAAGGCCCGGCTGCGCAACAAGGCCGTCAAGTCCTCCCTGAAGACCGCGGTCCGCAAGGCCCGTGAGGCCGCTGCCGCGGGTGACGTCGAGAAGGCCACCGAGTACCAGCGCGCTGCCGCGCGTCAGCTCGACAAGGCCGTCTCGAAGGGCGTCATCCACAAGAACCAGGCCGCCAACAAGAAGTCGGCGCTTGCGTCCAAGGTCGCGTCCCTCAAGGGCTGAACCCCCTTTCTGATCTGACCGCCGGAAGGACCCAGAGCGGGCCCTCTCTCATCCGCTCCCGACCGGCACCCTCGGATCCGCGCGCGGCCTGCGTTCGCCACGCGGGCGCGGATCCCGCAGCTTGAACCGGAGGCCCCGGCCCCCGCCCTTCCCCAGGGCGGGAGCCGGGGCCTCCGGCATGTGTCCGGTCTCGGGTTTCCCCTCGGCGCGCTCCAGCCGGTCAGCGCCGCCGGGGTCACGACCAGAACGCGTTGCCCTTGTCGATGTCCTCGACACATTCGTCGAGGTCGCTGATCTTGTCTCCGACGATCCGGAAGACGATGCCTCCGTTCTCGTCGATGTGCTTGCCGCCCCGGTCGGCGATGAAGCGGTGCACCGAGACGGCGTGCCCGCGCCCGTCGACGAACACGTTGAGCAGTGCGACCCGGAACGACCCGTCCGTCTCCGAGCCGAGTCGGCTGTAGTACCCGTCGAAGATCGAGTCGACCCCCTTGAAGTCTCCCGAGAGCGGGTGGGATCCGGGTACGTGGTGCGTACAGTCCCCGGTCATGAGCCCGCGCAGGGTGTCCATGTCCCCGCGCTGGAAGGCGTCGTAGCCCTTGCGGACGAGCGCCGCGTGCGGGTGTTCAGCCATGGCGATCGCCACCCTTCCGTGTTCGGCGATGTACGGCTGATACGCACGATTCTCCTCCCGCGGGGGGCTATCCGCGTCCTCGGGAACGCGCCGCCCGCGCGATCGTCACGACCGCCTTCTCCAGCGCGTACCCGGGGTCGTCCCCGCCGCCCTTCACTCCCGCGTCCGCCTCGGCCACCGCGCGCAGGGCGACGGCGACCCCGTCCGGTGTCCACCCCCGCATCTGCTGGCGCACCCGGTCGATCTTCCACGGCGGCATCCCCAGCTCCCGCGCCAGGTCCGCGGGTCTCCCGCCCCGCGCCGAGGACAGCTTGCCGATCGCCCGCACGCCCTGCGCCAGCGCGCTCGTGATCAGCACGGGCGCCACTCCCGTCGAGAGCGACCAGCGCAGCGCCTCCAGCGCCTCCGCCGCCCGCCCCTCGACGGCCCGGTCGGCGACCGTGAAGCTCGACGCCTCGGCCCGCCCCGTGTAGTACCGCCCGACGACGGCCTCGTCGATCGTCCCCTCGACGTCGGCGGTCAGCTGGGACGCCGCCGACGCCAGCTCCCGCAGGTCGCTGCCGATGGCGTCCACCAACACCTGACACGCCTCGGGCGTGGCCGACCGCCCAAGCGCCCGGAACTCGCCCCGCACGAAGGCCAGCCGGTCAGCGGGCTTCGTCATCTTCGGGCAGGCCACCTCGCGCGCGCCCACCTTGCGGGCGGCGTCGAGGAGTCCCTTGCCCTTGGCTCCGCCCGCGTGCAGCAGCACGAGGGTGATCTCCTCGGCGGGCGCGCCCAGATACGCCTTCACGTCCTTGACCGTGTCGGCCGACAGGTCCTGCGCATTGCGTACGACGACGACCTTGCGCTCGGCGAAGAGCGACGGACTCGTCAGCTCGGCGAGCGTCCCGGGCTGCAACTGGTCCGGGGTCAGGTCGCGTACGTCCGTGTCGGCGTCGGAGGCCCTGGCGGCGGCCACCACCTCCTGCACGGCACGGTCGAGCAGGAGGTCCTCCTGGCCCACGGCGAGCGTCACGGGGGCGAGAGGGTCGTCATTCGCAGTCTTCCTGGCCATCGCGACAAGCATCCCACGGGCCACTGACAACGGGGCCCGCGTGCCGGGCCCGGGGCTACCCGCGTGCCGGGCCCGGGGCTACCAGCGTGCCGGGCCCGCCGGGCTACGGCTCCTCGCGCCAGCCGTCCCACTCCCCGGCGAACGCGTCCAGCTCCCCGGGATCCAGCCGTTCCTCCTCGTCCCGCAGGACGACCAGCCACTGCGCGTCCTCGGCGTCGTCCTCACCGGCCAGAGCGTCCCGCACCAGCCGCGGCTCCTCCGTGGTCCCGAACCGCTCCCCGAACGCCTCCGCCACCTCCTGAGCCGCGTCGCGGTCGGGCAGCACCAGCACATGTCTCACATCACTCACCGGGCCATTGTCGGCCACCCCTCCCCTCCCCCTGTCATGCGGTCCGCACGGTCGGCACCGAGGTCAGCTCGATCCCGAACCGGTCCCGGTACGCCGTCAGCACATCCTCGTCCGTGGTCAGCTCCCGCTCCTCACGTCTGCCGTCGGCGGCCGTCTCCGTGAGTCTGCGTCCGCTCAGCGTGACCCTTCCGCCGCCCTCCGTGACCCGCGAACAGACGAGCGATCGCATGAAGTGCGAGGTCGGCGCGGTGCTGTGCCACCAGGCCCCGACGGCGAAGTCACCGAGCACCCGTGGCCGCACCTCCAGGCGGTACTCGGGCCTGCCGTCGCGGATGACGTCCAGATCGGCGGCACCTGCCGCCCCGGGCGCCCCACCCCGCGCCCCAGCGGCGTCCGGGCCCGCCTCGACGATCCGGAACACACCACCGGGATCCACCTGTTCGCCCCGCTCCTCGAACGCCAGCGGGTAGTGGCTGTGCGTCCCGAAGCCGATGTCCGCCAGCCAGGCGCCCGCGTCCACCGTCCGCACCCGCAGCGCCATGTGGTCGTACGGGATCCCGAGCCGCCCCTCCTCCCCGTACACCCGGGCCGCGAGGACCGTGACGTCGAAGCCCAGCGCGGTGAGCAGCGCCGCGAACACCCCGTTCAGTTCGTAGCAGAACCCTCCCCGGCCCGCGCCCAGCACCTTGTCCAGCAGTCGCTTCTCCTCCAGCACGATCTCCTCGCCGAGATGGATCGACAGGTTCTCGAAGGGCACGGTCTGCAGGTGGCGCAGGTGCAGTTCGCGCAGGACGTCGATGGTGGGCCATGCCGGGTGGGCGACCCCCAGGCGGCGGAGGTAGGCGTCAACCTGTGCGGAGTTCATTCCCTCAGTCTCGCGCCACCCGCAGCTCACCGCCCAGGACGGCGACCGCCACCGCGCCGTCCTCGTCCGTGCGCAGCACCGTCGCGCCCCCGGCCCGCAGCGCCGCGACCGTGCTGGGCGCGGGATGCCCGTACGGGTTGTCCGCGCCGCAGCTGATCAGGGCGAGCCGGGGAGCCACCATACGTATGAGGTCCGGGTCCTGGTAGGCCGAGCCGTGATGGGCCACCTTGAGCACGTCGACACCGCCCAGCAGCGGGGCCTCCGGTGACCGCAACAGGGCCCGCTGCGCCGGGGGTTCGAGGTCGCCGAGCAGCAGCAGGCGCAGCCCGGCCGAGCGGGCCAGCAGCGTGACGCTGGCGTCGTTGGGGCCCTCCGGCTCCGGCACCGGATGAGGCGGCGGCCACAGCACCTGCCAGGAGAGGGCGCCGATCCGACGCTCCTCCCCGGCGCCGGCCCGGGTGAGGGGAACGTGATGTGCCGCCGCCTCCATCCGTACGAACTCCACCTGGTCGGCGGGCTCTTCGAAGCCTGTCGTCTGGATCGCGCCCACCGCGCGCCCCCGCAGCACGCCCGGCAGACCGGCCACGTGGTCGGCGTGGAAGTGGGTCAGGACGACGAGGGGGACCCTGGTGATGCCGAGGTCACGCAGGCACCGGTCGACCAGCGTCGGATCGGGCCCGGCGTCCACCACCACCCCGGTGCCCTCGCCGGCCGCGAGCACCGTCGCGTCGCCCTGGCCCACGTCGCACATCGCGAACCGCCAGCCAGGCGGCGGCCAGCCCGTGACCACCCGGGTCAGCGGCGGCGGCTGCACCACCACGAGCAGGAGCAGCAGCCCGCACGCCCCACACAGCCAGGGATGTCGCAGGAGCCGCCTGCCGACGAGGACGACCGTCGCCGTGGCGAGGGCCAGCAGCAATGCGCCCGTCCAGCTGCCCGGCCAGTCCACTCCCGCGCCGGGCAGCGCCGCCCCGGTCCGCGCCACGTCCGCGATCCAGCCTGCGGGCCAACTCGCGCCCCACGCCAGCGCCTTGGCCACCGGCAGCGCCACCGGCGCCACCGCCAGCGCGGCGAACCCCAGCACCGTGGCAGGCGCGACCGCGAACTCCACCAGCAGGTTGCACGGCACCGCCACCAGGCTCACCCGGGCCGACAGCACCGCCACGACCGGCGCGCACAGTGCCTGGGCCGCTCCCGCCGCGGCCAGGGCCTCCGCCAGCCGGGGCGGAACCCCGCGGTCGCGCAACGCGCCGCTCCAGCGGGGCGCCAGCGTGAGCAGGGCGCCGGTGGCCAGGACGGAGAGCAGGAAGCCGTAGCTGCGGGCCAGCCACGGGTCGTACAGCACCAGCAGCAGGACGGCCGTCGCCAGTGCCGGGACCAGCGAGCGGCGGCGGCCGGTGGCGAGGGCGAGCAGGACGACCGCTCCGCAGGCCGCGGCCCGCAGCACACTCGGGT
Organism: Streptomyces sp. NPDC002888; assembly: GCF_042888465.1. Classification (NCBI taxonomy): domain Bacteria; kingdom Bacillati; phylum Actinomycetota; class Actinomycetes; order Kitasatosporales; family Streptomycetaceae; genus Streptomyces; species Streptomyces sp. NPDC002888. Next base: position 252,761 of record NZ_JBIAPU010000004.1, on the reverse strand, counting down.
CGGGCCGGCACACGACGACGAACCCGAGCGTGAGCGCTCCGCCGAGCAGTGCGGTGGCCCGCAGGGGGATGCCGAGACGCGGGGCGAGGCCGCGGCGCTCGACGCGCTGGGCGAGGCCGGGCGGTCCGAGGAGCAGGGCGAGGATGATCGTGAGGTTGCTGCCGGACACGGCCAGGGTGTGCGCGAGGTCGGTCTCCTCGAAAGCCTCCTCCAGCTCGGGCGTGATGCGCGCGGTGTCCCCGACGACCAGCCCCGGCAGCAACGCCCTGGCGTCCGCCGGCAACCCGTCGGTCGCCTCCCGCAACCCCGCCCGCAACCGCCCCGCCAGCCGCTGCGCCCCCGACGGCTGCCCCACCACGTCCGGCCCCGCCCGCGTCCCCGCCGCCATCGGCGCCGCCGCTCCAGGCGCCGCCCACTTCCCCGCCGCTCCAGGCGCCGCCCACTTCCCCGCCACTCCAGGCGCCGCCCACTTCCCCGCCACTCCAGGCGCCGCCCACTTCCCCGCCACTCCAGGCGCCGCCCACTTCCCCGTCCCTCCAGGCGCCGCCCGCTTCCCCGTCACTCCAGGCGCCGCCCGCTCCCGCGCCGCCTCCGGCACCGCCCGCGACCGATCAGCCTCCGGCGCCGCCCGCTCCCGCACCCGCAGCACGGCCGCGACCCGGTCAGCGCCGACCAACGCCGGCGCGAGCCGTCCGCTGATCCGGAGCCTCGTGGAGGGCAGGAGGGTGAGCCAGGGGGAACGCTGTGCGGCCTTCTCAGCCCCAGCCCCACCACCGGGCCCATCGACGTCGACGATCACCAGCACCGGCGCGCGTGTGCTCACCTCCCCGACTCGCCGGACCTCCGCGCCGATCAGCACGGCGGGACGGGCCGCGTGGTTCCCGGTGACGCGGGGCCGACTGAGCCGAGGGTCTGCGGTGACCTCCACCTCCGCGGTCACCGTGGCGTACTGCCGGGCCAGCACCGGCACCGGTCCACGACGCAGATCCGCCCCGTGCAGCCCGGCCGAGGCGGCCGCCGCGGCCACACAGAGCAGCACGGCGGCAACCGTCGTACGCGACCACGCACCGCCACGCCCCGGCTCATGGGCGCCACCCACTCCCCCACGCCGCCGCACCGCCAGCAGTACGGCAGCCAGCCCCAGGCACACCCCACCGACTCCGGCGACCACTCCCGGCAACGCGTCCAACGCCAGGGCCGCCGTCATCCACGCGGCGAGCGCGGGCGGCACGAGGCGCAGATCCGTCGGTGCCTCCTGACGGGGGCGAGCGGCTCCGAGCCGGTTCCCCGAGGCGGCGTGCACGGAAGGGCGGGCGGGGGAAACATCGTCGGGGGCGGACGGCAGACCCTCCCCGGGCTGCACGCCCTCCCCGGGCTGCACGCCCTCCCCGGACAGCGCACCCTCGCCGGGCGGCACACCCTCACCGGTCGGCACCACACGGCCGGCCCTCATGGCCGTACGAGGTTCCGCAGGTCGGCGAAGCGGCGTTCGCCGATGCCGTTGACCTCGCGCAGCTCGTCGACCGAGCGGAAGCCGCCGTGCCGGGTGCGGTAGTCGATGATGTGCTGGGCCAGCACGGGCCCTACGCCCGGGAGGGTGTCGAGCTGGTCCACGGTGGCCGTGTTGAGGGACACCGGTGTCGCGGGCGCGGCTCCGCCCGGCGCACCGGCTGCCGGACCGGCGCCTGCGGGGCCCGGACCAGCGCCCGGAGCAGCTGCGGGCCCGCCGACGATCACCTGTTCCCCGTCCACGAGGAAGCGGGCGCGGTTGAGGCTGTCGGTGTTCGTGCCCGGCCTCACCCCGCCGGCCGCGCGCAACGCGTCGGCCACGCGTGAGCCGGCCGGGAGGTGGTGGATCCCCGGTTCACGGACCTTGCCGCTGACGTCCACGACGATCTCCGCGCCGGTCGTGCCGGTGGCCGTGGGCGCACCGGCCGAGGCACCGCCGGGCTCGGCCGCGGCCCTGCCGTGCTCCCGTGCGTCGTACGGAGCCGCCGCCCGCACCACCTGGGGTGCCTGTACGGGCTGGGGCCGCCCGGCCCAGAAGTGCTGGACGGCGAAAGCCGCGGCGACGGCGAGCAGTGCCGTGAGCGCCAGTACGCTGCGCCGCTCCAGCCCGCACCGCGCCTGCAACCACACCGGCATCCGCTCCCGCAGAGCGAGCCCGAACCGTGCCCTCGCCCAAGCACGCGGCGCCTCACCCGAGTTCTCGGGTTCACCCGGCCAAGGGGACCCCGCAGAGGCGGCCATCTCCGCACCGGCAGGCGCGGCCACCTCCGCACCGGCAGGCGCGACGCCCACACCCGCGACCGGCCCGGCGGCCCGCCCCTCCCCCGGCGGCCCACTCCCCGACTGCCCTCGCTCTCCCACCGGTTGCGCGAACAACACCTCCGCGCGTCGGCGCAGTTCCTCCGCCGACACATGCCGATGGCGGGCGGCGCGGCTTCCCGTGGGCGGGCGGCGGCGCCGGTCGCGGGTGCGGATGTCGGACGTGGCCCCACGGCCCGGTCCACTCGTCGCGGTCGCTGTGCGTGAGCGTGATCGAAGTGCCATGGGACGAGGATCGACGCACCCGGCCGACCCGCGATGATCTTGCTCAATTCCCGGGGACTACCCCCCGGTTGTGGACAACTCCGCCACCCGCACGAGTGACCGGCGACAGCCCCTCACCGCGGCGAGACCACAACCCCCAGCAGGCCGGGCCCCGTGTGCGCCCCGATCACCGCACCCACCTCGCTCACATGCAGGTCGGCCAGGCCGGGCACGCGTGCGCGTAGGCGGTCCGCGAGGGCCGACGCCCGGTCGGGGGCGGCAAGATGGTGGACGGCGATGTCGACGGACGCGTTGCCCGCGCGGTCGGCGACGAGTTCCTCGAGGCGGGCGATCGCCTTCGACGCCGTCCGTACCTTCTCCAGGAGGTCGATGCGCCCGTCGTCGAGTTGCAGCAGCGGCTTCACCGCGAGCGCGGAGCCCAACAGGGCCTGAGCGGCGCCGATCCGGCCGCCGCGGCGCAGATAGTCGAGGGTGTCGACGTAGAAGTAGGCGGATGTGCCGGCGGCCCGTTTCTCCGCCGCCGTGACGGCCTCGTCCACCGTGCCGCCCGTCTCCGCCACCTCGCACGCGGCGAGCGCGCAGAACCCGAGCGCCATCGCGACCATCCCGGTGTCCACCACCCGCACCGGCACCGGCGCCTCACGTGCGGCGACGACCGCCGCGTCATAGGTGCCGGAGAGCTCGGCGGACAGGTGGAGGGAGACGATGCCGGTGGCACCGGACTCGGCGACCTTGCGGTAGGTCTCCGCGAACAGCTGGGGGCTGGGGCGCGAGGTGGTGACGGGGCGTCGCTTCTGGAGCGCCTGGGCCAGGGAACGGGTCGAGATCTCGTTGCCCTCTTCGAGCGCACGGTCGCCGAGGACCACGGTCAGGGGTACCGCGGTGATGCCGTGGCGCTCCATCGTCCACTGCGGCAGGTAGGCCGTTGAATCGGTGACGATCGCGACATGGCGGGACATGAGCTGGAGGTTACCTGCCGTAGTGCCCCCGCGGCAGCCCGGCCCCTCTCACCTGGGGCGGGTGTGGCGGGATCATGTCGTGCTCTCGGGGCGGGGCTTCTTCTGCCAGGGGTAGGTGGGGCGCGCTCCCGGCGGGGTGATCGCGGGCCGGGTCGGCTCCGCTGCCTCCTGCGACCGCGCCTTGCCCGGCCAGGTCTGCTCTTCCTTCGCGGCGTCGGTCGCGGGCGCCTCGGGCCACGAGGGCGGCGGGGTCGCGGTCTCCGGCGTCGTCCAGTGGCGCAACGCGCCTGCCTCCACGTCGATCTGTGCGCTCAGGGCGTCGAGGTCGTCGCCGGCGAAGTGCTGGGCCCGGTCGCGGGCCGCCCAGCGCAGGGAGTCGGCGGAACCGGTGATGCGCTCCGTACGCTCGCGCAGCTCGGGCAGCCGGGCGGCGAGCGTGGCGCGGTCCGGCTCGGACTCCAGGCGCTTGAGCTCGCCGTCCAGTTCGAGTCCGTGCGTGCTGAGGCGCTGGAAGAGGCCGAGGGACTCCCTGAGGGACTCGTCGTGGGTCACGCCCGCGTACAGCGCGTCCTGGGTGGCACGCATCGAGGTGCGCAGCTTGAGGCGGAGCTGGGCGATCTCGCCCGCCGGGCCGGTCTGGGTGAAGGACTTGGCGCGCAGGGTGTGGTCCTCGACCGTGCGGCGGGCCTGGTGGATGGTGCGGTCCACGCCGCGCTTGGCGGCGCCGACGACCTTCACCGTGGCGTAGGTGCCGAGTGCCAGGAAAAGCACGAAGAGCAGGACGATGACGGGGATCACTGCTTCCACGGCGCTCCTCCTCCGAACGGTCGCGGCACGTCTCGCGCCGCTCTTCCACGGTAAACGCAAAGGGCAGGTCCGGAGTTCCACAAGAACCCCGAACCTGCCCGTAGGGGACTACCCCCACTCGAACACCGCGCGTCCCGGGACCTACGCCGGAACGATGTTCACCAGCTTCGGCGCGCGCACGATCACCTTGCGGATGCCCGCCCCGTCCAGTGCCGCGACGACCTTCTCGTCGGACAGCGCGACCTTCTCCAGCTCGTCCTCGGAGATGGCCGGCGAGACCTCCAGGCGCGCCTTGACCTTGCCCTTGATCTGCACGACGCAGGTCACGGTCTCGTCCACGACGTACGCCGGGTCGGCGACGGGGAAGTCCTGGTGGACGACCGAGTCGGTGTGGCCCAGCCGGCGCCACAGCTCCTCGGCGATGTGCGGGGCCAGCGGCGCGGCCATCAGCACCAGCGGCTCGGCGACGGAGCGCGGCACCGCCCCGCCCGCCTTGGTCAGGTGGTTGTTCAGCTCGGTGACCTTGGCGATGGCGGTGTTGAAGCGCAGGCCCTCCAGGTCCTGGCGGACGCCGTCGATCGCCTTGTGCAGCGCCCGCAGGGTGTCCTCGTCGGGCTCGGCGTCGACGACGGTCACCTCACCGGTGGCCTCGTCGACGACGTTGCGCCACAGCCGCTGCAGCAGCCGGAACTGGCCCACCACCGCGCGCGTGTCCCACGGCCGGGAGACGTCCAGCGGGCCCATCGCCATCTCGTACAGGCGCAGCGTGTCGGCACCGTACTCGGCACAGATGGACTCCGGAGTGACCGCGTTCTTCAGGGACTTGCCCATCTTGCCCAGCAGTCGGGAGACCTTCTCGCCCTGGTAGTAGTAGGCGCCGTCGCGCTCCTCCACCTCGGCGGCCGGTACGGCGAAGCCACGGCTGTCGCGGTAGACGAAGGCCTGGATCATGCCCTGGTTGAACAGCTTGTGGAACGGCTCCGCGGAGGAGACGTGCCCCAGGTCGAACAGGACCTTGGACCAGAAGCGCGCGTACAGCAGGTGCAGCACCGCGTGCTCGGCGCCACCGACGTACAGGTCGACGCCGCCGTGCGGCTGGCCCTCGCGCGGGCCCATCCAGTACTGCTCGATGGCCGGGTCGACCAGCTTCTCGCTGTTGTGCGGGTCCAGGTAGCGCAGCTCGTACCAGCAGGAGCCCGCCCAGTTGGGCATGGTGTTGGTCTCACGCCGGTACCGCTTGGGACCGTCGCCCAGGTCCAGGGTGACGTCGACCCAGTCCTCGTTGCGCGACAGCGGCGTCTCGGGCTGGGTGTCGGCGTCGTCCGGGTCGAAGGTGCGCGGCGAGTAGTCCTCGACCTCGGGCAGCTCCAGCGGCAGCATCGACTCGGGCAGGGCGTGGGCGATGCCGTCCTCGTCGTAGACGATGGGGAAGGGCTCGCCCCAGTAGCGCTGGCGGCTGAACAGCCAGTCGCGCAGCCGGAAGTTGACGGTGCCCTCGCCGATGCCCTTGCTCGTCAGCCACTCGGTGATGCGGGCCTTGGCCTCGACGACGCCCAGGCCGTCCAGGGAGACCTCGTCGTTGGAGGAGTTGATGATCTTCGCGTCGTACGACCCGAAGGCGTTGTCCCACGTCGAGGTGTCGGTGCCGCGGCCGTCGGTCGGCTCGACGATGCAGTGGATCGGCAGTTCGAAGGCGCGCGCGAACTCGAAGTCGCGCTGGTCACCCGCCGGCACAGCCATGATCGCGCCGGTGCCGTAGCCCATCAGGACGTAGTCGGCGATGAAGACGGGGACCTTGTCGCCGTTGACCGGGTTGGTGGCGTACGCGCCGATGAAGACGCCGGTCTTGTCCTTGGCCTCGGCCTGGCGCTCGACGTCGGACTTGGAGGCGGCCTGCGCGCGGTAGGCGGCGACGGCCTCGGTGGGCGTGGCGTGGCCACCGGTCCACACGTCGTGGGTGCCCTCCGGCCAGGCGGCCGGGGTGAACTTCTCGACCAGCGGGTGCTCGGGGGCCAGCACCATGTAGGTGGCACCGAACAGGGTGTCGGGGCGGGTGGTGAAGACGGTGATGCGCTCGCCGTCCACGGGGAAGTCGACGCGGGCACCCTCGGAGCGGCCGATCCAGTTGCGCTGCTGCAGCTTGATCGCCTCGGGCCAGTCCAGCGCCTCCAGGTCGTCCAGCAGCCGGTCGGCGTAGGCGGTGATGCGCATGTTCCACTGGCGCAGCTTGGCCTTGAAGACGGGGAAGTTTCCGCGCTCGGAGCGGCCGTCGGCGGTGACCTCCTCGTTGGCCAGGACCGTGCCCAGGCCGGGGCACCAGTTGACGGGCGCGTCGGAGGCGTAGGCCAGGCGGTAATCGCCCAGCACGTCGGCGCGCTCGGCGTCGGTCAGCTCGTTCCAGGAGCGGTCGCCGCGCACGCCGCGCTCACCGGACTCGAACTCGGCGATCAGCTCGGTGATCGGGCGGGCCTTCTTCGCCTCGTCGTCGTACCAGGAGTTGAAGATCTGCAGGAAGATCCACTGGGTCCACTTGTAGTAGTCCGGGTCGATCGTGGCGAACGAGCGGCGCTTGTCGTGGCCCAGGCCCAGCCGGCGCAGCTGGGACTTCATGTTGGTGATGGCCGCCTCGGTGGTGACCCGGGGGTGCTCGCCGGTCTGCACGGCGTGCTGCTCGGCGGGCAGGCCGAAGGCGTCGAAGCCCAGGGTGTGCAGGACGTTGTGGCCGGTCATGCGCTGGAACCGGGCGAATACATCGGTGGCGATGTAGCCCAGGGGGTGGCCGACGTGCAGGCCCGCACCGGAGGGGTACGGGAACATGTCCATGATGAACCTCTTGGGGCGGGACGCCACGGCGGGGTCGCCGGCCAGGTCACCCGTGGGGTTCGGCGCCGCGTAGGTGCCCTCGGCGTCCCAGAAGTCCTGCCAGCGTGCCTCGATCTCGGCGGCCACGGAGGCCGTGTAGCGGTGCGGCGCGGCCACCTCGGCGGTGGCAGCGGGGTTCGTCTCGCTCATGATCCTCAAAGCTCCATCGATCGTCTCTGCCAGCGGCTGTGTCTCTCGGGAAACGAAAAATCCCCTCGCACAGGAGGGGACGCCGCGCCGAGTCCGACCCGTCTCACCGGGGGTCGGGACTGATCAGCGCGGCCCGCTAAGCAGAAGGCGTACGGCACGCATTGCGCTAGGGTACCGCAGGCCCTGAGCACGCCGCGACGCTCTTACGTATGACTCTGTGACACCGTAAGCACCCGGCGAAAGCTGAACCAGGTTCAAAGATTACTTCGCGTAACAGCCACTAAGGGACATCACAACAGGCGCATTGTCCTTTGATAACAACGCAATAACTCAAACCTCGTACCCACCGGTATGGCGCCGCTTAGAGTTCGGCATCGGGACCGCTTTCCCGAACTGCTCGGAGTTGCCCCCATGAACGCTCGTCGTAGTAACAGCTCGCTCCCCGCAACAGGCCGGTCGGCCTACGGGGTGGCGTCCGCTGTCGTCCTGCTCCTCATACCCGTGGTCGTGCTGGTCGGAGGTGACGCCTTCCGCGACTTCCTGAACTTCGGCGCGGGCGTACTCTCCCTCGTCGCGCTCAGCTGTTCGGTGATCTGGGGCCTGGTCGCCCAGGACCGGGTCTTCCTCAACACGCGCCAGCGGATCATCGGTCAGGCGGTGCACCGGACGACGGCCGTCGCCTCGATCGCGTTCCTGCTGCTGCACGTCACCACGAAGATCGCACTTGACCACACGGTGCTGATCGCCGCGATCATCCCGTTCTCGCTCGGCGTCACCGGGATCGAAGGGCTGATCGGCCTCGGCTCCCTGGCCGGCCTGCTGATGATCTTCGTGGGCATCACCGGGGCGCTGCGCAGCCGCTTCGCCTCCCCGGCGCCCGTCGCCGCCCGTTGGCGCGCCATGCACATGCTGGCCTACCCGGCCTGGTGTGCGGCCCTGGTGCACGGACTCTACGCGGGTCGCGCGGTCAAGAGCCCGCTGTTCACGTACCTGTACATGGCGTCCCTGCTCGTGGTGATGGCCGCCCTGGCGCTGCGCGCGGCGCCGCGCCCGATCAAGCTCCAGGTCGCCGACATGCTCACCAACATCCTGGGCGCCGGGGAGCGCACGGGCCGCGAGGCGCTGGAGGAGAGCCGGGCCCGCATGAACGACACCGCGTCGTCGTCCACGCGCAGCAGCGCGTCGCTGCCGGGTTACGAGAACCCGCGCCCGTCCCGCGAGTCGCGCACCTCGTCGTTCGAGGCACCCGCTCCGCCGGCCGCCCCGGAACCGCCGAACGGCTTCGCGGCCGCCTACCGGGCCGTCAACACGCCCCGCGGTCAGCAGTCCTACCCGGCCGCCGACCAGACCGCGCGCATGGACATGCCGTTCGACATGCAGGCCACGGAGGCGATGCCGCGCATGGACAGCGGCGGCAGCACGTCCGGCAGCTGGCCGATCCCGTCCCCGCCGCCGGTCGGCGAGGCGCCCCCGTCGGCGTACGACCCGCTCCAGGACACCGGATTCAACATCCCGCCCTACGGCAACGCGGGCGCCGGCGGGTACGGCGGAAGTGATGTGTACGACACCGGTGAGTCGAACGCCCCCTTCGGTACGTACAACTCCACTGACACGTACAACAGCGGTCCCGCCACTGATTCACGACCCGGTGCTCCCTACGACTTCGACGCACCGGGTTCGGGCGAACCTTGGAACACGCCTTCCGGAGGCTTTAAGTGAACGAGGCTCTGCCCGACGTCCCAGAAGTCCGCGTGGTCGGACTTCCCCAGCTCACGTCGGGCTTCGACCTTGTCGAAAGACTCGATCTGCCCATGCACCTGAAGGTGCATGGGCCGCTCGAACCGATGGGCGGAGAGCAGCTCGCGAAGCTCTCGGAGAACATCAACCTGAAGGGCCGCGGCGGCGCGGGCTTCCCCTTCCACAAGAAGCTGCGCTCGGTCGCAGAGGCGGCGATCAAGCGCGGTGTGCGTCCGGTGGTCGTCGTCAACGGCAGTGAGGACGAGCCCGCCTGCCGCAAGGACACGGTGCTGATCAACCGTGCCCCTCACCTCATCCTGGACGGCGCGCTGCTCGTCGCCGAGGCCCTGGGTGCCCGCACGCTCGTGGTGGGGGTCACCCGGGAGTCCACCGAGCGCTCCATGGAGGCCGCGCTGGCCGAGCGCGGCCTGAGCAACAGCCGTAGGTCGGCGCTGCGCGCCTTCGTGCAGCGCAACCCGATCCGCATGGTCACCGGCGCCGCCGCCTCGCTGATCCGCTCCATCGACGGCGGCCCGGCGGTCCCGCCCGGCCGCAAGGTCAGCGCCTCGCAGAACGGCGTGGGCGGCGCACCGACCCTGCTGTCCAACGCCGAGACGTTCGCCCAGCTCGCGATCGCCGCCCGTATCGGCCCGGAGCGCTACGGCAACACCGGCCTGTACGACGAGCCGGGCACCGTCATGCTGACCGTCTCCGGCGCGGTCGCCCGCCCCATGGTGATCGAGGTCCCCACGGGCGTCCCGCTGCGCTACGTCCTTCAGCTCGCCGGCGCTCCGCCCGTGCCGCAGGGCGTGCTGACGGGTGGCTACCACGGCAAGTGGATCGACGCGGCGACCGTGAACGAGGCGGTCGTCTCGCGCAACTCCCTGGACGCCGTGGGCGGTGCGCTCGGCGCCGGCGCCATCCTGCCGATCAGTCAGGACACCTGCCCGCTGGGCGAGTCGCTGCGTGTGGCGCAGTGGCTGGCGGAGGAGAGCGCGGGCCAGTGCGGTCCCTGCTACCTCGGCCTGCCGGCCGCCGCGCGCGGTATGGAGGACATCCTCAACGGCGGCGGTCCGGCCGCCCTGGAGGCGCTCAAGCAGGTCGCCAAGAACGTCAAGCGGCGCGGCGCGTGCTCGCACCCGGACGGCTCCGCGATGTTCCTGGAGTCGACCGTGAAGGCGTTCACGGACGACCTCGCCGCGCATGTCCTCGGCAATGGCTGTGGCCGGCGCGTGGAGGGCGTCCTGCCGCTGTTCGAGGGCGGCAGGGCCCCGACGGGCATCCCGGGCGGCAGCGCGGAGGAGGAGAGCGGTGGCAGCCGCCAGAAGATCTTCGTCGACTGGACGCTGTGCCGGGGCCACGGCCTGTGCGCGGACATCCTGCCGGAGGTCTTCCAGCTGGGCGCCGACGGCTTCCCGACCGTCGCGCAGGCGAAGGTGCCGCAGTACGCCGAGGCGAAGGCGCTGCGCGCGGTGCGGCGCTGCCCGGCGCTCGCGCTGCGCATCGAGGAGGACACCCGCTCGCAGGCGCCCGCCCGCAACCTCCCGGTCGTGTCCCAGGGCCGCGGCCGTCGCGCACTGGGCCGCTGAGTACCCACCGCGCCCACAGCTCCAACACCGATGAGGGGCCGCCCGCTTCCGGGCGGCCCCTCACGGCGATCCCCCCGTCTGCCCCGGAGACACAAAAAAGATCCCGCCGGATCGAATCCGATCCGGCGGGATCTGCTGTGGAGCTAAGGAGAATTGAACTCCTGACCTCCTGCATGCCATGCAGGCGCTCTACCAACTGAGCTATAGCCCCTTGCTTGGTCCGCCCGGTTTCCCCGGCGGCGACGCCAACATTACCGGTCCATCGGGTGCAGCACCAAATCGTTTCCGTTCCGTCCGGATTGCCCGGAAATTCCGGTTATGCCGTGACGAACGAGTAGAACCGCTTGAGCGTGCAGTGCTCTTCGAGGAGACGGCCGTAGATCGGCTCCCCCTCCAGCTCACGGTACGTCTCGATCGGGTCGCCCTTTATGATCAGCGCCCGCGCGCACTCCTCGCACCAGTACTGGTAGTCGGGGTTGACCGGCTCCATGTCACGGACGATCGGCGTACCGCTGCCGCACCAGTCGCACTTCCGCCTGTGTGCACCCATCGCTCAGCTCCAGCTGTGGCCGCAGGCCGTACACACGTAGGAGATCCCGCCGTTGTCCCCGAGGACCTGGGCCACATGCGCGGAGCCGCAGAAAGGGCAGCCGAGGCGGGTCGTCCTGCTCCGTGTCATCGCCGCGTCGAAGAGGTGGTCGACCTCTCCGAGGATGCTCGCAGGCATCGCTACTCCCTCCCGTCGGGCCGCGCCCCCTTCCGGCCGTTTGATTCTGCCACGGCTGGACCAATACGGTCAGCGACGCCTCAGTACCAGTCCGGACACGGCCGCCGAGGTGACCGTGCCATACCCGCACGCCAAGAGCGCTTGCGCAGAGGTATACGCCTCCGGGGCCCCGGGTGACTCAAGTCCCCTGTGACGTTCTTCAGAGCTTCTCCACTCCAGCGCTATCCGGCACCGTGACTCTCCTTCCCACTACGGGCCGCGTCTCACCCGCGGCCGCCGAACCGACGTGGGAGGAACCCGTGACCGCCGTAGCGACCGGATCCGGTGTCACCGCGCGCCCGCCCGTCGTGGTGCTGCTGCCGGGGCAGGGCTCCCAGTACCCGGGCATGCTGCGCGGGCTGTACGGGCACGAGCCGGTGTTCACGCGGGTGCTGGACGAGGTGTTCGACGGACTCGGCGCGGAGGGCGCGCGGGTCAGGGACGACTGGCTGTCCGACGCGCCCTCGGTGCCCCTGGACGACGTACGCCGGGCGCAGCCGCTGGTCTTCGCCGTGGACGTGGCGCTGGGCACGCTGCTCACCTCGTGGGGCGTGCGGCCCGTCGCGTACCTCGGGCACAGCGCCGGGGAGTACGCGGCCGCCGTGCTCGCCGGGATCATGAGCCTGGGCGACGCGGTGGACGTGCTGGGCGAGCGGGTACGCTCCCTGGCCACGGCCCCGCGCGGGGGCATGGTCGCGGTGGCCGCGAGCGCGGCACAGCTGGCCCGCTGGCTCACCCCGCAGGTCGTCGTGGGCGCCGTGAACGCGCCGGACCAGATCATGCTGGCGGGGCCCGAGCCCGAGCTCGGCGAGGTCACCGGCCGGCTCACCGGGGCGGGGATCACCTGGATGCCCGCCCGGGCGACCGCCGGGTTCCACAGCCCGTCCGTGGCGGCCGCGTGCGCGGCGACCGTGCCCGCGTACCAGCGGATCTCCTACCGCGCGCCCGAGGTGCCGGTGGTGTCCGGGTACACCGGCCGGGCCCTGGGCGAGCCGCTGCTGAGCGACCCCCGGTTCTGGGCCATGCAGCCGTCCCGGCCCGTCCACTTCGGTGCCGCCCTGAGTCATCTCCTCGGCCCCCAGGGCCCGTCGGGCCCGGGCCCCTTCCTCCTGGTGGAGGCCGGGCCGGGGCAGGGGCTGTCCGCCGTCGCCCGCCGGCACCCGGCCGTCACCCGGGGCGGCAGCACGGTCGTACCGCTCTCCTCGGTGCGGGCGGGCGCCGAGCGGGACCGCGCGCAGCTGGCCGAGGCGGCCCGGCGCCTCCTTCCCTCCGCCGACACCGACACGCCCACCACCTCCCCTGGAGAGGAACCGTCATGGACACCAGCCGGCGCCGCGCGGCCGTGATCACCGGAAGTACCAGCGGAATCGGCCTGGCCTGCGCCGAACTGCTGGCCGAGCAAGGGCACGCGGTCTTCCTGTGCGCCCGTACCTGGGACGACGTGGACACCGTCGTCGAGAAGCTGCGCGCCGCCGGTCACGAGGCGGCCGGGGTGCGGGCCGACGTGACCTCCAAACAGGACGTCAAGGACCTGGTGCGGGCCGCCGTCGACGCGTTCGGGCCGCTGCACGTGCTGGTGAACAACGCGGGCCGCGTCGGGGGCGGGGTCACCGCCGAGCTGCCCGACGTGATCTGGGAGGACGTCATCGAGACCAATCTCAACGCCGTCTTCCGCGTCACCCGCGAGGTGCTGACCACCGGGGGCATGCTGGAGCGCGGCGAGGGGCGCGTCATCAGCATCGCGTCGACCGGCGGGCGGCAGGGCGTGACGCTGGCCGCGCCGTACGCGGCGTCGAAGCACGGCGTCGTCGGCTTCACCCGTGCCCTCGGCCTCGAACTCGCCCAGGCCCGCTCCGGGATCACCGTGAACGCGGTCTGCCCGGGGTACGTCGAGACGCCCATGGCGGGCCGGGTGCGGCGCAGTCACGCCGAGCAGTGGGGCACCACCGAGGAGGAGGTGCTGGAGCGGTTCGAGGCGCGGATCCCGCTCGGCCGCTACGCCACCGCGGAGGAAGTCGCGGGCATGGTCGGGTACCTGGCGTCCGACACGGCAGCGTCCGTGACCGCGCAGGCGATCAGCGTCTGCGGTGGGCTGAACACCTGCTGACATCCGTATCCCCACGTGTCCCCTCCCGGAAGGAACCCCCTCGTGCCAACGGTCCGTCACACGCGTCACGAAGTCCTCACCAGCGCCCCGCCGGAGCGCGTCTTCTCCCTGGTGGCCGATGTCACCGGCTGGCCGCAGGTGTTCGGCTCGACCGTGCACGCCGAGGTGACCGAGGAGCGGGACGGCGAACAGCTGCTGCGGGTGTGGGCGTTCGTCAACGGTGAGGCCGGCTCCTGGTCCTCGCGCCGGGTCCTGGACCGGGCCGCCGGCACGATCGGCTTCCGTCTGGTCAAGACCCCGCCGCCGCTGGCGAGCCTGGACGGCGAGTGGTGCGTGGAGCCCGACGACGGCGGGGCCCACGTGGTGTTGCTGCGCCACTACAGCGTGGCCGACGACGAACCGGGGGCGGCCGAGCGGGTGGCCCGGGCCGTGGACCACGACGGCGAGGCCGAGCTGGCCGCGTTACGCGGCTCGGCCGAGATCGCGGAGCAGTGGCCGGAGCTGACGTTCTCCTTCGGCGACAGCGAGGAGATCAGCGGCTCCGCCCGCGACGTGTACGGGTTCCTCGACCGCGCCGACGCCTGGCCCGAGCGGCTGCCGCACGTCGTCGCGGCCCGCTGCACCGGCGAACACGGCGGTGTCCAGGTGCTCGACCTGGAGACCAGGAGCCCGGACGGCTCGGTGCAGCACAGCCGCTCGGCGCGGGTGAGCTTCCCCGAGCGCGGTCTGCTGGTGTACAAGCGGCTCACGATGCCCTCGCTGCTGGCGGGCCACACCGGCCGGTGGACGGTGGAGCAGCGGGGCGACGGCGACACGGTCACCGCGACCTCCTGGCACACCGTGACCCTGGACCCGGCCGGCGTACGGCAGGTGCTCGGTGAGGGGGCGAGCCCGGCCGAGGCGCGCTCGCTGGTCCGGCACGCGCTCGGGACCAACAGCACGACGACCCTGCGGTACGCGAAGGAGTACGCCGAGGCCCGCCGCTCGTGACGACGGCGGGTCCCTCGGCCGCCCGCTTCAGCTCGCCCGCTGCCAGGACCCGGCAGGCGGGTCGACGGGCGTCCAGCGGGCCTTGCGAGCGCGCTGCCGTGCGAGCGTGGACGGGGGCGGCGGAGTGCGGCGGGGCAGCACCGCCAGGATGGCCGCGGTGACCGCCGCGATCTCGTCCGGGGTCGGGTCGCCGCTGAAGACCAGCAGCGGCTTCGGCGGCTGCTCCACGGCAAAGGCGTCGGTGTCGGCGACGGCCGGCGGGACGGGGAAGGGGGCGAGAGTGGCGGGGGTCTTCTTCGGTGAGGTCATTGTGGCTGGTTCCCATGCTTTCGGGCCGGGCCCCCTCGGTGCTTGGCGCGCAGCATGGCCAGCGCGTCGATGAGCACCTTGCGGGTGTCGGCGGGGTCGATGACGTCGTCCACGAGGCCGCGTTCTGCGGCGTAGTAGGGGTGCATGAGTTCGGCGCGGTACTCCTCGATGAGCCGCGTCCGCGTCGCCTCCGGGTCGTCGGCGGCGGCGATCTGCTTGCGGAAGACCACGCCTGCGGCGCCCTCGGCGCCCATGACGGCGATCTCGTTGCTCGGCCAGGCATAGGACAGGTCACAGCCGATGGAGCGGGAGTCCATGACGATGTACGCGCCGCCGTACGCCTTGCGCAGGATCACCTGGATACGGGGCACGGTGGCGTCGCAGTACGCGTACAGCAGCTTGGCGCCGTGCCGGATGATGCCGCCGTGCTCCTGGTCGACGCCCGGCAGGAACCCCGGCACGTCGACAAGGGTGACCAGCGGGATGTTGAAGGCGTCGCAGAACTGCACGAACCGCGCCGCCTTCTGGGAGGCCTCGATGTCCAGGACCCCGGCGTACACGGCCGGCTGGTTGGCGACGATGCCGACGCTGTGGCCGCCGAGACGGGCCAGGGCGCACACCACGTTCGGCGCCCACAGCTCGTGCACCTCGGTGAAGTCGCCGTCGTCGACGATCTCGGCGATGACCGGGCGGACGTCGTAGCTGCGCCGGGCCTCGGCGGGCACCAGGTCGAGCAGGGCCTCGCAGCGCCGGTCGACGGGGTCCTCGGCTGCCAGCTCGGGTGCCATCTCACGGTTGTTGGCGGGCAGCAGCGACAGCAGGTAGCGCACCTCGGCCAGGCAGGTCTCCTCGTCGTCGTGGACGAACGCGGCGACCCCGGTACGGGCCGCGTGCACCTCGGCGCCGCCCAGTTCCTCATGGGTGACCTGCTCCCCGGTGACCGCCCGCACCACGTCCGGGCCGGTCACGAACATCTGGGAGGTGGAGCGCACCATGAACACGAAGTCGGTGAGCGAGGGCGAGTAGGCGGCGCCGCCGGCGCACGGGCCTAGCATGACGCTGATCTGCGGGATCACCCCGGAGGAGCGCACGTTGCGCTGGAAGATGCCGCCGTATCCGGCGAGCGCGGAGATGCCCTCCTGGATGCGGGCGCCGGCGCCGTCGTTCAACGACACCAGGGGCGCGCCGGCCGCCTCCGCCAGGTCCATCAGCTTGTGGATCTTCTGGGCGTGCGCCTCGCCGAGCGCGCCGCCGAAGATGCGGAAGTCATGGGCGTACGCGAAGACCCGCCGGCCGTCGACCAGGCCCCAGCCGGTCACCACGCCGTCCGTGTACGGGCGTCGGTCCTCCAGGCCGAAGCCGGTCGCCCGGTGTCTGCGCAGCGTCTCTATCTCGGTGAAGGTGCCCGCGTCGAAGAGGAGTTGGAGGCGTTCGCGGACGGTGAGTCTGCCGCGCCGGTGCTGGGCGTCGGTGGCCGCGGCGCCGGGACCGGCTGTGGCGAGGTCCCGCCGGGCGGCGAGCTCTGTGGTCAACTCCCGCAGATGGGCGGTGGGTTCGGCGGCCGTTGCCTCGGTCGCCGGTCGGTCCACCTCGTACACGCTCATACGCCCCGCTCGCTTTCCTGTTCCTGTCGGTGGTCCTCTTGCCGGTCCGGGCTCTCGTGGTGTGCCGCGGTGAACTCCTCCAGTGCCTGGACGAGTTGGTGCGGTGGCGGCAGGGCGGCCAGGTGGGTCCTCAGGCGTTCGGCGGCCGCGAGGGCCCGGCCGTCGTAGAGCAGTTCGGCCAGTCGCCTGCGCAGCCGGAGGGCGTCGGCGAGGTCGCGGGCGTCGTCGGTGTCGGCCGCGACGAGGCGGCGGCCGGCGCCGATGCGGCGCAGGCGGTCGCCGGCCGGGCGGGTGTCGGCGATCACCAGCTGGGGGACGCCGTGGGCGGCGGCCGTCAGGGTGACGTCCGGGCCGCCGTCGTGGACGACGCCCGCGCAGGTGGCGAGGACCGGGCCGAGCAGTTGTGGTCCCGCGAACCGGACGCTGCGGTCGAAGGCGTCCTGGTAGGCGTGGCGCAGCGCCGGGGCGACCACGGCGACCAGCTCGGCGTCGAGGCCGAGCACCGCGCGGGCGACCCGCCGCACCCGGTCCACGGACCAGGGGCCGGTGCCGCTCTCGGGGCCGGGCCGCAGGCAGACCCGCAGCCGGCCGGGCGGCCGTTCCAGCCAGCGCGGCATCCGGACTGCCGGTACGTCCTCGTGACGGACCGCCAGTGCTCCGCTCTCCGCGTCGGTGCGCAATTCAGGGGGGCAGGGGTCGACGCACAGGGCCCCGGAGTCGGGCGCCCGGTGCCCCAGGGGCGTCCAGCGCACGACCGGTCCGCCGGTCCAGGGGCCGGGTTCGTCACCGTCCTCGGCACGCACCACCAGGTGCGGGTGCCAGCCCGGTTCCGGCGGCAGGACGGGCAGTCCCCCGTACAGGGGTGGACCGCCCGCCCGCACCGGAGCCGCGATCCGCACCTCGTGACCGGCGGCCGCACACGCCAGAGCGGTCGGCACCATCGTGGACAGGTGCGGCAGGGAGCGCCGCGCGGCAAACAACACCCGCATCTTTCCCCCTCGCAGCCCGGGGCCGCACACTCCCACCGCGCACGACCTCCGCACTCAGCAGACCGCCGCCCGGTGGAGGCGCATTAGGGGGACGCTGGAGAGGGGCCGGCAGTACCGCGGACCAGGCCTACACCTCTGGGCCCGCTGAACAAGAACCAGCGGGGCCGCTGGAGGGGATGCGCGGCCGGGGTCAGGCCGGGGCCGTCGCCGCGGCCCGGGTGCGGACCTCGCGTTCCAGGCGGCGCAGGTCCGGGGAGGGGAGGAGGCCGAACTCCTCGTCGAGGCGGGTGCGGACGGTCTCGTAGACGGCCAGGGCGCCCTGGGGGTGGCCGGAGCGGTCCAGGGCCGTCATGAACAGGGCGTGCAGTGCCTCGTCGTGGGGGTGGCGGGTGGTGAGCTCGGCGAGTTCGGGCAGCAGTCGCTCGTGGGCGCCGAGGCGCAGCTCGGTGGCGAGGCAGCGTTCCAGGACTCCGGCGCGGCTCTGCTCCAGGCGCATCGCCTCCAGGCCGAGTACGGCGCCGGGGCGCAGCCCGCCGAAGGCCGGGCCGCTCCACAGGGCGAGCGCGGTACGGAACAGGTGGGCCGCACCGATGTCGTCGCCCTGCTCCAGCGCCGTCTGGGCGTCGGCGCACAGGCGGTCGTAGACGTGGACGTCGACGTCTTCGGGGCCGGTGAGCAGGGCGTAGCCGCCGGGGCGGGTGACCAGCACCTCGCGGGCCGCGGCCGGGTCGCCGAGCGCGCGGCCGAGGGACGTGCGCAGTTGCAGGACGTACGTCTGCACCGTGATGTGCGCCTTCGGGGAGGCGGCGGCGCCCCAGACCTCCTCGATGACGGAGGCGACCGGGACGACCTGCCCGGCGTGGACGGCGAGCAGGGCGAGGATCTGGCGGGGTTTCGCGGCCGTCGGTGCGATCGGGACACCGTCGGTCGTGGCGGAGAACGGTCCCAGCGCGGTGATCTTCATGGGTGTCCCTCCCTGGACGGTCGCTGCCGGCGGCCCTCGACGTACCGACCGTCGCACGCGCCGCGCCCCGCGCGACAGTGAGCGGGAAACGGATCGCGGGTGAATCCCTCACGGGCGGACCGTGAGGGATTCACGTACCGGGTTCACGTGCGGGTTTCGCCCCCCGCGGCGGTCACAACCAGCCGGACGAGCGGGCGATGCGGATCGCGTCGACGCGGTTGCGGGCGCCCAGCTTGTAGACGACCGTCGTGAGGTAGTTGCGCACGGTGCCCACGGACAGGTGCAGGGTCCCGGCGATCTCGTCCACGTCGTCGCCGGACGCGGCGAGCCGCAGCACGTCGGCCTCGCGGGGCGTCAGCGGGGACTCGACGTGGTCCAGGGCCGCGAGCGTGAGCTGCGGGTCGAAGACCCGCTCGCCCGCGGCGACCGCGCGGATGGCCTCGGCCAGCCGGTCGGGTCCCGAGTCCTTCAGCATGAATCCGCGGACGTTGGCGTTCAGGGCCCGGCGCAGATGGTTCGGCCTCCCCAGGCTGGTGAGGATGAGCACTCGGGTGTCGAGGCCCCGGGTGTGCATCTCCTGTGCCGCCGAGAGGCCGTCCAGGACGGGCAGCTCGATGTCCAGGACGGCCACGTCCGGCCGTACGCTCTCGGTGCGTTGCACGATGTCCCCGCCGGACTCCAGTTCGGCGACGACCTCGATGTCGGGCTGCATGGAGATCAGCTCGACGAGCGCACGTCTCAGCATGCGCATGTCCTCCGCAATCAGAATCCTGATCACGACCCCGTCCACCCCCTCCGGCCGTCCGCGCCCCCGCACGGAGTTGGCCGGAAGCCACAGTACGTGCCGAATTTCGCCCCAGGAGCTGTTCGCGACAGGCCTCGGCCCGTGAATTTCCCGGGATTTGAACAACGGCCGTACGTCAGAGGAACATCGGCACCGGATTGAGGCTTTCGTACGGTGTCGGTCCGGGCGTGCGCCCGAGGGCCACCGGTACGTCGTAGAGGCGGCCGGGGGCGAAGCGGGCCCAGAAGTGGCGCATGCCGGGGACGATCGCCTTGACCACCGGCAGGCCGATGTCGGGCCGGGTCTGGTCGAGGACGAGGAGCTCCATGCCGCGTTCCTCGACGGCCGTGCGGATCGCCGCCACGTCGTCGAGGAGGTCGGCGCGGGGCGTGTAGGGGAAGTCGGCGCGGGTGCGCGGGGGTGTGGCCGGGTCGGGCAGCAGGTAGGGGTGGCCGGCCACGGTGGCGGTGCGCCACCAGTCGGTGAGCCGCTCGTCCGGGCAGCCGTAGCCGGTGCCGTCGGGTCCCGCCTCGACGACGGCCGGCATCATCTGGTTCATCTCGGCCAGCGCGCGGCACAGCGCCACGGACGGGTCGAAGTGGGCGCCGAAGCCGAACAGGACGTCCTCGGTGGGGCCCTCGGTGCGGCGGGTGAGCGCGGCGAAGACGGGGATGCCGAAGTCGGAGGTGACGTCGAGCACCCACACCTCGCGGCCCAGCGCGGCGTGCACGGCGCGGATCCGGCCGGTCCAGGGCTCGTCGAAGGAGTCGAGGTCGACGCCGGGCTGCCGGGTGCGGTTGTACCACCACAGGGCGACCGCGTCGCGCTCGACCAGTTCCAGGAAGCCCTGCACGACGGCGTCCTCGACGCTGCTGCCGCCCGCGTTGCCGTTGGAGTCGGCCCGTACGCAGCCCAGGCCGGGGGTGCGCGGGGCGTCGTAGTAGAGGAGGGCGGTGGGCAGCAGGCGGTGTTCGCCCCGGGTGAGGGACCATACGGGCGTCCAGTCGACGGGCGTGGTCTCGTCGAAGGGCGTGACGTTCTGGCGCGGGTCGTAGAGCTGGCAGTCGGCGGGGTGCACGGCGATGTCGGCGACCTCGCGCCAACTCGCCCGTACGGTGGGCTCGTCGCCCTGGTAGGTGCCGGAGTGACGTTCGAGGGACTCGCACAACGCGCTGACCCGGGCGTCGAGTTCGGTCATGCCCTTGCCGCCGCTCTCGCTGCGCAGGCGGGAGGCCGGTCCGGTCAGGCCGCGCGCGCCGCGGGCGTGGTTGTGGCCGGCGCGGAAGGAGTTGAACTCCGCCGGTCCCCGCGTGTCGCGTTCGACCGCCTTGACCACGCCGGTGATGGGGCTGATCAGGTGCTCGTAGGCGCGCAGGGTCCGCTCGGCGGTGACGGCGCGGTGGCCGTTGCCGGTGCGTTCGGCCTTCAACCGCGAGCGCGGGGTGAGCGGGCCGCTGACCTGGCGGGCCACCAGTGAGGGGTCGCCGCAGGCCGGGCACTGGGGGCGGGGCCGCAGTGCGTGCAGCCGGCTGGTGAAGCCGATGGTGTCGAAGGTCAGGACGCCGTCCTGGCCAGGGTAGCGCTGTCCGGCCAGCCACTTCATGCCCTCGGCGACGGCGAGTTGGTGGCCGAGCATCAGACTGGCCGGGGTCTCGGCAGGCGGGAGCGGCACCGGGCGGCCGAGGCGGGCGCGCAGGTGGGCCTCGGTGCCGCGGTGCCCGGCCATCCGGTGGGCCAGGCACTCCCAGCACGCCGACTCGCCGGGCCGGAAGACGGGACCGACCCAGGGGGTGGTCCCGTGCGGTTTGGCGAGGAGCCAGGGGCTGCCCGTGGCACGCCCGTGGTCGTCCATCTCCCGCAGGGCGGGGTCGAGGTAGTCGTCGCAGACGACCAGGGTCAGCGCGGCTGCCGCGTCGTCGTCGGTCACCGTCAGGCCCGAGGCCGCGCAGGCCTGGGCGGCGGCCCGCGCGTCGGCACCGCCGACGGCGCGGACCCGCACCACGAGCGAGGTCAGGGGGCCGGGGGCACCGGCCAGTTCCCAGTAGGCGGCCGCCGCGCCGGCGACCGGGGCCGGCGCACGGCCTGCTCGCGGCGGCCCGCCTACGGTGTCCTGTGGTTCGGGGCGGCTGCTGAGCAGGTCCGCCTCGCTGAGCCGGCCGATCGCCAGTGCCACGTCCAGCGCGGAGCACCGGGGTGCCGCGTCGGCGACCAGGGCCCTGAAATCCCTGGTGCCGTCCAGCAGCGGCGCGATCACCGCGACCGGGTTGTCCTCGAAGGCCACGATGCCCCGCTCGGACACGACGTACGTGCCCTCTCCCGGGACGACCTCGGCGCGCACATGTCTTCTGAACCCCACTCGCATTGCTTCTCCCCCTGTTGTCGTGTGGTTCAGCAGGTTCAGCGGGCCGCGGCGAGCACTTCGACGGCCGGGCCGGCCTCCGCGTCGGCGATGCACAGGGTGAGCAGGCAGACCCCGGCGGCGCCGAGGCCGGTGAAGTCCTCGCGTACGACGCCGTGTTCGGCGAGCCGCGGCAGGGCCGGGGCCCGGTCGTCGCCGAGCGCGAGACCGAACTCGCCGAGGACGGCCGTCGGGGCGGTGGCGTAGCGCTCGGCGGTCGTCGGGTCGAGGTAGGCGTGGGCGATCAGTTCGGCGAACTTCAGCTCGTCCTCGGGGGTGTTGAGCACTGCGGTGATCTGCCGGCCGGTGGACGCGGACTGGTTCATGGTCACTCCCTGGGTGTCGTCCGGTGCGGGGCGGTGCGCCGGATGTCGTGGGTGGTGCGAGCAGCGAACAGGCGATCCTGGAATCCGCGATGTCGAAAACCTCGCGAACCCGGTGAACGTGGTGAGCCTGGCGAACTGTGCGAAACAGCGTGCTCGGCCGTGGGCCGTGGACCGTGCGGGTGCCGTTGACCGCGGGGCGGACTGTCCTCCGCGATCGGTGCTGCCGTGGTGCGCCGCTGTGCTGGACCAGAGTTAACGCAATCCGGCCAGATCCAGGCCAGTTATCGGTTCATGTCTGCCGATGTGAAATTTTCACTGCTCGGCATATACACGATCCAACCCGGCTCTTAACAAGGATCTTTGAGGGTGAAGCGGGCATCTTCCACAAGCACTCTTACTGCGCCCTCCACAGGATGCTCACCTCCGTTATGATTCGGACGCCGGTTCGGGGGAATCCAGGAGACCTGGGGGTCTGGTGACGCGTAAGGCTGAAACCGAACGCAAAGTTCCGCCCAAGCGAACGAATTCGGCCGCGCCCGACCTGGCCGCCGTCAGCTCCGCGGCCCCCAGTCCGAGGATCGCTTCCGTCCTGGTCGTCGTGGTCTTCTCGGGCTATCTGCTCATGCAGCTGGTGAACGTCCTCGACTCCGCCCCCGGGGGCGTCGAGTTGCTGATGTGCGCGGGGATTCCGCCCGTCCTCGCGGCGCTCCAGTACGTCCACTCCTCGCCGTACCGCGCGGCCCTGCGCAGCCGGGTGCTGCCGTGGAGCCTGGTGCTTCAGGCGGTGCTGACCTTCACTCCGCTCGTGGCCTTCGGATGGCACTGGGGCGGTATGGCGGGGTTTCTCGCCGGGTCGCTGCTGCTGCTGTTGCCGTCGGTCGCGGGCTGGTCGATGTTCGGTACGACCGTGGCCGCGGTGGTGGTGATCTCCGCGATCCAGTCGCTGGGCGTGGTGAACATCGCCTACATGGGCGTGTCGACCGCGCTGACCGGCCTCATCATCTTCGCGGTGGTCCGCCTCGCCGGGCTGGCCACGGCGATCCACGAGTCCCGGGACGAGCTGGCGCGGATGGCGGTGGCCAGGGAGCGGCTGCGGTTCGCGCGCGATCTGCACGACCTGCTCGGGTACAGCCTCTCCTCCATCACCCTGAAGAACGAGCTGATCGCGCGGCTGATCGACAGCAATCCGCAGCGGGCCCGGGAGGAGGTCGCCGAGGTGCTGACCATCTCGCGGCAGGCGCTGGCCGACGTGCGGGAAGTGGCGCGCGGCTACCGGGACATGTCGCTGCTGGTGGAGGCGGAGTCGGCGCGGTCCGTGCTGAAGGCGGCCGGTATCGACGCCCGGATCGACGTGTCCGTCACCGGGCTGTCGTCCACGGCCAACACGATCCTGGCGACGGTGCTGCGGGAGGGCGTGACCAACGTGCTGCGGCACAGTCAGCCCAACGGCTGCTCCATCACCACCGCCCTCGACGTCGAGGAGTCCTTCGTCGAGCTGGAGATCGTCAACGACGGGGTGGGCGCGGGGAGCGCGGTGCCGACGAGCACGGTGTCCAGCGGCACGGGCCTCGGCAACCTCGCGGCCCGGGTGGCGACGGTGGGGGGCGGACTGCGGGTCGGGCCCGAGGAGAACGACGAACCGGACGTGTTCCGCCTGGTCGTCCGCGTACCGGTCCACGCGGCGCCGGCCACGGAGGCGTCGGGTGCGCGGGCGACGGTGTCGCGGTTGAGCGTGTGAGCCGGGGCCCGCGACGCAGGTCGGACTCGGCGCTGCCGTCGTGCGTCAGCGCAGGTTCAGCTCCCGGCTCAGGCGGCGCTCCAGGGGCGTGAGCGGGATGTCGTCGCGCAGCCGCTCGGGGTGGCCGGGCGGTGGCCCGGTCACCCGGCGCGGACGCCGACGCCCGCCGCTGCCGTCCCCGAAGCCGCCGTGCTCACCACCGAGGATCAGCTTCATCTGATCGTCGGGCAACGCCACCCAGCACGCCCCGTACGCGACCAACGCCCGATACACACCCAGCACCCCACGCACCAGCGGCCCCCACGTCCGGCCCATTTCTCCGCCTCCGTCCGTCCTGTCGACTCGACACCTGCCGGCCCGGGATCAGGGGTGGGGCCCCGTGACCGGGCGCGCGCCTTCGGGGCTGGTGCCCCATGCGGCCGGCCGCCCGTCTTCCCACAGCGGAGCGCAGCCGGCCGACCCCGCTGACCCGCGGCACCGGCCGACGCTCCGCCACGGCCCGTCCGGGCAGCCTCCCCCGGCCCCCTCACGTACGGCTCGAAGCCCGCTCGTGCGGGACACCGGACCTCTCGGTGCCGCGGCGGGCCCCTGGGGAGCGGGGGCGGGGCGGATGGCCCCCCGAGAGCGAGGGTGGAGGGCTCATCGCAGCCCCGCTCGGCAACTCCAGCACTCCTCAAGCCCCCCGGCGCAGACTCGTGCCGTTTCCCGCGAGTCGGTGTGTGCCCTCGGGGCCCGGTGGGAGGAGTGAGGGATGAGTAGCCCGGTTTCCGGCGTCGTGGCGAGTGCGCGATGACCAGGGTGGAGCCGGTGTGGTGGAGCGGGGGGCTGGACGGGCGCCGGGCGCGGCCGTTGGTCGTCGTGGTCGCCGGGGCGCTCGGTGAGGTGCGGCAGCATGTGCCGCTGCTCGGCCGGCTCGTGCGGCGGGGGTACGCCGTGGTCGCCGTGCGGGCGCCCGGGGAGCTGCACCGGGCGGGGCGGTCGGACTTCCTCGTCTCGCGGATCGTCGACCGGTACGCACACCTCGCCCTGACCGAGCGCACCTGCCTCATCGGCTTCGACTTCGGGGGCCGGCTCGCGCTCGGCGCCGCCGCACAGGACGAGCGGATCCGGGTCGTGCAGCTCGTCGGCGCCCCCGTGGCCCGCCTGTTCGACGAACCGGAGCTGCTGCTGTCGCTGCCCGGCGGGAACCTCGACGCCCTCGTACGGATCACCGGAGCCGCCCGCCGCGAGCTGCTGCCCGAGGCGCTCGGCGGGCTGGCGCTGCGCCCGGAGACGCTGTACCCGCTGAGCGGGCTGGTCCGCGTCGCCTACGCCACCGACGACCCGCTCACCCCGCCACAGGACCTGGCACTGCTCAGACTCACCCTGGAGCGCAGCGAGTTCCGTGCCTTCCCGGGCGGGGCCGGGACCTCACCGTCGGGGCGTGCGCTGCGCCGCTGGCTGGTGGACGGGGTCGCGGGGCGGCGGCCCTCGCCGTGCCGGGCCTTCCTCACCGCCCCGTAAAAAACCTGCCGAAAAAGGCTCCCTCGACTACCGGTCGAGGCCCTCTCCAGCCCGGAGGGGGACCGTGCCGGGGACTGTCCTTCGCGACCCCTCTTCACGCCCTGGGGTGACCATGTACGAACACGACGACATCATCGCCGCCGTCACCGGCCGCGACACACAGTGGCAGCCCGACCGGCTGACCCGGGTGCGCTCACGGATCGCCGAGATCGAGGACGGCCTGGGTGACCCATGGAACCCGGACAACCCCATGGGGTTCGACGCGGTCCTCGACTCGGACCGGACGGGACAGACCTCCGCGGTCGGTATCCGGCGGTTCCAGAGCCTCGGCATGCCCGCCGAACTGGTGCCCGAGTCACTCGGCGGTCGCATGGCCGGCGCCGACCTGCTCGGCCTGGTGATGCGGCCCTTCTTCCGGCGCGACCCGGCGCTGGCCTTCAGCCACGGCTTCACCCCGTTCCTCGGGGCCCAGATGGTCTGGCTCAACGGCGACACCCGCCAGTGCGGCCGGATGGCCGGCGTCATCCTGCGCGGCGGCACGGTCGGTGTGGCCTGCCAGCGCTTCGAGCACGAGAGCGAGTTCCACGCCCAGGAGTACACCGCCGCCTGGAGCGACGACGGCATGCTGCGGCTCAACGGCCGCAAGAACGCCATCAACAACGCCCACACGGCCGAGCTCGTCATCGGCTTCGTCAAGACCGGCGACGGCGAGACCGACTACTCGATCCTGATGTTCGACCCGGCGACGGTGCCGCCCGCGAGCGTGCGCGCGCTCGGCCGCCACCGTACGACCGGGGTACGCGGGGTGCAGGCGGCGGGCCTGGAGTTCGTCAACTGCCCGCTGCCCGGCGAGTCCCTCGTCGGCACGTGGGGCGACGGTGTCGCGCTGAGCCTGCGCGCCTACCCCGCCGTACACGCTGTCTTCCCGTCGATGACCGTCGGCCTCGCCGACACCGCGCTGCGGGCCGCCGTACGGGCCGCGCAGGAGCGGGAGTTCGGAGGGCCGGCCGGGGACGCCTCGGCGCGCTCGGCCATCGCGGGCACCTTCGCCGACCTGCTGATCGCGGACTGTCTGTCGCTGACGGCGAGCCGGTCCGTGCACCTGCTGCCGGACCAGTGCGACGTGCTGACGGCCGTCACGAAGTACATCGTGCCGAAGATCGTCGGCGAGGCGCTGTACGACCTGTCGGCGGTGATGGGGGACGCGTTCCACGCGGAGAAGGGCCACAACGCCGTCTTCCGCAAGCACATGCGGGACCTGTCCACCATCACCTTCGGGCACGTCAGCAGCGCCATCTGCCAGTCGGTGATCGCCCCGTACCTCCCGGCGCTGGCGGCCGGCGCGCCCGCGGCGGCCGGGACGCCCGCCGACCTGTTCCGCCTCGAGGTGCCGCTGCCCGCGATGGACGGCGAGCGGCTCGCCCGGTTCGGTGGCGGTGACGGCCTGCTCGACTACCTCGACCAGGCCGCCGAGCGGCTGCCGGACGCGCTCACCGGGCAGGACCACGCGGGTCTGCTGCGCGAGCTGGTCGCGGGGCTGTGCGCCGAGGCCGCCGAGATCCGCCGGGAGGCGGGCCGGCTCAGCGGCTCCGACAGCGGGTTCCTGCTGGACACCCACAGCTTCCCGCTGAGCGAGCGGTACGCGCTGGTGCTGGCCGCGTCGGCCTGCGTCGGTGTGTGGCTGAACGCGGGCGCGGGCCCCGACGCCTTCCTCGCCGATCCGGCGTGGCTGGCACTCGCCCTGCACCGGCTGCTGCGCCGGGTGGGCCGGTCCGTGCCGGCGCTGCCCCGCGCGGTGGAGGGGCAGCTGTGCGACGAGGTGCTGGAGCGGGTGCGGGAGCCGCGCAGCCTGGACCTGATGGGCACCGGGTGCGCGGGATGAGCACACCGACGCACGGCGGCCCCCGGCCGCCCCTGCCCCCGCCGAGCCGGGTCGACGGGCCCACCGGGCCCTGGGCCCGGCTCCTGCACGACCTGGACACCGCGGGCGTAGGCCTGGTGCACGCCTCGTTCGCCGACTGGCGCCCGCTGCTGCCGCCGGAGGAGGAACGCCGGTTCCTGCTCGGCCGGGACTGGGCCCGCTACAGCAAGCTCACCGGCGAGCAGATGCGCGACCGGTTCCTGGCGACCCGGCTGCTGATCCGGCACACCGCGGCGGTGGCCCTCGGCACGGAGCCGAACTCGCTGGAGCTGAGCTACGGCCTCAACGGCCGCGTGCACCTGCGCGGTTACGACCAGATCGACGTGAGCCTCAGCCACACCGGCGACCTGCTGCTGTGCGGGATCACCTCCCTCGGTGTCATCGGCGTCGACACCGAGCCGCTGACCCGGCGGCTGAGCGGGCGGGACGTGGAGACCCTGATGTGCACGGGCCCGGAGCGGCTGCGGCTGGTGGCGACGCCGGACGGGGAGCGCAACGGGCTGCTGCTGACGCTGTGGACGCTGAAGGAGGCGTACAGCAAGGCGCTGGGGCAGGGGCTGCGGTTCCCGTTCACGGAGTTCGGGTTCCGGAGGGAGGCGGGGCCCGGGTCGCCAGACGACGCCGAAACGATCCTCCTGGAGCGTTCCGACGGCACCCCCGTCGCCGACGACACCTGGCGCTTCGCCACGTTCCCGCTGCCCACGGGGCACCTCGTCGCGCTCGCCCTCCAGGACAACCGCCGCTCGGGACAGCCCGACACCCGTGCCGGGACGGCGCTGAACCGGCAGATCCTCGCCGCCATCGGTTCCCTGGGCAACTGACCTCGGCTCCTTCCACCCCGGCTCGAGGTCATGTCAAGCCCGCACCGCCACTCTGAAGGTGCCGGTGAGACCGCTCCGGGACCTGGGGCGGGGCTCGCCGGAGGCGCCCGGGCCGGGACAGAGGGCCACAAGCCGGCTGTCCCGGCCCCTAGGGGGCCTTTCCTCATCGCACCGCCTGTCACTCGAACCGCCCAGGGCCGCAGGCCCTGTCGTCACCATCCCGCCGTCCGCCGCGAGGGCGCCCCGGCAGCGCGATCGAAGTCCCCCGGATCGCGTTCTCCGAACACCCCGTCCGGCGGCCCGCCCCGAGGCGGACGGCGGGGCGGTGACGACACGACCTGACCGCGCCGATACGGACGAACCGCCGTTGGTGAAGGGGTAACTGACGATGGCACAACTCACCCTCCGGGATCTCGGCGAGATCATGCTCGAGTTCCACGACTCCGAGTCTCCGGGCCTCCTCGACACGCGCAATCTCGACGTCGTCTTCGAGGACCTGGACTGCGACTCGCTGATGCTCCTGCAGACCACCGGCCGGATCCAGCGCGAGTACGGCGTGGAGCTGGACCGCGAGCGGATCGCCGCCGCGGACACGCCGCGCGCCCTGCTCGACCTGGTCAACAGCGCCCTCGCGGAGGTGGCGGCATGAGGCTCAGCGGATTCAGCGAGGTACTCCCGGGCGAGCCGGTCACCAACCGGGACATGGCCGAGCGCTTCGGACTGCACGAGAAGTGGCTGGACATGATGACGGGCAACCGCACCCGGTACTTCTGCCGGACGGACTCCCCGCCCTCGGTGCCGAAGAGCACCTCCGACCTCGCCGTCGCCGCGGCCACCGCCGCGCTCGCGGACGCCGGGGCCGACGTGGCCTCCCTGGACTTCCTGGTCCTGACCACGGCCTCCCCCGACCACCTGATGCCGGCCACCGTCAACCTGGTCGCCGACCGCATCGGACTCAACGACGTGCCCACCTTCCAGCTGATGTCGGGCTGCGCGGGCGCGCTGACCGGCCTGTACACGGCCCGCGCGCTGCTGGCGTCCGGGCTGCGCCGGGGCCTGGTCATCGGCGCCGACACCTGCCTGAAGCTGTTCCCCTCCAGCGGCGAGATCGCGAACATGTCGCCGGCCGAGCTGATCAACTTCGCCCTGTTCGGGGACGGCGCCGGCGCCACCGTCGTGGAGGCCGACCCGGACGGCCCCGGGCTGCTGGTCGAGCACCTCTTCCTGCGCACCACGGGCATGGGCCGCAAGCCCGCACAGATCGCCCGCTGGTTCGGCACCGAGGGCTCCTCGGTGACCGAGGGCCCCGACGGGCCGGTGCGCGAGCCGTGGGGCGAGGAGGACTACAAGGCCATCGAGCACCATGTACCGGAGCACGCCGAGACCATCTTCAAGGAGCTGTCGGCGGAGACCGGCTGGCGCCTGGACGAGGTCGAGCACGTGCTGCTGCCGCAGCTCAACGGCGTGATGACCGACGGCATCCGCAAGCGTCTCGGCGTCCGTCCCGAGCAGGCCGTCAACTGTGTCGCGGACACTGGCAACAACGGCAACGCGGTGCCCTTCGTACAGCTCAACCGGGCCATGAAGCGCATCCGTTCGGGCCTGGGCGTCGGCGGCCGGATGCTGGTGGCCAACGTCGAGTCCTCCAAGTGGATCCTGTCGGGCCTGGCACTGCGCCACCAGGGCGGAGCGAGTCGATGACCACCGCGCCTGTCCGCCCCGCCGCCGGAGATCTGGCGGAGCTGCGGGCCCTGAAGCGCTCCGGCACGCTCGGCGAGGCCGCCGACCGGGTGCGTACGGTGCTCGGCGCGCTCGGCGACCCCGTGGACCGCGAGGCGGCCGGCGCGTTGCTCGGCGCCCGTGCCGCCCGGGCCGCACTCGCCGCGTCCGGCGCCTTCACCCCCGTACCCCTGGCGCTGCTGGCGTCGGCGACCGCCGATCCCGTACCGCCCCTGCTGACCGCGGCGCTGCTGGCCGAGGGCGTGCAGCCCGACACGGCGACGGCCGGGTTCAACCAGTGGCGGTTCGAGATCCTCACCGGTGCGCCCACCCTGCGGGAGCACCGGCCGGCCGTCACGGCCTGTCTGCTCGACGACAGTGCCGTCTTCGAGAAGGTCACCGACCCGCTGGACGCCGACGAGGTGGTGGCGCGGTGCGCCGCGTTCCCCGCCGAACTCGCCGCCTGGCTCGACGCGTACGACCGCCATGTGGGCACCCTCGCGGTGCTCAACACGGTGCCGCTGGGCGCCGCCCGGCGCGACCGGTGGGTCGACTACGCCACGAAGGCACGGGTGGAGGCGGCCTGGCAGCGGATGAACGCGGCAGTGCTGGACCTCGCCGAGCGGCCGAACACCGTGGTGCTGTCGGCGGAGGCCGTGGCCGAGCGGGGCGGCGTACGGGGAGCGGCCACCGACCGGATGCGGCACATCGCCGCGCACGCGTACGGCCAGGGGTTCCTGGACGCCTACGCCCGCGAGGTCGCCCGGGTGGTCCTGGCCCGGCTGGGGCGCACGAAGAAGTGCCTGGTCCTGGACCTCGACCACACCCTGTGGGGCGGGGTCGTCGGCGACGACGGCGTGGGCGCCCTGAAGATCGGCGGCGCGTTCCCCGGCTCGGCCCACCGCGAGCTGCAGAGTCTGGCCAAGGATCTGTCCCGGCAGGGCGTGCTGCTCACCGTCTGCTCCAAGAACGACGACGCGGTGGCCCGTGAGGCCGTCGACACGCACCCCGAGATGCTGCTGCGCACGGGGGACTTCGCCGCGTTCCGCGCCAACTGGGACCCCAAGCCGGGCAACGCGGCGAGTATCGCGGCGGAGCTGAACATCGGCACCGACGCGATGGTGTTCGTCGACGACAACCCGGCCGAGCGGGGTCTGATGGTCCGGCAGCGGCCCGAGGTGACCGTCGTCGACCTGCCGGCCGACCCGGCCGGGTACGCCGCCGCCCTCGCCTCGGCGGGCTGGTTCAACCAGCTGCGGCTGACGGACGAGGACCGTACGCGCGGCGAGATGTACCGGGCGCGGGCGGAGCGGGAGCGGCTGCGGGAGACCGTGACCGACGTCGAGGACTATCTGCGCGAGCTCGGCACCGAGATCACGGTCGAGGAGCACGGGCCGCTCAACGGCGCGCGGATCGCGCAGCTCTTCGGCAAGACCAACCAGTTCAACCTCACCGGTGTCCGCTACGGCGCGGACGAGCTGGCCCGGCGCGTGGCCGAGGGCACGGCCGCCTTCTTCGGGGTCCGCGTCACCGACGCGTTCGGCGACAACGGGCTGGCCGGTGCGCTGGCGCTGGTCCGGGAGCCGGACGGGGCCTGGCTGATCGAGAACTTCGTGCTGTCGTGCCGGGTGTTCTCGCGCTCCGTGGAGGACGCGATCGTCGGGCTCGTCCTGCGGGCCGCGCGGGAGGCGGGCGTCCCCGCCGTGCGCGGCCGCCACGTGCCGACGGCGAAGAACGGCCGCTTCGCGGACTTCTACCCCTCCCTCGGCTTCGCCGGCCAGGACGGCGACTTCCGGCACGACCTCACTCAACTCGCCGAGCTGCCCGGATGGGTGCGCATCGGCACCGGCGAAGGGACCTTCCATGCCCCCTGAGGGAACAGCATCCGCCCTGGACGCGGCCGAGCAGACCGTCGTCGAGGCCCTGGCGCAGCTGCTGGACGCCGACGAGGACGCCCTCGGCGCGGACACCCCGCTGTCCGCGATCGAGGGCTGGGACTCGGTCAACGCCCTGCGCGTGCTCGTGTTCCTGGAGCGCGAGCTGGGCTCCCCCGTCGACTACGAGCGGTTCGCCGCCGCCGGGTCGGTGGGCGACCTCAGTGCCCTCGTCGCCGACACCGCGGGCGGGGGGCCGTCGTGAGCGCGCCCGTGACCACTCCCCTGCCCGCGGCGCGGCGGGGGACGTACATCTTCCTGGAGGAGGCGCGGCGCACCGCGCACGTGTATCTGATGGCGGAGGTCGACGCGAGCGCGCTGCGCGCCGCGCGGGCCGCCGCCGAGCGGCCGGCCGCCTACGTGACCTACGTGGTGAAGGCGGCCGCCGACGTCCTGGAGAAGTACCCCGAGGCCCGCGCGGTGTTCCGGGGCGGCCGCGCGCCCCGGCTGAGCGTCCAGCCGTCCGTGCACGCGAAGGTCCTGTTCGACAAGACCGTCGACGGGCAGCGCTGTGTGGCCTCCGGCACCGTGCCGGACGTCCAGGACAAGGACGTGGACGGCGTGCAGAGCGTCATCGACGTCTACAAGAAGGCGCGGATGGAGGACCCGGAGGGGCCGTTCGCCAAGGTGCGCACGCTGCAGCGGCTGCCGCTGCCGGTGTTCCGGCTGCTGTACCGCGTGATGACGCGTGATCCGGCGCGGCGGGCGCTGCTCCAGGGCACCTTCGCGGTCACGTCGATCGGTCACGAGCCGGTCGGCGCGATCCTGCCGTTGATCTCCGGAACGCTCGGTTTCGGCGTCGGCAACATCGCCGACGCCCCCCGGGTGCGGGCGGGCGAAGTCGTCGTCGCGCCCGTTTTCACCCTCTCGCTCGTCTTCGACCACCGCGTCATCGACGGCGCGATGGCAGCCGAAATCCTCGCCGGCGTCAAGAACCGGCTGGAGAACTGGGAGCCGGCATGACCGACCACACCAACCCCACCCCGGCCGACAGCGCGCCGGCCGAGACCGAGGTCCTGATCGTCGGGGGCGGCCCGGCCGGCTCCCTGCTGGCCACGCTGCTGGCCCGGCGCGGCATCCGCAGCGTGCTGGTGGAGAAGCAGACCAACCTGGAGCGCAGCTTCCGCGGCGAGACCATCGCCGCGCCCTCCGTGACGTCGCTGAACCGCCTCGGCTTCGGCCCGGCGCTGCGCGCGCACGGCTTCCTGGAGACCACGTCGGTCACCACGATCGCCGAGCAGCGCGAGGTGCTGCACGTCGACTACCGCAAGTTCGCGGGCCAGCCGCTGCCCATCGACATCCCGCAGCCGTCCCTGATCCGTATCTTCAACCGCGCCGCCGCGGACCTCCAGGGGCACGTGTACCTGTCCGGGTGGGCCTTCTCCTCGCTCATCGAGGAGGACGGGGTCGTGCGCGGTGCCGTGCTGAGCCGCGGTCGCGGGGAGCGCGTCTCGGTGCGGGCACGGATCGTCATCGGTGCCGACGGGCGCTTCTCCAAGGTGCGCAAGGCGTCAGGGCTGGCCGCCGACATCCAGCCGATGGCCCGCGACTTCCTGTCGTTCAAGCTGCCGCGGCCGCCGGAGTGGGGCAGCGCGGCACAGCTCGTCATCGAGCGGGACAAGCACCTGGTGATCCTGCCGACGTTCCCGGACACCCTGCGCGTCGGGCACAACCTGCCCAAGCGGGGCCTGGGCGAGCTGCGCGCGGCCGGCTTCGACGCGTTCAAGCGGGGCATCATGGCGATCTCCCCGCAGCTCGCGCCGCTCGTCGACGAGCACCTGCGCTCCTGGGACGACACCGGCTTCCTGGAGATCTTCACCGCGGAGATGCAGGAGTGGGCGCGTGACGGCCTGCTGCTCATCGGGGACGCCTCGCACACCGCGACGCCGATCCTCGGGCAGGGCGTCAACCTCGCCATGCAGGACTCGATCACGCTGGTGCCCGTGCTCGCGGCGGCGCTCGGCCGGGGCGGCCCCGAACGGGTCCTCACCAAGGCCGAGTTCGCCGACTTCGTCGCCACGCGGCGCGAGCACAAGCTGCACGTCACCGGCTTCCAGCGGATGCAGGAGGCCAACCTGGCGGTCGCCGACCCGCGCGGCGTGAAGCTGCGCCGGCTGAAGTACCGGCTGCTCAACGCCTTCCCCGGCAAGTACCGGGTGTTCAACAAGGTCATCAACGCCCAGCACGCCATCGACGACGTCGACCTGGCCCTCGCCCGCACCGGCGGGCCGCGTGCCGTGGACGCCGCCGACCCGAGCCCGTACGAGGTGAGCGCGCATGACTGAGCAGGATCTGACCGCCGAGGAGGGGCGGCCGCCGATCGCCGTGGTCGGCATGGCGGGCCGCTTCCCGGGCGCGCCGAGCGTCGACGCGTACTGGCGGCTGCTGACCGCGGGCGAGGAGGCCGTACGGCCCGTCCCGCCGGAGCGCTGGGACACCTCCGCGCAGCTCGACCCGGTCAAGAAGATCCCGGGTGTGGCCGCCCTCCTGGACGACGTCGACCAGTTCGACCCGGGCTTCTTCGGCATCTCGCCCCGCGAGGCCGAGGACCTCGACCCGCAGCAGCGGCTGATGCTGGAGATCGGCTGGCTCACCCTGGAGCACGCGGGTATCCGGGCCGCTTCCGTGCGCGGCAGCCGCACCGGCGTGTACGTCGGCGCGCTGTGGCACGACTACCAGTCCACCCGCAAGGAGCGCGGGGTCCCGACCACCCAGCACACGGCGGTCGGCAACGCGCTGGACATCATCGCGGCCCGCATCTCCTACTTCCTCGGGCTGCGCGGTCCCAGCCTGGTCGTGGAGACGGGCTGCTCCTCCGGCCTGGTCGCCCTCGACCTGGCGGCGGGCGCGCTGCGCTCCGGGGACATCGAGGGCGCGTTCGTCGGCGGGGTGAACCTGATCCTCGCCCCCGACAACTCCATCGGGCTGACCCACTTCGGCGGCCTTTCGCCCGACGGGCACTGCCGGGCGTTCTCCGCGCAGGCCAACGGGTTCGTGCGCGGCGAGGGCGCGGTCGGCGTCTGGCTCAAACGCCTCGACAAGGCGATCGCCGACGGCGACCGCATCCACGGCGTCATCGTCGACAGCGCCGTCAACAACGACGGCGGCGGGCACAGCCTGGTCTCCCCCAACATCGAGGCGCAGTCCGAACTCCTGCGCCAGGTCTACGACCGGGCCGGCGTCCCCCTCGACAAGCTCGCCTACGTCGAGGCGCACGGCACCGGCACCCTGCGCGGCGACCCCATCGAGACCGAGGCCCTGGGCAGCGCCCTGGGCCGGGCCCGCCCCGCCGGATCGGGGCCGCTGCTGATCGGCTCCGCGAAGACCAACATCGGTCACCTGGAGGCGGCGGCCGGGCTCGCCGGGCTGGTCAAGACCGTGCTGGCGCTGCGCGAGCGGCACATCCCGCGCAGCCTGCACGCCGAGGAGCCCAACCCGAAGATCCCGTTCGCCGAGCACAACCTGAAGGTCGCCACCGAGCCGGTCGAACTGCCCGCCGACGGCACCGTCTACGCGGGCGTCAACTCCTTCGGCTGGGGCGGCACCAACGCCCACGTCGTCCTGCGCACCCCGCCGCCGCACGAGCCGCCCGCGGTGACCCCGCCCGGCGCCCTGCTGCTGCCGCTGACCGCGCACAACGACGCCGCGCTGCGTCACCGCGCCGAGGACGTGCTCGCCGCGCTGCCCGGGGACGCCGACGGCGTCGTACGCCTGGCCGGGACCCTCGGCAACGAGCGCGACCACTTCCCGGCGCGGGCCGCCGTCACCGCCGGCGATGTGGCCGAACTGCGCGAGCGGCTCGGCCAGTTCACCGCGGACCCGGCCGCCGAGATCCCCGGCGTCGTCACCGGCCGGGCCAAGGAGCGCGGCCGGGTCGCGTTCGTACTGCCCGGACAGGGCTCGCAGTGGGCCGGCATGGGGCGGCGGCTGTACGCCGAGTCACCGCTGTTCGCGCAGGTCGTCCGGCGCTGCGCGCAGGCCCTGCGGCCGCACTTCGCGTGGGACCTGGAGGGCATCCTCTCCGGCACGGCGGGCGACGAGTGGCTGGAGCACGTCGAGATCATCCAGCCCACCCTGTGGGCGATGTCCATCGGCATCGCCGAGCTGTGGCGGGCCGCGGGCGTCGAACCGGACGTCGTGGTCGGGCACAGCCAGGGCGAGGTGACCGCGGCGACCATCGCCGGGCACCTGTCGTACGAGGACGGGGCGCGGATCATCGCGCTGCGCAGCGCGCTGGCCAAGCGCACCGCAGGGCGCGGCCGGATGCTCGCCGTGGACCTCGGTGTCGAGGAGGCGCACAAGGCGCTGGACGGCTTCGAGGACAGCGTCTCCCTGGCCGTCAACAACGGCCCGTCGTCCTGCGTGCTGTCCGGCGACACCGACGCGGTGCTGATGCTGCGCGAACTGCTGGAGGCGGACGGCACGTTCTGCCGTCTGGTCAACGTCGACTACGCCTCCCACAGCCACCACATGGACGAGCTGACGGACGAGCTCGTCGAGGTGCTGGCGCCGATCGCGCCGCGTCGCGGCACCGTTGCGCTGATGTCCACGGTCGTCGGCCGGGAGGTCGGCGGCGAGGAGCTCGACCCCGCCTACTGGGCCGCCAACCTGCGCCGCCCGGTGATGTTCGCCGACGCCATGACCAAACTCCTGGACGCCGGTGTCACCCACGTCGTCGAGATCAGCCCGCACCCGGTGCTGAGCCCGGCCGTGGAGCAGCTGGCCGCGGCCCGGGAGACCCCCGTGGCCGTGCTGACCAGCCTGCGCCGTGAGGAGGGCGCGCTCACCGACTTCACACGCGCCCTGGCCCGCGCCTATACCGAGGGCCTGACCCCGTTCGCCGCGCTGCCCGCCCGGCCGGGCGCGAGCGTGCCGCCGTACCCCTGGCAGCGCTCCCGCTTCTGGCTGCCCGAGGGGCAGCGCCGCAGCGGCGGGCCGAGCGGCCTCGGCTTCGCGTTCACGCCCGCCGCGACCGAGCAGGACGTCCACGAGGGCCGCACCGAGCTGTCCCTGCACGACCTGCCGTGGCTGCGCGACCACCAGGTGTACGACGCCGTCGTGCTGCCCGGCGCGGCGATGCTCGCGCTGGCGGTCGCCGCCGCCCGCGCCCGCACCGGCCAGAACCCGGCCGCGCTGCACGCCGTACGGTTCCGCAGCGACCTCACCCTCACCGACGAGCCGGCCCGGCTCGGCGCGGTGTGGCGCGAGGACGGCACCGACTCGGCGGGCTTCACGCTGTCGTCGCTGCCGGCGGGGGCGGACGGGTGGACGCGGCACGCGACCGCCCGGGTGGGCTCGGGGGCGGTGGAGATCCCCGCCCTGTCCGGACTGCCGGAGGGTGCGCGGGAGGTCGACGCCGAGTCGTTCTACGCCGACTGCGCCGCCCGCGGCCTCAACTACGGGCCCGCCTTCCGGGGCGTGACGGAACTGCGCGTCGGTGAGGACCGGGCCGTCGGCACCGTACGGCTGCCCGACTCCTGCCTGGCCGGGGTGCGCCCCGGCGAGCTGCACCCCGCGCTGTGGGACGCGGCGCTCCAGGTCACCCTCGCCCTGGTGCCGGGCGGCACCACGGTCGTGCCGACCGCAGTGGCCCGCGTCGACTACGCCGTCGGCCGGGACGCGTCCGTGACGGCCGTGACCGCGCATGCCCACCGCACCGCCGACGGCACCTTCGACCTGGTCTGCCACGACGACGAGGGCCACCCCGTGCTGCGCATGGCGGGCCTCGCCTTCCAGGCCATCGACACCGCCGACGAGGCCGGAGTGGACCCGGCGCGCCTGCACCGCTTCGAGTTCCGGGCCGCCGAGGAGGTCACCGAGGCCTCCGGTGCCACGGGGCACTGGGCCGTGTACGACGCCGCCGGCACCGGTGGTGCCCTGGCCGCCGCGCTCACCGCCGAGGGCGCCTCGGTCACGCTGGTGACCGCCGCCGACCGGCTGCGCGAGGTGGAGAATCCGGACGCGCTGGTGTTCCTGGCTCCCGGCGCCGGGCGCGGGCTCGACGCCCAGCGGGCCGGGCTGCTCACCCTCGCCGAGGCGGTCCGGGCGGCCACCGCGCTGCCGGTGCCGCCACGGACGGTGGTCGTCACCGACGGCGCCCAGACCGTGGCCGCCGACGAGACGCCCGACCCGGGGGCCGCGCTGTACTGGGGCTTCGGCCGCGTGCTGCGCCGCGAGCACCCGGAACTCGCCGCGTCCCTCGTCGACGTGCGCGCCGAGGGCGAGGACTGGGCCGGTCCGCTGGCCCGGCTGCTGCTCCGAGCCGACTCCGAGGACCAGACCGTGCTGCGCGGCGCCGAGCGCCACGTGGGCCGGGTGGTGCGGGGCGAGGAGGAGGAAGCCGTCACCGCGTCGGTGCCCTGGGCCGGTCCCGCGCAGCCGTTCCGGTTGCGGCCCGACGGGTCGGGGCTGTGGGAGGGGCTGGCGTTCCGTCCGCTGGGACGCCGGGCGCCGGCCGCCGGACAGGTCGAGGTGGCGGTCGAGGCCGCCGCGATCAACTTCATCGACGTCATGAAGGCCATGGGCACCTACCCCGACCAGTCGGCCGGTGCCGGGCTGCTCGGCGGCGAGTGCGCGGGCACCGTGACCGCCGTGGGTCCCGGGGTGAGTGGGGTCGCGGTCGGTGACCGGGTCGTGGCCTGCGGGTTCGGGGCGCTCGCCTCGCACCTGACGGCACGGGCCGAGCACGTCAAGCCGCTGCCGGAGGGCCTGACGGCCGCTCAGGGCGCCGCCCTGCCGCTGGTCACCGCGACCGCCTGGTACGCCCTGGCGGACACGGCGCGCGTGGAGGCGGGCGAGACGGTGCTGATCCACTCCGCCGCCGGCGGTCTGGGTCTGGCGGCGATCGGCGTGGCCCGCGCCCTGGGCGCCCACGTCATCGCCACCGCGGGCACCGAGGAGAAGCGGGCCCGGCTGCGGGAGATGGGCATCGAGCACGTCCTGAACTCCCGTGACCTGTCCTGGGCCGACGAGGTCGAGCGGATCACCGGCGGGCGGGGCGTGGACGTCGTCCTCAACTCGCTGGCCGGCGCGGCGATCGAGCGGGGCCTGGCGGTCCTGGCCGAGGACGGCCGGTTCGTCGAGGTCGGCAAGCGGGACATCTACGCCTCCCGCACGGTGAGCCTGCGCACCTTCGCCAAGGGCACCAGCTTCGCCGCCGTCGACGTGGCCGGTCTCATCACCCGGCGCCCGGCCCGCTTCGCGCGGATCCTGGACGCGGTGTGGCAGCGAGTCGGCGACGGCACCCTGCCGCCGCTGCCGGTCACCGAGCACCCCTTCGCCGAGGCGGCCGAGGTGCTGCGCTCCATGGCACGCGGCGAGCACACCGGCAAGCTGGTGCTCACCGGGCCCGCCCAGGTCACCTCCGTCACCCCGGAACCGCTGCCCGAGGGCCGTCTGCGTCCCGACGCGAGCTACCTTCTCACCGGCGGTCTCGGCGCCCTGGGCCTGTCCCTGGCGGAGTTCCTCGCGGAGCGTGGCGCCCGCAGCCTGGTCCTGCTGGGCCGCTCGGCGCCGAGCACCGAGGCCGAGCGCCGCATCGAGGAGCTACGGCACCGGGGCTGCGACGTCACCACGCTCCCCGTCGACGTCGCCGACCGTACGGCGCTGGCGGCGGCCCTGGACACCGTACGCACCCAACTGCCGCCGCTGCGGGGCGTGTTCCATGCAGCGGGCGTTCTGGACGACGCCACCGTCGGCAACCTGACGGAGGCTCAGCTGGCGAAGGTCCTGGCGCCCAAGGTGGACGGGGCGCGGAACCTGGACGAGTTGACGGCCGAGGACCCGCTCGACGTGTTCGTGCTGTTCTCGTCGGTCGCCGGGCTGGTCGGCAACCCCGGTCAGGCCGGGTACGCGGCGGGCAACGTGTTCATGGACGCGCTGGCCGAGGCCAGGCGCAGGCGCGGGCGGCCCGGACTCGCCGTCCAGTGGGGTCCGTTCGCCGACATCGGTCTCGCCGCCGACGAGGCGATCCGCGGTGAGCGCCTCGCCGACCACGGCATGTCCGGCTTCACCGCGGCTCAGGCCTGGGAGGCCCTCGCCCACCTGCTGGACGGCCCCGGCCGGGTGGTGTCGTACGTCCCGTTGGACGCCCGGCACTGGTTCGACGCCTACCCCGAGACGGCGGCCCAGCCCAGCTGGGGTGTCATCGCCGAGCTCGCCAAGGACGGCGGGAGCGGCTCGGGCGGCGGCGAGGAGTTCCTGGGCCGGCTGCGGGACGCGGGCGACACCGAGCGCCCCGATCTCGTCGAGGGCAAGATCCGGGAGCTGGCCGGGCGGGTGCTGCGGCTCGAGGCCGATTCGATCGACCGTGAAGCCCCCTTCAAGTCCCTTGGGCTTGACTCGTTGATGAGCCTGGAATTGCGCAACCGGCTGGAGGCGGCGTTCGGAATGAAGCTGTCGCCCACGCTCCTGTGGACGTACGGCAGTACCGCGGCCCTCGCCGGAATGCTCACCGGGCGCCTCACCGGCCCCGATGATCCGTTGCGGAACTGACACACGCAGCACCGGGCCGGGCGTCGCCGAAACAGGGCGGCGCCCGGTTCCGCTCCCGGCCCAGACGAAACAACCACTGCCGATCGCGAGGGACTTCTTGTGACCAGCACACCGACCCATGAGACTCCGGCCGGCCGGCAGTCCGGCGCCGGGCGCAGCACCGCCACACCGCTCAGCCGGGCGATGGACACGATCAAGAAGCTGCGCGCAGAGCTGGAGGAGGCGAAGGCCGGCTCGGCGGGCGGCCACGGCGGCCCGCTGGCCGTCGTCGGCGTCGGCCTGCGGCTGCCCGGCGGGATCGCCGACCTGGACGGCTACTGGACCGCCCTGTCCGAGGGTCGCGACCTGGTCCGCCCGATGCCCGCGCACCGCAAGGAACCCTTCGCCGCCGACTGGGAGAACCTCCCGCACCGCGGCGGCCACCTCGACGACGTGCTCGGCTTCGACGCCGCCTTCTTCGGTATCAGCCCCCGCGAGGCCCGCAGCCTCGACCCGCAGCACCGCCTCCTCCTGGAGGTCGCCTGGGAGGCCCTGGAGGACGCCGCGCTGCCGCCCCGCGCACTCGCGGAGGCCGGGCGGCGCACCGGGCTCTACGTGGGCGTCACCGGCCAGGACTACCGCGACTGGCAGCCCGCGGGTCAGGAGGACGCCTACTGGCTCACCGGCAACGGCCACTGCTTCGCGGCCGGCCGGCTCGCCTACACCATGGGCCTGATGGGCCCGGCGGTCGCCGTCGACACCGCCTGCTCCTCCTCCCTCACCGCCGTCCACCTCGCCGGGCAGGCACTGCGCCGCGAGGAGTGCGACGTGGCCCTCGCGGGCGGGGTGAACCTGATCCTGTCGCCGCGTTCCACCCGGCTGATCCAGCAGACCAACTCCCTCGCCCCCGACGGGCTGTGCAAGACCTTCGACGCCCGCGCCAACGGCTTCACGCGCGGCGAGGGCTGCGGTGTCGTCGTCCTCAAGCGGCTCGCCGACGCGCGGCGCGACGGCGACCGCGTCCACGCCGTCATCCGGGGCAGCGCCGTCAACCAGGACGGCCGTTCCTCCGGCTTCACCGCGCCCAACGTGCGCGCCCAGATCTCCCTCATCCGCGCCGCCCTCGACGACGCCGGCCTCACCCCCGAAGCCATCGGCGCCATCGAGGCCCACGGCACCGGCACGGCCCTCGGCGACCCCATCGAGGTCGAGGCCATCGTCACCGCCCTGGACCGCTCGACGGGCGGCGCCCCTCTGCGCATCGGCTCGGTGAAGACCAGCCTGGGCCACCTGGAGGCCGCCTCCGGCATCGCGGGCCTCATCCGCGGTGTCCTCTCCGTCAAGCGGCGCGCGATCCCGCCGGTCGTCCACCTGCGCACCCTCAACCCGCGCATCGACCTCGACGGCACGGGCATCGAGATCCCCCGCGAGACGGTCGCCTGGGAGGCCGGCGAGAGCGGTCCGGGCAGCTGCCTGGGCGTCAGCTCGTTCGGCATGAGCGGCACGAACGCGCATGTGGTTCTCGGCCCGGTCACGGCGGCGGAGCTCGCCGCTTCTCCGGCCTTCCCCGCCGTCTCCGGCTTCGAGTTGTCCGCCCGCAGTGAAGACGCCCTGCGGGCCTGGGCGGCCCGCCTGGCCGACGGCCTGGAGGGGCTGCCCGCCGAGGAGTACGGCGCCTTCGCGTACACGGTGACCCACGGCCGCGCCCGTCATGACGTGCGGGCGGTCGTCAGCGCCGGGAACCCGGAGAGCGCGGCGCGGGCACTTCGGGAGCTCGCGGAGGGCGGTACGCCGGAGGCGGTAAGCCTGACCCAGGGCACCCCGGACGCCCCGGTGGCCGCGGAGACGGGTGAACTGCCGCGTGCGGTGGCGGACCTGCCGGCGTATCCGTGGGAGCGGGAGCGGTACGCGCCGGAGCACGTCAGCGAGAGTGCGCCCTCGGTCCCTGCGTCGGACGTCGGTACCTCGATTCCCGAAGCCCCGCTCCCCACCCTCCAGGTCACCTGGACCCCGCACACCCCGGCATCCTCCCCCGAACCGGTCCGCCCGCTGCTCATCGCGGGCGACGACCCCACCCTCGTATCACTCCTCGCGGACGCCGCACGCGCCACCGGTACCCGCCCCGTCGAGGTGCTGGACGCCCTCCCCGCCACCG
Organism: Streptomyces sp. NPDC002888; assembly: GCF_042888465.1. NCBI lineage: Bacteria > Bacillati > Actinomycetota > Actinomycetes > Kitasatosporales > Streptomycetaceae > Streptomyces > Streptomyces sp. NPDC002888. The sequence continues at coordinate 210,604 of NZ_JBIAPU010000004.1, read as the reverse complement.
ACGCCGAGTGGGTCCGTGCGCGGGAGGCACAGGCCGGTGATCTGGTCCTCGCGCTCGCCGCGGCCCCGCTGCCCGGTGCGCTGGACGAGGCCGCGCCGACCGCGCACGCCGCCGCCCTCGCCACCGCCGCGACGCGGGCCGTGCGGGCGCTGCCGGAGGGGCCCGGCCGGGTCCACCTCGTGACGGCGGGCGTCCGGCAGGTCACCGGTGCCGATGCGATCGTCGCGGGCGACCACGGTGTACTGCACGGGCTCGCGCCGGTGCTGGCGCTGGAGTTCCCGCGGGTCTGGGGCGGGGTCGTGGACCTCCCGGCCGAGCCGGGCCCCGAGGACGCGGCGGCCGCGCTGGCCGCGCTCGCGGCCGGGGACGCCGAGGACCTGCTCGCCGTACGGGACGGACAGGCGTACGCGGCACGGCTCGAAGCCACCGAGGAGCCGTCCCGGCCGCTGCCGGTGCGCTCCGACGGAACGTATCTGCTGACCGGTGGCCTGGGTGCCATCGGCCGGGTGCTGGCCCGCGACCTGGTCGCCCGGGGCGCCGGACACCTGGTCCTCGTCGGCCGCCGCCCGCAGGACGAACTTCCTGCTGAAGCTGCCGAGTTGCTCGACGAAGCCCAGGTGACCTACGTCAGCGCCGATGTCGGCGACGGGCCCGCGCTGGCCGCCACGCTCGGCGTGCTGGACGGGCTGCCCCCGGTGCGCGGTGTCGTGCACACCGCCGGCGCCATCGAGCGGCTGCCGCTCGCCGAGGCCGACGCCGACGCCTTCGCGACCGCGCTGCACGGCAAGTTCACCGGCGCCCGCTGGCTGCAGCTGCTCGCCGCCGACTGGCCGCTGGACTTCTTCGTCCACCTCTCCTCCGTCTCCGCCGTCTGGGGCACCAGCGGCTACGGCGCCTATGCGGCCGCCAACGGGGCGCTGGACGCCGTGGCGGAGCTGGCCGCGGCGGCCGGACGGCCCGCGAGCAGCGTCGCGTTCGGCCCCTGGGACCTGGACGGCATGGCCGACACCGAGGCCCGCGCCCAGCTCGCCCGCATGGGCGTGCACCCGGTCACCGCGGCGCGAGGCAGCGCGGCCCTCACCCCGGCGGGCCCGCGGGGGGCCCATCTGGTCGCCTGCGAGCTGGACGCCGAGCGGTTCACGACGGTCATGAACGCGGTACGCCCGCGGGCGTTGTTCGAACTGCTGACCGCACCGGCTCCGACGGACGAGGAAACGGATGCCGTCGCCCCCCGCGACGAACTCCTCGCCGCCCCCGAACACCGCCGCCCCGCCCTCGTCGCCGCGCACGTGCGAGGCGTACTCGCCGAGATCCTCGGCCACGACGACCCCGCCGCGCTGCCCGAGCGCACCGGCTTCCTGGACCTGGGCCTCGACTCGATCATGGCGGTCGACGCGGCCGCCCGGCTGTCGGAAGTGCTGGGCCTCGACGTCGGTATCGGCGACATCTTCGGCCACCCCTCCCTGGAGCGGCTGACCACCGAACTCACCGGCCGTCTGTCGGGTCGTACGGCCCCGAAGCCCAAGCCCACTCCTGCCCGTCGCCCGGCCGCCCGCCCCGCACCCACCGCCGCCGCCGCCGAGCAGCCCGCCTCCCCCGAGAACACACCCGAAGCCGACCCCATCGCCGTCGTCGGCATGGCCGGCCGCTTCCCCGGTGCCGACTCCGTCGAGGAGTTCTGGTCGCTGCTGGAGGAGGGCCGTGACGGAGTGGGCCCGGTGCCCGCCGACCGGTGGGACGCCGAGGCGCTGAACTCCCCCGTGCAGGGCGGCTTCCTGAGCGACATCCGCCGCTTCGACGCCGGGTTCTTCGACATCCCCGCCCGTGAGGCGGAGAGCCTCGACCCGCAGCAGCGGCTCCTCCTCGAGGCCGCCTGGCACGCCCTGGAGGACGCGTCCTGCGCCCCCTCGGCGCTGGCGGGCAGCCGTACCGGGGTCTTCGTCGGCATCTCCAACTCGGACTACGCCCGGGTCATGGAGAGCGGCGGCCTCGACTCCCTGGACGCCTACTTCCCGACCGGCACCGCCCTGAACGCGGCCGCCGGACGCATCGCCTACTACCTGGGCCTGCACGGTCCCGCCCTCGCCGTGGACACCGCCTGCTCGTCCTCGCTGGTCGCCCTGCACCTGGCCGTGCGCTCGCTGCGCTCGGGCGAGAGCGACCGCGCGCTGGTCGGCGGCGTCAACGTGATCACCGCGCCGTCCTGCTCGGTCGCCGTCTCCCGCGCCCACATGCTGTCGCCGGACGGGCGCTGCAAGACCTTCGACGCCTCCGCCAACGGGTTCGTGCGCGCCGAGGGCTGCGGGGTGCTGGTGCTGCGCCGGCTGAGCGACGCCGTGCGCGACGGGGACCGGGTCCTGGCGGTCGTGCACGGCAGCGCGGTCAACCAGGACGGCGCCTCCTCCGGGTTCACCGCCCCGAACGGAACGGCCCAGCGCCGGGTGATCGGTGACGCGCTCGCCGACGCCGGGGTCACCGGCGCCGACATCGACTATCTGGAGGCGCACGGCACGGGCACCTCGCTGGGCGACCCGATCGAGCTGGAGGCCGCCTGGGACGTGTTCGGCCCCGGCCGGCGTCCCGGCGAGCCGCTGCTGGTCGGCTCGGTCAAGAGCAACATCGGGCACTGCGAGTCGGCGTCCGGCATGGCCTCGGTCTTCAAGACGGTGCTCGCCCTGCGCAACGGCCGTATCCCGGCCGGGCTGCACTTCGAGACACCCAACCCGCACGTGCCGTGGCGGGACATGAACCTCCGGGTCGTCGACGGCCGTGCCCCCTGGGCACCCGGCGACCGGCCGCGCCTGGCCGGGGTCTCCGGCTTCGGGTTCTCCGGCACCAACGCGCACATCGTGCTCGGCGAGGCCCCGGTGACCGAGGCCGCGCCCGCCCCGGACGGCCAGGGACCCCTGCTGCTGCCGCTGTCCGCGTCCGACCCGGCGGGCCTTCAGCGGCTGACCGCCGCCTGGGAGCGGACACTGGAGAGCGCCGGCGAGGAGCTGCTGCCCGACCTCGCCGCGACCGCCGCCACCGGCCGCGCCCACCTGCCCGTGCGCCGGGCCGTGCTGGGCGGCGACCGCGAGCAGCTGCTGGCGGCCCTGCGCTCCGCGGGCACCCCGGCCGACGCGGCCACGCGCACCCCCCGGGTGGCGTTCCTGTTCTCCGGACAGGGCGCCCAGTACTTCGGGATGGGGCGCGAACTGTACGAGACGGAGCCGGTGTTCGGCGCGGTCATCGACGACTGCGACCGCATCCTCGCCCCCTACCTCGGCGACTCGCTGCTCAACCTCGTCTTCTACGGCGAGGACCCCGACGCCGTGAACCAGACCCGGATCACCCAGCCCGCCCTGGTCGCGCTGGAGCTGGCGCTGGCCGCGCTGTGGGAGTCCTGGGGCGTGCGCGCCACCGCCGTGATGGGGCACAGCGTCGGTGAGGTCGCCGCCGCGGTCCACGCCGGTGTGCTCAGCCGCGAGGACGGCCTCGCCCTGATCGCCCACCGCGCCCGCCTGATGCAGTCCACCGAGCCCGGCGGCATGCTGTCGATCCCGGGCGAGGCGGACACCGTGGCGGCCTGGGCCGAGGAGGCCGGCGTCGACGTGGCCGCCGTCAACGGGCCGCAGTCGGTCGTCGTCGCCGGACCGAAGGACCGCCTCGACGCGCTCGCCGAGCGGCTGAAGGAGCAGGGCGTCCGCACCCGGGCGCTGACCGTCTCGCACGCCTTCCACTCCCGGCTGATGGACCCGGTCCTCGACGAGTTCGAGGCCGCCATCACCCCGCTCGCCTTCCAGCCGCCGCGCATCCCCGTGATCGCCAACGTCACCGGCGCCGAGGCCGACGAGGACACCTACGGCCCGGGCTACTTCGTCCGGCACATCCGCCAGGCCGTGCGCTTCCACGAGGGCGCCCAGGCGCTCTCCGGGCTCGGCGTCGACGTCCTGCTGGAGGTCGGGCCCGACCGGACCCTGGTCAACCTCGTCCGGGCCGCCGGGCTCACCCCGGCCGGCGGGGGCGTGCCCTCGCTGCGCCGCGGCGGCACCGACCGCGCCCAGCTGCTCGGCGCGGCGAAGCACCTCTACGAGCAGGGCCAGGACCTGGACTTCACCCCGATCACCGGCCGACCCGCGAAAAGGGCCGACGCGCCCCGCTACCCCTTCGCGGACACCGCGTACTGGACGCGGGCGACCGGCACGCCGACGACGGCGGTCACGGCACCGCGCGGCCGCCACTGGGGCGCCGAGCTGAAGTCCCCGGCCCTGACCGGACGCGCCTTCGCCTTCCCGCGCACCGCCGACTTCCCGGCGTACCTCACCGACCACCGCCTCTACGGCACCGTCGTCACCCCGGCCGCCTCGCACCTGGCCACCGTCGTGTCGGCCCTCGGCGGCGACGGCTCGCCCGTCCTCATCCGCGACCTGATCTGCCCGCGCGCCCTCGTCATCAAGGACGGCGAGGAGTACGAGGTCCAGATCACCGTCGACCGGCCGGGCACCGACGGCGACGCGGAGCTGTCCGTGCAGAGCCTCCTCGACGCCGAACGCGGCGTCTGGCAGAAGCACATCGGCGGCCGCTACTCCGCCCCGGCCGTCGAGGACACGCACCGCCCGCGCCCCGCCGACCGCGCCGCCTTCATGGCCGCCGCCGACCGGCACCTGACCCGCGTCGAGTTCTACGACTACTTCCGCGCCCTCGGCTACACCCTCGGCCCGTCCTTCCAGTGGATCGACGAGGTGTGGATCCGCGGTGAGGAGGCGCTGGTCCGCTACCGGATGCCCCAGCTGCCCGACGACCCGGCCGACTACGAGCTGTACCCCGGCCTGATCGACTCCTGCTTCCAGTCCATCGCCGTGTTCCTCGTCGACGACGGCGCGATCGAGGCGCCGTCCCTGGCGATCCCGTTCGCGGCCCACGAACTGTCCTTCCACGGACGGCCGTTGACCGAGGGCGAGCTGTGGGGCCAGGTGCGGGTGCTGCGCGCCGAGCCGCTGGCCAACGAGCGGCTGCGGGTGGAGACCGCCGACCTGCACCTGTACGCGGTCGACCCGGCCACCGGCGCCGAGCACAGCGTGTTCCGCGCCGACGAGTTCCGCATCCGGCACGCCTCGCGCGCCGTCCTGGAGGCCAGCCTGCGCGGCGACGGCCTGGTCCACACCCTGGACTGGGTCCCGCTGCCCGACGACGCGGCCGCCCCGCTGACCGCCCCGCTGACCGTCGCGTTGCTGGGCGAGGCGAACGGTCTCGCGGCGGCGCTGACGGCGGCGGGCCACACGGTGGGCGCGCACACCGACGGGCTGCCGGACGGCACGGGTGCCGAACTGGTCGTGGACGCACGCTGGTTGACGCAAGGGACAGCGGACGCCCGTACCACCCTGGACGCGGCCCGCACCCTCGCCGCCACCCTCCGCGCCCTCCCGCAGGATCTGCCGTACGTCCTGCTCGCCGACGGCGACGCCGACCGGGCGCCGCTCCGCGAGGCCCTGTTCGGGCTGCTGACCTCCGTCGAGGCCGAGCAGGCCGACCGGCGGCTGACCCGGCTGCGGCTGGACGCCGGCTGGACGCCCGAGGGGGTCGCCGCGCTGCTCGGCGCCCTGCCGACCGAGACGCGGCTGGCGTACACCGACACCGGTGTCCGCGTCGCCCGGCTGGTCGACGTGCCGGCCCAGCCCGCCTCCCGCGCGAGTGCCGGGGGCGCTCTGATCACCGGCGGGCTCGGCGCGCTCGGCCTGGCCGTGGCCGCCGCGCACGCCGCCCGGGGCGGTGACCGCGTGACCCTGATGGCGCGGTCCGCGCCGGGGGCCGTGGAGCAGCAGGTCATCGACTCCCTCACCGCGTCCGGGGTGCGTGTGTCGCTGGTGCGCGGTGACGTCACCGACCCGGCCGACGTCGCCCGGGCCGTGGCCGCCGCGACCGCCGACGGGCCGCTGGGCACCGTCTACCACCTGGCCGGCGTCAACGCCGACGGCGCCTTCCCGTCGCTCACCGACGAGTCGTACGAGAAGGTCTTCCACGCCAAGGCGCTGGGCGCCGACGTCCTCGCCGACGCGATCGCGGAGCACGACCCGACGGGCGTGGTGCTGTTCTCGTCGGTGTCGGCGGTGCTCGGCTCCGCCGGACAGGCCAACTACGCGGCCGCCAACGGCTACCTGGACGGTCTGGCTCAGGCGCTGCGCGCCCGGGGCCTGACCGCGACCAGCGTCAACTGGGGGCCGTGGGTGCCGGAGGCCAAGGGCGGCATGGCCGCCGCCGCAGCCGTCGAACGGGCCGCGCAGCGGATCGGCATCCGCTCCCTCACCGACGCCGACGCGGCGATGCCGCTGGCGGTCGCCGCCGACGGCGAGCGGGAGCGGCTGGTCGTGGTCGCCCTGGACCCGACGCGCTACGCCGAGCAGACCGCGGGACACCCGCGGGCCGCACTGGTCGCCGCACTGGCGGAGCCGGTGCGGGAGGCTCAGGGGCCGCGCGCCGAGGGCGAACCCGCGGGCTGGCTGCGCGACCGGCTGCGGGCGGCCGACGCGGGCGACACCGAGCACGTGCTGCGGGACGCCGTACGGGGTCTCGTCGCCCGGATGCTCGGCTCGCACGACGGGCTGCCCGAGGACGGCTCCGGTGACGCGGAGGGCTTCTCGCAGCTCGGCCTCGACTCGATCATGGCGATCGATCTGCGGGCCGCCCTCGCCCACGCCATGGGCCGGGACCTGCCGGCCACCGTCGCCATCGACCACCCGAGCGTCCTCGCGATGAGCGGCTTCCTGGCCGCCACCGCGGCCCCGGCGTCCGATCCCGCCCCGGCCCTCGCGCCCGTGGCGGTGGCCGCGGCCGCCGAACCGTCCCTCGATGCCCACCAAACCCCCCACTCCCTCGACTCCCTCGAAGACCTCTCCCTCGACGAACTGCTCCGGGCCGTCGACGACGACCTCGCCCAGGACCAGTGAGCAGGCGATGACCACCGAGCGCAGGAGCAGTGAGATGCCCGAAAAAGTGAACCCAGAAGATCTGCGGCGGGTGATCGAGGACCAGCTCAAGCTGTCCCGCCGGCTCAAGGAGCGCCTCGCCGCGGCCGAGGCCCGCGCGCACGCCCCCGTCGCCGTGGTCGGCATGGCCATGCGGCTGCCCGGCGGCGTCGACAGCCCGCGCGCCTACCGCGACTTCCTCTACGCCGACGACCCCGACTTCCGTGCCCTGTCCCCCCTCCCCGAGGACCGTCCGTCGCTGCGGGCCGTCTACCACCCCGAGCGCGGCACCGCCGGCCACAGTTACGTCGACCGGGCCGGGTTCCTGGACGACATCGCCTCGTTCGACGCCTCCTTCTTCGGCATCTCGCAGCGCGAGGCCGAGATCATGGACCCCCAGCAGCGCCTGCTGCTCGAGGTGTCCTGGGAGGCGCTGGAGCGGGCCGGCATCGCGGCGCGCCGCCAGGACCGGCTGCCGGTCGGCGTGTTCATCGGCGTGATGGCGTCCGAGTACGGGCAGCGGTTCGTCAGCGACGGCGACTACAGCCGCATCGACCCCTACCACAGCACCGGCAGCGGTCACTGCTTCCTGGCCGGCCGGGTGTCGTACGCGCTCGGCCTGTCGGGTCCGGCGCTGGGCGTCGACACCGCCTGCTCGTCCTCCCTGGTGGCGATCCACCAGGCGGTACGGGCACTGCGCGGCGGCGAGTGCCGGTACGCGCTGGCCGGTGGCGCCAACCTGATCCTCGGCTCGGACCTGATGGTGGCCCTGTGCCAGGGCGAGGCCCTCTCGCCCGGCGGCCGTTCCCGCACCTTCCTGGCGGACGCCGACGGATACGGGCGCGGCGAGGGCGTCGGCGTGGTCGCGCTGATGCGGCTGGACGACGCGGTCGCCCAGGGCCACCCCGTGCACGCCGTGATCCGCGGCACCGCCGTCAACCACGACGGTGCCTCCTCCGGCTTCACCGTGCCCAGCGGACCCGCACAGCAGGAGGTCATACGGGCCGCTCTCACCGACGCCCGCACCGAGCCGTCCGCCGTCGGCTACGTGGAGGCGCACGGCACCGGCACCGCGCTCGGCGACCCCATCGAGGTGGGCGCGCTGGACGCGGTGGTCGGCACCGGGTCGGGGCAGCGGGCCGAGCCGGTCGCGCTCGGCAGCGTGAAGGCCCGGATCGGGCACCTGGAGGCGGCGGCGGGCATCGCCGGGCTGATGAAGCTGGTCGTCGTCCTCGGCGAGGAGTCCGTGCCGGCGGCTGTGCAGCGAGGCGACGGGCGGCTCAACTCCCTCATCCCGTGGGACCAGATCGCCATCGACGTACCCCGCAGAGCGGCGTCGTGGCCCGCGCCGACCGGAACGCGGGTGGCCGGGATCAGCGCCTTCGGCCTGTCGGGCACCAACGCGCACGTCGTGCTGGCCTCTCCGGCCGCGGAGGCCGGAGAGCGGGCGGTGCCCGAGGCGGGCCACCCGGAGCTGCTGACGCTGTCCGCGAAGGACCCGCAGGCGCTCGCCGAGCTGACCGAGCGGGTGCGTACCGCGCTGGCCGGCCTGGACAGGGCCGGGGTCGCCGCGCTCGCCCACACCCTGCGGGCCGGGCGGGTCCACTTCGGGCACCGGCTCGCCGTGGTCGGCACCGACGCCCGGGAGCTGGCGGCGGCCCTGGGCACCGAGCGGCGCGGCACGAGCGCCCCGGCCGTCGACCGGGTCACGCTGGGCGTGTCCGGCTCCGACGAGGTGCTGGAGCGTGCCCTCGCCGTCCTCGCCCGCCGCTTCCCGCGGCTGGCCGCCGCCGCGCAGGGCTCCGCCGCTCCGGCGGGCCGCCTCGGCGGGGTGCTGGCCGCCCTGGGCGTGAGGGCGTCGGCGGCCCCGGCCGGGGAAGCGGGCACCGGGCCGGCCGCGTACCTGAAGGCGGCCGGGGAGACCCTGCCGCTGGTCACCGACGACCCGGAGGCCACCCCGAGACTGCTGGCCGCGGCACTCGCCGCCCTCTACCACGGCGGCGCCGACCTGCGCCTGACTCAACTGGCCGCGCCCGGCGCCCAGTTCACCGAAGCCCCGACCTACCCCTTCCAGCGCAAGCGGTTCTGGGCCGACGAGCCCGAGCCGGGCCGGGCCACCGCCGAGATCCCGCTGCCGGCCGCGCAGGCGCAGCAGGCGCCCCGCGACCCGGCGGAGATCAGCGGCTACCTCGCCACCGAACTCGCCGCCGTCCTCAAGGCCGACGGTCTGCTGCCGCCCGCGACACCGTTCTGCGAGGTCGGCGGCGACTCCTTCACCGCGATGCTGCTCACCAAGAGCGTCGAGCAGCGCTACGGGGTGGAACTGCCCACGCTCGACTGCCCGGTGGAGATGCCGGTCGGTGACCTCCTCGCGTACCTGGGCGACCAGGTGTCCGCCGCCATGGGATGGGAGAAATGAACAGCCTCACCCGGACCTTCCACCGTCCGCGCCCCGTCGACTCGCCCGCGCTGCGCCTGATCGGCTTCCACCACGCGGGCGGCTCGGCGGCGGTGTACCACCCGTTCGCCCGGAACCTGCCCCACGACTGGGACCTGCTGCTGCTCGACCTGCCCGGACGCGGCCGCCGCGCCGGGCAGGCACCCCTCGACGACATGACCGACATCGTCGCCACCGCCGTGGCGGACGTCCTGCCCTGGGCCGGCGACACCCCGCTGGCCCTGTTCGGGCACAGCATGGGCGCGATCGTGGCGCTGGAGACGGCCCGCTCCCTGGAGGGCCTGGGCTGTGCCCCGGTGTGGACGGGAGTGTCGGGGCGCGTCGCCCCGCACTTCCGGCGCCCCGACGTCACCCCGCTCAGCGAACGCGACGACTGCGCGCTGCTGAAGGTCCTCTTCGAGCTGGGCGGGATGCCGGAACGCGTCGCGGAGGCGCCCGACTTCCTCGACCGGTTCCTGCGCACCGTGCGCGCCGACCTGACCGCCGTCGACAACTACCGCCCGGACCCGGGCCGTTCCCCGCTGAACTCGCCGCTGACCGTGTTCGGCGGCACCCAGGACGCCTGGGCGCCGCCGTCGGCGATGCACCTGTGGCGGCGGGAGACCACCGCCCGCTTCGCCCAGAAGTTCTTCCCCGGCGGCCACTTCTACTTCATGAACGACCTCTTCCCCGCCCTCACCGACCAGCTGGTCCGGCAGATCGACAGCTGCCGCCACGACACCGCGCCCCAGGTGGCGTAGAACAGGAGCACACGATGCGTTGGGACAACGTCTACGTCGCCGGTCTCGGGGCCTACCTGCCCGAGCAGGTGGAGACGGCCGAGGAGGCCGTGGCCGCCGGCCGCTACGACGCCGAGGAGGCCAAGGCCAACGGCATCCGCGCGGTGCGGGTGGCCGGCGCCGACGAGCCGGGCCCGGTGATGGCCGCGGCCGCCGGCAAGCAGGCCGTCGAGCGGGCCGGACTGCCCGCCGACCGCTACGGCATGGTGCTGCACGCCTGTGTCGGCCACCAGGGGCAGGACTTCTGGACGCCCGTCAACTACGTGCAGAACGAGGCGGTCGGCGGCAGCGGACTGACCATCGAGGTCCGCCAGGGCTCCAACGGCGGCCTCGCCGGCGTCGAGCTCGCCGCCTCCCACCTCGCCGCCCGCCAGGACCCGCAGGCCGCCCTGGTCACCACCGGCGACGCCTTCCGGCTGCCGTACTTCGACCGCTGGGGCACCGACAGCCAGCAGGTCTACGGCGACGGCGCGGGCGCGATCGTCCTGTCCAACCGGGGCGGCTTCGCCCGGCTGCGCTCCACCGCGAGCTACTCCGACTCCTCCCTGGAGCCCATCTACCGCGGCACGGACGGCTGGACCGACGGCCCGTTCCTCGACGGCAAGCCGGTCGACCTGCGCACCCGCAAGACCGACTACCTCCTGAAGGAAGAGGGCGCCTACGACCGGGTCATCCAGCAGATGACGAAGCACGCCTCCGGAGTGCTCCAGGAGGCGCTCGACGACGCCGACGCGAAGCTGTCGGACGCCCGGTTCTTCGTCCACGCGAACATCGCCGAGACGATCGCGGAGTTCTCCTTCTACTCCCTGCTCGGCGTCGACCGCGCCACCACCGTCTACGACTGGGGCCAGGACCTCGGCCACATGGGCGCCGGCGACCAGCTCATCGGCGTCAACCACGTCGTCGAGGCCCGCGAGCCGAGGCCCGGGGACCTGCTGGTCACCATGGGCGTCGGCGTGGGCTTCATGTGGACGGTCGCGGTCCTGGAGTTCCTCGACACACCGAAGTGGTGACTCCCTGGGGCGGCGTCACTGGTTCCACAGGAACCGCAGCGCCGCGTTGACCAGGAAGACGCCGACGAACGTCGCCGCCCAGCCCTGCCTCCCGGAGGCGGCCAGGGCGGCGGCGCCGGCGCCGAACCACAGCGCCTCCAGGACCACCCGGCCGCCCCCGTGCACCGCGTAGGGCGCACGGGGCGCGCCGAACAGCGCCCACACCGCGATCATCGCCACCGGCGCGCCGACGCCGAGGAGCACCTTCACCGGCCACTTGTCACTGGCGGTGAACCCCCACAGGGCGACCGCCGCGTACACGGCGAGTTCCAGCAGGAACATCACCAGCAGGTTGAGGGCCTTGAGGGACGAGAGCATGACGGACTCCTTGCGCGTCGGCATGGGGGGTGTGCGGTGGGGGGTGTGCGTGGGGGGCGCTGAAGGTGTTTCAGACGGTGAGGTCGCTGCGGTTGGTGAACCGGTCCAGCTGCGGGTCGGAGACGAGGATCGCCCGCTGGAGCTCCTGCAGCCGCGGTGACGGCGTCACACCGAGCTCCTCGACGAGGCACTCGCGCAGCGAGGTGAAGGCCTCCAGGGCCCGCCACTGCTGTCCGGAACGGTAGAGCGCGACCATGTACTGGGCGCACAGGCTCTCGTGCATCGGATGCCGGGCGGTCAGCACCGCCAGCTCACTGAGCAGCGCGTGGTGCCGGCCCAGCGCCAGGTCGGCGTCGACCCGGGACTCGACGGCCATCAGCCGGCTCTCCTCGAGGCGGGTGACCTCCACGCTCAGCCGCATGCCGGTGTACACGTCGACCAGGGCCCGGCCGCGCCACACCGCGAGCGCCGATCTCAGCAGCCGCGACGCCGTCTCCCGGTCCCCGAGGTCCAGCGCGCGCCGGCCGGCCGCCGTCATCCGCTCGAAGGCGTGGACGTCGACCTCCTCGGGCGTGATGTCCAGCAGATAGCCGCCGTACCGCGTGGTGAGCACGTCCTTGGCGGTGCGCGGCCCGTCCGCGGGCAGCGCGGCCGCCAGTCGCTTGCGCAGCTGCAGGATGTACGTCTGCAGCGTCGTCTGGGCGCTGCGTGGTGGTTCCGTGCCCCACAGCTCCTCCATCAGGGTGGAAACGGGAACCACCTGACCGGCCTGAAGGGCCAGCAGGGCCAGGACCTGACGCGGCTTTCCCGCGGTCGGCAGCAGCGCGACCCCGTTCTCCGTCGCCTCGAAGGACCCCAGGATCTTGACGTCCATGTCGGACTCCTCCCCCACTCACTGGGTGTCGCATTGATGTCCTCCATGGTTCGCCCCAGCAGGGCTCCGGCGGCAGTGCACGGATCATCAACCGCCCATGAATCGCCACCTGCTCGAAGCATGAAAAACACATGCGCCCCGGCGAGGACTCACGCCGGCCGGCGGGTGCAGGGACGTGCGAGTGGCGCTCAAGTCGAGTCGATCAGCCTGGCCGTGGGCGGCGCGACTGCGTAGCCGGTGGCCCAGCCGATCGCGGAGGAGAGAGCATTGACCACGGTATCCAGCCCGGCCACGCCGGAAACTCAGCAGGCGCCTCAGACGCCGCTTCAGGCGCTGCGCGCGATGCGCAAGGACGGCCAACTCGCCGAACGATACCCGGACATCGCGCCGCTCCTGGCGGAACTGGCCTCCACCGGGGCCGATACCGACCTCAGGCGCGCCGGAGCCGTCCTCGCCCAGCTCGAACGCGAGCAGGTCCTCGACGCCTGGCCGCAGACCGAGACCGCGGTGGTCACCGTCACCGGTCACTCCACGCTGGGCGGCCTGAGCGCCCCGCTGGCCGCCGAGTTCGGCCGGCACGGCGTGCTGGTGGAGACCCGGCTGAGCGACTTCGACGCCTACCAGCGCGACCTGCGCGACACCGACAGCACCCTGTACTCCGCCGACGTCGACCTCGCCCTGTGCGTCCTCGACCCGCAGCTGCTCCTCGACGAACTGGGCTCGCCCTGGCAGGTCGAGGACCTCGCGAAGGCCACGCGGCGCAAGCTCGCCGAACTGGAGCGGCTGGCCGGGACGTTCACCGCGCACTCCACGGCCGTCCTCGTCCTGAACACGGTGCCGCTGCCCCGCACGGTCACCCACCAGCTCGTCGACCACGAGTCGCGCGCCCACGCCGGTGTGGCCTGGCGCGACTTCAACAGCGGCCTGCTGCGCCTGGCGCTCGCCAACCCGCGCGTCCACGTCATCGACCTGGACCCGCTCGTCGCCGCCGGGACCCCTCTCAACGACTCCCGCATGGCCGCGTACGCGAAGGCCGCCCTCGGCGACGACCTGCTCGCCCGCTACGCCCGCGAGGTCGCCCACCTGGGCCGGATGCTGCGCGGCCGCACCAAGAAGGTCCTCGTCGTCGACGCGGACAACACCCTGTGGGACGGCATCCTGGGCGACGACGGCCCGGACGGCATCGCCGCCGCGACCACCTTCCGCGGCGAGGCGTTCGGCACCTTCCAGCGTCTGGTCCGCCAGATCGGCTCCCAGGGCGTCCTGCTCGCCGTCAGCAGCAAGAACGACCACGACAACCTGATCCAGGTGGTGCGCGAGCACCCCGACATGGTGCTGCGGGAGGCCGACTTCGCCCGCATCAACGCCAACTGGCAGCCCAAGGACGCCAACCTCCAGGACATCGCGAGCAAGCTCAACCTCGGCGTCGACAGCTTCGTCTTCGTCGACGACTCGCCCTTCGAGTGCGGCCTCGTCGCCGGCAGCCTGCCCCAGGTCGCCGTGGTCCGCCTGGACGACGAACCGGCCCTGCACGTCGAGAAGCTGCTCGCCGACGGCTGGTTCGACACCGCCCGCCTCACCGCCGAGGACCGCGCCCGCGCCTCCCTCTACCGCACCGAGTCCGAGCGCGCCGACCTGCTGGAGAGCGCCGGCTCCCAGGAGGAGTACCTCGCCCGCCTCGGCGTCCGGGTCACGCTCACCGAGGCCGCGCCCGGCGACATCGACCGGGTCGCCCAACTGTCGCTGCGCACCAACCAGTTCAACCTGACGACGGTCCGCCTCCAGGCCGCCGACGTCACCGCGCGGACCGCCGACGACGACCATCTCGTCCTGGTGATCCGCACGGCCGACCGCTTCGGCGACAACGGCGTCGTCGGCGCGGTGTTCGCGCAGCGCGACGGCGACACGCTGCGGGTCGACAACATGCTCCTGTCCTGCCGGGTCTTCGCCCGGGGCATCGAGCAGACCGCCGTCGCCGCCCTCCTCGCCCACGCCCGGGCGACCGGTGCCGCGGAGGTCACCGCGAGCTACCGGCCCACCAAGAAGAACAAGAACGTGCGGGAGTTCTGGCCCTCCCTGGGCTTCACCACCACGCACACCGCGGACGACGAACTCCGCTTCCGGCACGACCTGGAGGACCTTCCGGCCGTGCCGTCCCACATCCAGCTCGACTCCGCCCTGGAAGGGTCACCCCAATGACCAAAGAGGAATTCATCCACCTCGTACGCGACGAACTCGACCTCCCGCTCGGTATCGACGACCTCGACGCCGACTTCGACCACGTCGTCAGCTGGGACTCGATGCACATGATCCGTCTCGTCGCCGCCGTGGAGCGCGAGACCGGCAGCCGCGTCCCGGTGGGCAAGCTGCTCGCCGACCGCAGCCTGTCCGCCATCTACTCCCGCATCGCCGAAGCCGCCTGAGGAAGGAAGGAGACACCCCTCATGAGCATCGACGCCCACGACACGGCCCGCACCGGTCCCGCACCGGCGCCGGCGCCCGCGCCCGCCCTCCGCCAGCCGGCCGCCCCGGCAGCCCCGGCAGCCGCCAAGCGCGGCCTGGTCCTCTTCCTGGTCGCCACCGCCCAGCTGATCTGCGTCCTCGACGCGACGATCGCCAACGTGATGCTCCCGCAGCTGCGGGCCGACATCGGGCTGAGCGCCACGAACCTCCAGTGGGTCATGAACATCTACGTGGTGCTGTTCGGCGGCCTGATGCTGCTCGGCGGCCGCCTCACCGACGTGTTCGCCCGCCGCAACGTCCTCGCCGTGGGCCTCGTGCTGTTCACGGCCGGTTCGCTGCTGTGCACCGTCGCGGACGGCAGCGGCCTGCTACTGAGCGGCCGCGCCCTGCAGGGTATCGGCGCCGCCGCGCTGTCCCCGGCCGCCCTGTCCATCCTGGTCACCACCTACCCCGAGCCCGACCAGCGCGCCAAGGCGCTCGGCATCTGGGGCACCGTCATGGGCGTCGGCGCCAGCCTCGGCACCCTCCTCGGCGGCGCCATCACCGACGTCGACTGGCGGCTGGCGTTCCTGATCAACGTCCCGATCGGCGCCGTGCTGCTGTTCGCCTGCCTGGTGTACATCCCGCGCAGCGCCCCGACCGGCCCGCGTCCGGCCGCCGACGTGGCGGGCGGCGTGACCGGCACCCTGGGCCTGCTCTCCCTCGTCTTCGGCATCGTCCAGGCCGGCACGAAGGGCTGGGGCGACACCCTCGCCCTCACCGCCCTCGCCGCGGCGGTGGTCCTGCTCGCCGTGTTCGTACGGGTGGAGAGCACCGCGAAGGCCCCGCTGCTGCCGCTGTCGCTGCTGCGCCGCAGGTCCGTCGCCACCGGCACGATCGCCCAGCTGATCTCGGCGGGCCTGATGCTGCCGTCCTTCTTCATGCTGCCGCAGTACATGCAACTGGTGCTGCACTACAGCCCGCTGGAGGTCGGCCTCGCCTACATCCCGACCAGCCTCGCCATGCTCGGCGTCTCCGGAGCCGTCCCGGTCCTGATCGCCAAGTACGGCCCCCGTGTCCCGTACGTCATCGGCACGGTCCTGCTGGCCGGCGTCCTGGCCCTCATGTCCAACGCCCCGTCCGACGCGGGCTACTGGACACTGCTGCTGCCGGTCACCGCCCTGCTGGGCGTGGGCCTGGTCCTGTGCCTGATGACCACTCCGGTCGTGGGCACGCGTGACGCCACGGAAGAGGACGCGGGCACGACCTCCGCGGTCCTCAACGCCTCCGGCGAAATCGGCGGCGCCCTCGGCCTGGCGGTCACCGCCACGGTCGTGGCCTCCCGCCTCTCCGACGGCACCCCCCTCACCGACGCCCTCCAGAGCGGCTTCCTGGTCCTCTTCATCTGGGTCGCCATCAACCTGGCAATCGGCCTGTTCGGCTTCACGGGCCGCCCCGAGCAAACCCCCGAGAAGTCCTGAACCACCGCCCCAGCGGCACGTCCAACCCGCCCAGCTGCGGGCAATCGTGCCGCTGGGGCGGCACGGGTGGGCGCAGCGGCACCCCGCAAGCGCGGGCGAGTAAACCCACCCCACCCCGCACCAGCCAACCCGCACAGCTCACCCCACCGCCCCCGGAAGGCAGGCACATGATCGAGCAGCGAAGCCGGTCAGCGCCGGCCCCCACACAGCCACACGCCCCCACCACGCCCGTCGCCCTCCTCCTGGGCGCCTCCACCCCCACCACCACCCCCGCCCTCCTCGAAGCCTGGTCCTCCGGAATCACCACCCACGTCCTCGACCGCGCAGCCCTCCTCACCGCCCGCACCCCCGACACGGCAACCCTCGCCGACACCTCCTCCGGCCTGGACGTCACCCGCCCCGACGTCTGCGTCGCCTGGGCCCGCCGCCAAGCCGCCCGCGGCCACCGCTTCGACATCGTCCTGGGCCTACGCCCCGACGTGCAGGAATCCGCCGCGGCGACCGCCACCGCCCTGGGCCTCCCCGGCAACCGCCCCGAAGTCATCCGCACGGTCCTGAACCCCGGCGCCTGCCGCACGGCCCTCGCAGCAGCCGGTTTCCGCGTCACACCCCCGACAAGCGAAAACCCGCACCTCGCCGCCGTCGGCATCCTCATCACCGGCCGCCCCCACGTCGTCCTGATCGCCACC
Source organism: Streptomyces sp. NPDC002888 (assembly GCF_042888465.1). Taxonomy (NCBI): domain Bacteria; kingdom Bacillati; phylum Actinomycetota; class Actinomycetes; order Kitasatosporales; family Streptomycetaceae; genus Streptomyces; species Streptomyces sp. NPDC002888. The sequence goes on along the minus strand of NZ_JBIAPU010000004.1, from coordinate 193,567 downwards.
CTCCCTCCCGACGGCCCCCCGCGCCCCACCGACCTGCCCCACCAGACCCGAACGGCAGTCACCACCCTCACAGCCGCCGCCATCACCCGACTCGGCCTGGAATTCGGCCTCTTCCGCGTGGACCTGACCCTCACCGACCGCGGCCCCACCCTCACCTCCGTCCACACCACCCTCGGCGACGACGGCGTAGCCACCCTGCTCACCACCACCGTCCCCTGGCTGGAACCCTTCGCCACCGTCTACGACGACGCCCTGAACCGCTCGGTCCCCCTGCCCTTCCTCGGAGAAACCGTATGACAACCGACCTGGTCCAGCTGCTGACGCCCGACGGCGAGCGCGTCCAGAACGCCGAGTACGACACGTACGTCGACGGCGTCACCCCGGAAGAGCTCCGCGCCCTGTACCGCGACATGGTCAGAGCCCGCCGCGTCGACGCCGAGGCGACCACCCTCCAGCGCCAGGGCGAACTGGGCCTGTGGCCCTCGCTGCTCGGCCAGGAGGCCGCCCAGATCGGCTCCAGCCGGGCCCTGCGCGACGACGACCACGTGTTCCCCAGCTACCGCGAACACGGCGTCGCCCTGTGCCGCTCCGTCGACCCCCTGCACCTGCTCGCGATGTTCCGCGGCGCGAACAACGGCGGCTGGGACCCCGCCGACCACGCCTTCCACCTCTACACCCTGGTCATCGGCTCCCAGACCCTCCACGCGACCGGCTACGCCATGGGCGTCGCCCAGGACGGCGGCGACTCCGCCGTGATCGTGTACTTCGGCGACGGCGCCACCAGCCAGGGCGACGTGGGCGAGGCCTTCAACTTCGCGGCCGTCTACAACACGCCGCTGGTCTTCTTCTGCCAGAACAACCAGTGGGCCATCTCCGAGCCCAACGAACGCCAGACCCGCATCCCCCTCTACCAACGCGCCCAGGGCTTCGGCTTCCCCGGCATCCGTGTCGACGGCAACGACGTCCTCGCGTGCCTCGCCGTCACCCGCTGGGCCCTGGAGCGGGCCCGCACCGGTCAGGGCCCGACCCTGATCGAGGCGTACACGTACCGCATGGGCGCCCACACCACCTCCGACGACCCCACCCGCTACCGCCACGACGAGGAAGTCCGCGAGTGGGCCGCCAAGGACCCCATCAGCCGGCTCAAGGCCCACCTCACCCGGGCGGGCTGGGCGGACGAGGACTTCCTGGCCGACGTGGACCGCGAGTCCGACACCCTGGCCGCCCGGCTCCGCGACCAGGTCCGCTCGATGCGCGCCCCCGCGCCCACCGCCATGTTCGAGCACGTCTACGCCGACGGACACCCGCTCGTCGACGAGGAGCGCAGCCAGTTCGCCGCCTACCAGGCTTCGTTCGCGGACGCAGAAGGGGTCAAGTGACATGTCCGAGAAGCTGCCCCGGAAGATCCCTCTGGCCAAGGCGATCAACGAGTCGCTGCGCCGCGCCCTGGAGACCGACCCCAAGGTCCTCATCATGGGCGAGGACGTCGGCAAACTCGGCGGCGTCTTCCGCGTCACCGACGGCCTGCAGAAGGACTTCGGCGAGAGCCGCGTCATCGACACCCCGCTCGCGGAATCCGGCATCGTCGGTACCGCCATCGGCCTCGCCCTGCGCGGCTACCGCCCCGTGGTGGAGATCCAGTTCGACGGCTTCGTCTTCCCCGCCTACGACCAGATCGTCACCCAGCTCGCCAAGATGCACGCCCGCTCCCTGGGCAAGGTCAAACTCCCCGTCGTCGTCCGTATCCCCTACGGCGGCGGCATCGGCGCGGTCGAGCACCACTCCGAGTCCCCCGAGGCCCTCTTCGCCCACGTCGCCGGCCTGAAGATCGTCTCCCCGTCCAACGCCTCCGACGCCTACTGGATGATGCAGCAGGCCATCCAGAGCGACGACCCGGTGATCTACTTCGAACCCAAGCGCCGCTACTGGGACAAGGCGGCGATAGAGACCGAGGCGCCCCGGACCACCCTCCACCAGGCGCGCGTGGTCCGTGCCGGCACCGACCTCACCCTCGCCGCCTACGGGCCCATGGTGAAGCTCTGCCAGGAGGCGGCCGACGCGGCCGCCGAGGAGGGCAAGTCCTTGGAGGTCCTCGACCTGCGCTCGGTATCCCCCCTCGACTTCGACACCATCCAGACGTCGGTCGAGAAGACCCGCCGCCTGGTCGTCGTCCACGAAGCACCGGTCTTCTTCGGCTCCGGCGCCGAGATCGCCGCCCGCATCACCGAACGCTGCTTCTACCACCTGGAAGCCCCCGTCCTGCGCGTCGGCGGCTACCACACCCCCTATCCGCCCGCACGCCTCGAAGAGACCTACCTGCCGGACCTGGACAGGGTGCTCGACGCCGTCGACCGCGCCCTGGCGCACTGAGGAGGCCACCCCCGTGATCCGCGAGTTCAAGATGCCCGACGTGGGCGAGGGACTCACCGAGGCTGAGATCCTCAAGTGGTACGTCCAGCCCGGCGACACGGTCACCGACGGCCAGGTGGTCTGCGAGGTCGAGACCGCCAAGGCGGCCGTCGAACTCCCCATCCCCTACGACGGCGTGGTCCGCGCACTCCACTTCACCGAGGGCACCATGGTGGACGTGGGCGCCCCCATCATCGCGGTGGAGGCGGCTCCCCAGGCCCAGGCAGAGGCCCAAGCCCCGGCCCAGGGCCCCGCCCCAGAACCAGAATCAGAATCAGAGCCAGAACCCGCGAACCGCGTCCCCGTCCTCGTCGGCTACGGCGTCGCCGAGTCCCCGACCCGCCGCCGCCCCCGCACCACGGCACCGGCCGAGCGCAACGGCCGCACGCTCACGGCACGCCCCCTGGCCAAGCCCCCCGTCCGCAAGCTCGCCAAGGACCTGGGCGTGGACCTGACGTCCATCACCCCGTCCGGCCCGGACGGCATCATCACGCGCGAAGACATCCACGCGGCGGCAACCCCTCCGGCACCGGCCCCCGAGCCGACGGTCACCGAAACGGCCCGCGAGACCCGCATCCCGGTCAGGGGCGTGCGCAGGGCGACCGCCGCGGCGATGGTCGGCTCCGCCTTCACCGCGCCCCACGTCACCGAGTTCATCACCGTGGACGTGACCCGCACGACGAAGCTCGTCGAGGAGCTCAAGCAGGACAAGGAGATGCAGGGCCTGCGTGTCAACCCGCTCCTGCTGATCACCAAGGCCCTGCTGGTCGCGATCAGACGCAACCCGGACATCAACGCCTCCTGGGACGAGGCGACCCAGGAGATCGTCCAGAAGCACTACGTCAACCTCGGCATCGCCGCCGCCACGCCCCGCGGCCTGCTCGTCCCGAACATCAAGGACGCCCACGCAAAGACACTCCCCCAGCTCGCGCAGGCGCTCGGCGAGCTGGTGACCGCCGCCCGGCTGGGCACGACCGCTCCCGCGGAACTGCGCGGCGGCACGATCACCGTCACGAACATCGGCGTCTTCGGCGTCGACACGGGCACCCCGCTCCTCAACCCGGGAGAGGCGGCGATCCTCGCGGTCGGCGCGATCAAGCTGCGGCCCTGGGTCCACGAGGGCAAGGTCAAGCCCCGCCGGGTCACGACGCTGGCGCTGAGCTTCGACCACCGCCTGGTCGACGGGGAGCTGGGCTCCAAGGTCCTCGCCGACGTGGCGGCGATCCTGGAGAACCCCAAGCGGCTCATCACCTGGGCGTGAGCACGGGGAGAGCAGGGAACACGAGAACGGCCCGTACGGGATGCCGTACGGGCCGTTCTTCGATGGAGCCTCTGTGGAGCTAAGGAGAATTGAACTCCTGACCTCCTGCATGCCATGCAGGCGCTCTACCAACTGAGCTATAGCCCCTTGTCCCACGCGGCGAGCCGCATGGTGTTTCGCCCCGCTCGGCGGGGCGAACAAGAAGAACTTTAGCCTGCGACCTGCCGGAAAGTGAAATCCGGGCCCGCGTCGCCCCGGCCCGCTCAGTCGTCGTCGCCGAGCACCGGCTCCGGCAGCGTGCCGGCGTTGTGCTCGAGGAGGCGCCAGCCGCGGGCGCCCTCTCCGAGGACGGACCAGCAGCAGTTGGAGAGGCCGCCGAGGCTCTCCCAGTGGTGGGCCTCCAGGCCGAGGAGGCGGCCGATGGTGGTGCGGATCGTGCCGCCGTGGCTGACCACGACGAGGGTGCCGTCCTCGGGGAGCTTGTCGGCGTGCCGCAGCACGACGGGGGCGGCGCGGTCGGCGACCTCCGTCTCCAGTTCGCCGCCGCCGCGGCGCACGGGCTCGCCGCGCTTCCACGCCGTGTACTCGTCGCCGTGCCGGGCGAGGATCTCCTCGTGGGTCAGGCCCTGCCAGGCGCCCGCGTAGGTCTCGCGCAGGCCCTCGTCGTGGGCGATGTCGAGGCCGGTGAGGGCGGCGAGCTCGGCGGCCGTGTGGGCGGCCCGCTGAAGGTCGGAGGCGACGATCGCGTCGGGCTCCAGGGAGGCGAGCAGCCGGGCGGCGCGGCGGGCCTGGGCGGCGCCGGTCTCGGTCAGCGGGACGTCCGTGGTGCCCTGGAAGCGGCGCTCCAGGTTCCACGAGGTCTGTCCGTGCCGCCAGAGGATGACCCGGCGCCCCCGTCCGGGCGGGCGGCCGGCGGGTGCAGTCATCGAAGGTCCCCGAGCTCGGCCGCGTCCGCGGCCGCCTGGAGCTTGGCGTGCTCCGCGGCCTTGCCGCGGGTCGCCTTGGCGTCCTCGGGCAGCTGCAGCTCGGGGCAGTCCTTCCACAGCCGCTCCAGGGCGTAGAAGACGCGCTCCTCGCTGTGCTGGACGTGGACGACGATGTCGACGTAGTCGAGGAGGACCCAGCGGGCCTCGCGGTCGCCCTCGCGGCGCACCGGCTTGGCGCCGAGCTCCTTCGAGAGCCGCTCCTCGATCTCGTCGACGATGGACTTGACCTGGCGGTCGTTGGGCGCGGAGGCCAGCAGGAAGGCATCCGTGATCGACAGGACGTCACTGACGTCGTAGGCGATGATGTCGTGCGCGAGCTTGTCGGCGGCCGCCTGAGCGGCGGACTGGATGAGCTCGATGGAGCGGTCGGTGGCGGTCACTACGTGGCTTTCCGTCGGCGGTCACTTGACACCAAGGGTCTCACGGACCGCCGACGGCACCTCATCCGATTACGACGACGAGGCCTGGTAGTCCTGTCCGAGGACCACCGCGACGTCCGCGTTTCCGGGGACGCTGCCCTTGGTGACGGAGCCGCTGGACAGGCCCAGGGTCTTGGCGACCTCGGTGGCGTTCGCCTTGTCGGCGGCGTCGGCGTAGGTGACCTTGGAGGTGGCCTGCGCACTGGACGCCGTACCGGCCTCCAGGAAGGTGAAGCCGCCGTTCAGGAGCACCACGCGCGCGTCCTCGGTGTCGGACTTGCTGCCGCTGGCGTTCTGGACGGAGACGCTGACGGCCGCGTCCTGGTCGGGGCTCTTCGCGGTGCCGCCGAGGACGCCCTTGACCACGCTCGCGCTGGCCTGGGCACTGAGGGTGCCGTCGGTCTGCACCGGCATGAGGTCGGACTTGTAGTCGCCGCCCTTGGCCAGGTCGGCGAGCCCCGCGAGGAAGGTGCCGAGGTCGTTGTCGGTGAGGGACGGGTCGAGGATCTGGGCCAGGGTCTGCACCGTGGTCGTCGCCCCCTTCGGGTCCGAGGAGATCTTGCGCAGCACGCCCTGCATGACCTGCCCGAACCGCTCCAGCTGGGCGTTCTGGGCCTCGCCGGAGGCGCGGTAGGTGGCGTAGGCGACGGCCATCTTGCCGCTGAGGGTCTGGTCCTTGCCCTTGAGGACGAGCGGGGCCGTGCCCTTCTTCTCGGCCGGGTCGGGCACGTCGGTGTTCGTGTCGACCTCGATGTTGCCGATGAGGTCGACGAGGTTCTGCAGGTAGGGCGTGTCCAGGCGCCAGGTGCCCTGGATGTCGGTGCCGAGGACGGTGTCGATGGCGTCCCGGGTGCCGGAGGAGCCGTCGTCCTCGACGGACTTGGCGAGGGTGGTCGTGGTGCCGTCCTCGTCGGTGAGGACGAGGGAGTTGGGCAGCAGCACGGTGGTGCCCTGCTTGGTGGTGGTGTTGTCGACGAGCAGCGCCGTGGAGGTGCCGCCCTTCCCGGTGTTGTGCAGGTGGACGACGATCACGTCCCGCTTCTGGGCGCCCGTGGCCGTCGTGGTGCCGGTCCTGGAGTCCGACGACGACATGCCGGGCAGCTTCCCGGCGTACCAGAGGTAGCCGACCCCGCCGACCGCGACCAGCGCCAGGACCACGACGAGGGCGACGAGACGGCTGCGGGCGCGGCGCTTGGCCTCCTCGCGGCGCTCGGTGCGGTTCTCGGTGAAGTTCAGCCAGTCGATGACGTCTTCGGAGTTCTGGTCGGGCTCCTCGACGAACGCGAACTGCTCGGTGTGGTAGTCCCGCTGCTCCCCGTCGGGCTCCTGCGGCGGGCCGGCCTGCTGTGGGATGTGGGCGGTCTGTTCGGCGACCCGTGGCTGCTGCCCGCTCGCGGCGGTCTGCCCGTAGGGGTCGTACGGGGCGGCGGTGCCGTAGGAGCCGGTGTCGTAGGAGCCGGTGTCGTAGGAGCCGTAGGGCTGGGCCTGCTGCTGGCCGGTGTGGTACGGGTCGTAGCTGTAGCCCTGCTGTCCGTAGCCGTCGTACGACGGCTGTGGCGCCTGCTGCTGCGGCGGCCGCTGCTGCTGCGGCACCTGTGGCTGTGCCGGGACCTGCCGGTAGACCGGCTGCCCGTACTCGTCGTAGCCGACGAGCTCGTACGGGTCGCCCGGACCGCTGCCGTATCCCGCGTCGTATCGGTCGTTCACCGGTGCCCCTCTCGGCTCACTCGCCGCGGTACAGCTCGCGCTTGTCGATGTAGCGCACGACCCCGTCCGGCACCAGATACCAGACGGGGTCGCCCTTGGCGACTCTCGCACGGCAGTCGGTCGAGGAGATGGCGAGGGCGGGAACCTCGACGAGCGAGACGCCGCCCTCCGGGAGTCCGGGGTCGGCCAGGTTGTGGCCGGGCCGGGTCACCCCGATGAAGTGCGCGAGGGAGAACAGTTCCGCCGAGTCCCGCCAGGTGATGATCTGGCCGAGGGCGTCGGCGCCGGTGATGAAGAACAGGTCCGATTCGGGGTTGAGCGCCCGCAGGTCGCGCAGCGTGTCCACGGTGTAGGTGGGTCCGCCGCGGTCGATGTCGATGCGGCTCACCGAGAACTGGGGGTTCTCGGCGGTCGCGATGACCGTCATCAGGTAGCGGTCCTCCGCCGGGGAGACCTTGCGGTGGGTCTTCTGCCACGGCTGCCCGGTCGGCACGAACACCACCTCGTCGAGGTGGAACTGCGCGGCGACCTCACTGGCCGCCACGAGGTGCCCGTGGTGGATCGGGTCGAACGTTCCGCCCATGACGCCGAGGCGGCGCTTGCCGGGGTTCGACGGGCCCGTGCGGGGGTTCACTGCGGTGTCAGCGGCGGTGTCCTTCGCCGGACCGGTAGGCATGTCCTGCTCTCCCATGCGTGCAGACCCTACCGGCCCGGCCCGAGGGCCCCGGAAGCCGGACGCCCGGGGTGCCCCGGTATGGGCCGACTGCGACTCAGCGGTCGCGGTTGAAGCGGGTGGTGATCCACAGCAGGAGCATCAGGACGATGAACGCGCCACCGCCGGTGAGCAACGGGTTCAGGCTCTCGTGGTTGCCACCGTGCTCCTCGCCCTCGGCGGCGAGGGTGACCAACTGGGCAGCGGCGCTGTGAAGGCTCATCTTCGGCAGGACCTATCCGGTGAGGGCGGGATAAAGACGTCGGCCCATGGTAAGCGGGCGGCTCGGCGGCGCTCACGCCGACTCCGCCGTCGGGGATCACGGGCGGGCCGGCGGAACCTTCCCGCGCGCTCAGTCGTCCTTCCGCTTGTAGCCCCGCAGCAGGAACCAGGCGGTCAGCGCACAGCCGAGGATCATCACGATCAGGACGACCCGGAGCAGGCTGCCCGCCCCTTGCTGCTGTGCGGCGCTCGCGGCCTCGGTGAGCCAGGCGGACGCGGGGTTGTGCTCCATGGACGGGTCTCCTTCGCTGTACTGCCCGTCCACGGTATCTCCGCCTAGGCTGGGCTCCGCCTCGGGGACGCAAAGGGCCACACAAGGGTCCGCAAAAGGGCCACAGACGCGTAGGTAGTGGGGGATGACATGTCCGACGACGGCCACCAGCAGGGCGAACACGCGAACGTGCCGAGCAGGCAGCGCAGGCGCTTCCCAGGGATCTCCTCGCGGGCGTACGAGCACCCTGCCGACCGTTCCGCCCTGGTGGCGCTGCGCAAGCTGAGCGGCTTCGACACGGTGTTCAAGGCCCTCAGCGGCCTGCTGCCCGAGCGCAGCCTGCGCCTGCTGTTCCTGTCGGACTCGGTCCGCGTCTCCGACCAGCAGTTCTCCCACCTCAACGTCATGCTGCGGGACGCCTGTTACATCCTGGACCTGGAGAAGGTCCCGCCGATGTACGTCAACCAGGACCCGCAGCCGAACGCGATGTGCATCGGTCTGGACGAGCCGATCATCGTCGTCACCACGGGCCTGGTGGAGCTGCTCGACGAGGAGGAGATGCGGGCGGTCGTCGGCCACGAGGTGGGCCACGCCCTGTCCGGCCACTCCGTCTACCGCACGATCCTGCTGTTCCTGACCAGCCTGGCCCTGCGGGTCGCGTGGATCCCGCTGGGCAACCTCGCGATCATGGCAATCGTGACCGCGCTGCGCGAGTGGTTCCGCAAGTCGGAGCTGTCCGCCGACCGCGCCGGTCTCCTCGTCGGCCAGGACGTGCAGGCCTCCATGCGCGGCCTGATGAAGATCGCGGGCGGCAACCACCTGCACGAGATGAACGTGGACGCGTTCCTCCAGCAGGCCGAGGAGTACGAGGAGGGCGGCGACCTGCGCGACTCCGTCCTGAAGATCCTCAACGTCCTCCCCCGCTCCCACCCCTTCACCACGGTCCGTGCCGCCGAGCTGAAGAAGTGGGCCGCGTCCCGCGACTACCAGCGCATCATGGACGGCCACTACCCGCGCCGCGCCGAGGACAAGGACACCTCGGTCACGGACTCCTTCCGCGAGTCGGCGTCCCACTACGCCGACCACGTCAAGAGCTCCAAGGACCCGCTGATGAAGCTGGTCACCGACTTCGCGGGCGGTGCCGGCGACCTGGGCGGCCGGGTCCGCCGGGGCTTCAACGGCTTCACGGGTCCGGCCCCCAAGGACCAGCCCCAGGATCAGCCGCCGCGCGACGAGGACTGAGGTCTCTCACACCTTCGGCTGCGCACTCGCCGCCAGCGACCCGCACAGCGCCGTGGTCCCACCTGTGGCGTACGGGTCCGTCCCGGCCGGGCCGCCCGTCTTCGCGGTCTGGCCGGCCAGCAGCGGGTGGAGGTGGTTCGCCGCGTCCTCCGCGCAGGACAGGGGCCCCGCCTGGACGTAGGAGACGATGAGCTGCGTCTGGCGCAGCCGCAGGTCGTCGCGGTCGAAGCGGAAGTGCAGCTCGCGCCGGACGGTGAAGAGGGACGCCTTCGCCTTGTCGTCGGAGCCCGTCGGCCGCAGCGCGTACACGAACGTGTGGTCCGCGGTGACCTCAAGGGTGGCCGAGTCGGTCTCGGCGGCCTGCAGCGTGCCCTGCACGCGGATCTTCCGGTCGGCCAGTTCGGCCTGGGAGGGGTCGAACCGGACCAGCCACCCGGTCGGCGCGTGCCTGCCGTCCACGGTCGGCCGCTCGAAGCTCTCGTCGAACTGGTCGAGCTGGTTCGGGTCGAGCAGCACCCGCACGGGCCGGACCTGCTCACCGGTGAGCACCTCGGGGTACAGCGAGGACCGGACGATGTAGTCCTTCGCGGTGACCAGGGCGGTGACGACCTGGCTGTCCGAGAAGTGCGCGGTCCGGCGGGACGCCGGCAACGGAATGCCCTCCGCGCCGATCCGGAACTGCGCGGCGGGGCTGCGCGCGTACAGGTACTCCGTGTCGATCGCTCCGGGCACCTTGCCCTGCGGGGCGAGCGGGATGACCGTCATCCGCAGCGGCTCGGCGGGCTGCTGCGCGGTGGGGCTCTGGTAGGGGTGCCGGATGCCCATGTAGACGGCCGTACCGAAGGCGACGGCGACCAGCATGACCAGGATCAGCGCCTGCCGGGACAGGCCCCGGCGCAGTGGCGGCCGACGGCGTACCGCGGGCGCGTGGTCGGCCATCCGCTCCTGCGCGGAGTACTCCTGAAGGCGGGCAGCACGCACGAACGACTCGTCGAAGACGACGGATCGATACTCGTCCTCTCCACCTCCGGGAGCGCCCTCGGGTGTCCCCTCCGGTGGGTCTCCAGGCCCGCCCATACCTTCAGGGTAGGTCTGAGCGACCTCGGGTAAACGCCTCGCCGGGCGCCAAGTTCTGACAGGTGCTCACCAAGAACGGTCGGGGTCGCTCAGGGCGTGCGCGGGGTGGCCGAGACGGCTGGCTGAGAGTAGTCGGCGGAGGCGGAGGGTGCCGCCTTGCCGCCCCGTTCCAGGCCGGTCGAGGCGGGCGGCGGAACCTGGTCCCGGCTGCCCGAGGAGGCGCCCCGGTACACGGCGGCGAAGGCCAGCGCGACCATGCCGACCCCCATCACCACGGCGAGGACCCAGGCGACGGGGCGATGCCAGCGGACCTGCTTGCCGTACACGCCGGGGGCGCCGTAGCGGCCTTCGAGGAGGTCGGAGTCGTCCAGGTCGTCGTCGAGGTCGGGGTCGTGGCCGAAACTGCCGTACCCGTCGTCGTAGCGTTCGCCGCGGCCGCGGGCGGCCCGGCGTGCCTCCGCCTCGGAGGCCTCGGCTCTCGCCTCAGCGGCGGCCAGGAGGCGTTCGACGGCGGTCGGCTCGTGCACCACGGCCGCCTGTACGAAGGCCTCGTCGAAGACCACGGAGGCGAACTCTTCGTCCGACACCCCGCGGTCGTGGTCGTCGTCGGGCTCCCAGCCGTCAGGGAACGGCGTGCCCCCCACGTCCTCCGGCACAGAGCCAGAGTAGACCTGGGGGTTCAATTTGGGCAGACGGTACGGAAATTCATCCGCCTGCTGAGACGTCTTTCCGCTCAGCGGCGGATGTGCCCGTCGCCGGTGACGATGTACTTGGTGCTGGTCAGCTCCGGCAGGCCCATCGGGCCGCGGGCGTGCAGCTTCTGGGTGGAGATGCCGATCTCCGCGCCGAAGCCGAACTGGCCGCCGTCCGTGAACCGGGTGGACGCGTTGACGGCCACCGTCGTGGAGTCGACCAGTTGGGTGAAGCGGCGGGCCGCCTGCTGCGAGGTCGTCACGATGGCCTCGGTGTGCCCGGAGGTCCACAGCCGGATGTGCTCCACGGCCCGCTCGAGCGAGTCGACGACGGCGGCGGCGATGTCGTACGACAGGTACTCGGTCTCCCAGTCCTCGGTGGTCGCCTCGACGACGGTCGCCTTGGAGTCCTTGGCGTACGCGAGCACCCGCTCGTCGGCGTGCACGGTCACCCCGGCCTCGGCGAGGGCGTCCAGGGCGCGGGGCAGGAACTCGGCGGCGATGTCCTGGTGGACCAGCAGGGTCTCGGCGGCGTTGCAGACGCCGACCCGCTGGGCCTTGGAGTTGATCAGGATCTCGATCGCCGTGTCGAGGTCGGCGTGGGCGTCGACGTAGACGTGGCAGTTGCCGGTGCCGGTCTCGATGACGGGGACGATCGACTCCGTGACGACCGCGTTGATCAGCGAGGCGCCGCCGCGCGGGATGAGCACGTCTACCAGGCCCCGGGCGCGCATCAGCTCGCGCACGGACTCGCGGCTCTCCCCCGGCACCAGCTGGACGGCGTCGGCGGGCAGCCCGGCCCCGCCCACGGCGTCTCGCAGCACCCGCACGAGCGCGGTGTTCGACTCGTACGCCGAGGAGGAGCCCCGCAGCAGCACCGCGTTGCCGGACTTCAGGCACAGGGCGGCGGCGTCGACCGTCACGTTGGGGCGGCCCTCGTAGATGATCCCGACGACGCCCAGCGGCACGCGGACCTGGCGCAGGTCGATGCCGTTGGGGAGGGTGGAGCCGCGCACGACCTCGCCGACCGGGTCGGGCAGCGCGACGATGTCCCGCACGTCGGAGGCGATCGCGCGCACCCGCTCGGGGGTGAGCGTGAGCCGGTCGATCATGCCCTCGCTGATGCCGGCCTCGCGCGCCTTGGCGACGTCCTTGGCGTTCGCGTCGACGATCTCACTCGCACGGACCTCCAGCGCGTCGGCGATCGCCAGCAGCGCGTCGTCCTTCGCGGCCCGGGGCAGCGGCGCGAGGTCGGCGGCGGCGGCCTTGGCGCGGTAGGCGGCCTGGGTGACCGGAGACATGGCGTCGTACGGAGAGAGCGTGGTCATGAGGGAAGCGTAGTGCGCCGACCGGCGGTGCAGAGCGTTCATCCCATACCGCGAGACGGGATCAAAAGGGATGAACCCCCACCGGGCTCGCCGGTGGCGGGCCGTACCCCTCGGCGACGCGCTGGTGGTAGGTCTGGCGGTCGATGACCTCCAGACCGACGATCTCCCAGGGCGGCAGCCCCGCGGTCTGGCGGTGCTCGCCCCACAGCCGCAGCGCCACGGCGGCCGCGTCGTGCAGGTCGCGGGCCTCCTCCCAGTAGCGGATCTCCGCGTGGTCCTGCGCGTAGCGGCTGGTCAGCAGGAAGGGGTGGTCGTGGGCCAGCTGTTCGAGGGCGCGCCGCACCTCCGGCAGCGGGGCCCGCCGTCCGGAGACGCTGAGGGTGACGTGCCACAGGCGGGGCAGGTCGGCGGGCTCCTCGCCCTCGTACCGGTCACCGGCCGCGACGCTGGTCAGCGCGCGTTCCTCGCCCGCCGCACGCGCGGAGCCGCCGCCCGTACCACCGCGGGACGCCGCCGCCCCAGGGCGTACTCGTCTCACGACGGCCTCCTTTACGCATGGTCGAGCAGTGCTCGTGCGGACCGGGTCCCCGAGACACAGTTGAGCAGGCCGGAGGGGATCGTGGGGCGGTTTCACGGAACGTCCCCCACCGGGAGCGGCCGTTCGATCTCTGTTTACGGGTGCAGCACCACCAGGTCGTCCCGGTGGACGACCTCCCGCTCGTATGCGGCGCCCAGTTCGCGTGCCAGTTCCCGGGTGGAGCGGCCGATCAGCTGGGGGATCTCCTTGGCGTCGAAGTTGACGAGCCCCCGCGCCACGGCGTGGCCCCGGCCGTCCCGCAGTTCGACGGGGTCACCGGCGCTGAACTCGCCCTCGACGCCGGCGATCCCGGCCGGCAGCAGGGACTTGCGTCGCTCGACGACCGCCCGCACGGCCCCGTCGTCCAGGGTCAGGGACCCCTGCGGGGTGGAGGCGTGCTGGAGCCACAGCAGCCGGTCGGCGGAGCGTTTGCCGGCGGGGTGGAAGTAGGTGCCGGTGTCGCCTCCGGAGAGCGCGTCGGCGGCGTGGACGGCGCTGGTGAGCACCACGGGGATGCCGGCGGCGGCCGCGATACGGGCGGCCTCGACCTTGGTGACCATGCCGCCGGTGCCGACGCCCGCCTTGCCCGCACTGCCGATCTCCACGTGCGCGAGGTCCTCGGGCCCCCGGACCTCCGCTATCCGCGAGGTACCGGGCTTGCTGGGGTCGCCGTCGTAGACGCCGTCCACGTCGGAGAGCAGCACCAGCAGGTCGGCGTGGACGAGGTGGGCGACGAGGGCGGCGAGACGGTCGTTGTCGCCGAAGCGGATCTCGTCCGTGGCGACGGTGTCGTTCTCGTTGACGATCGGGAAGGCGCCCATCGCCAGCAGCTTGTCGAGGGTGCGGGAGGCGTTGCGGTGGTGGGCGCGACGGCTCATGTCGTCGCTGGTCAGCAGCACCTGGCCGACCCGCACGCCGTAGCGGGCGAAGGAGGCGGTGTAGCGGGCGACGAGCAGGCCCTGGCCGACGCTGGCGGCGGCCTGCTGGCGGGCGAGGTCCCGGGGGCGGCGGCGCAGGCCGAGCGGCGCGAGTCCGGCCGCGATGGCGCCGGAGGAGACCAGGACGATCTCCTTCTCTCCCCCGCTGCGGCTCTTGGCGAGGACGTCGACGAGCGCGTCGACACGGTCGGCGTCGAGGCCGCCGGACGCGGTGGTCAGCGACGAGGAACCCACCTTGACGACGATCCTGCGGGCCTCGCCCACGGCCTGCCTTGCCCCTGCCACCTTGGTGTCTGTCCCCTCGCGCAGTTACGGCTACCCGCCTGGCAATCTACGCGAAGGGGACCCCTCGGCGCGCACCGGTCCAGCGTCCGGACAGCCCGACAGCCGGACAGCCCGACAGCCCGACAGCGGAAGCGCTACGCGGCGGTCGCGCCGCCGGTCCTGTTCCCGCGTGACGGGAGCGCCCTGCGTATCGTGCGCCGCACCTTGCGCTTGACCCGGCGCAGGAACGTCTCTGCCGGTCCCTTGCGCCAGCCCGGGTAGCCCTTGGCCTCGCGCGCCTCGGCGAGGTAGACGCGGTCGGGGACACCGGCCTGGCGGTCGCGGAAGTGCGGGTAGGCGAGGTAGAGCCGGGTGTTCTGCTTCTTCAGGACGGGGGCGGGCTCGGTCTTGGCCTTGACGAACTCGATGACGTCCCTGAGGAGGTCGGGGCGCTGCATGGCCACCAGATGCAGGCGCAGCCGCTCCTGGACCTTCAGCCGCTGCGCGACACCCTCGTTCCAATGGGCGTCCATCAGCGGCTTGGCCAGCTCCATCTTGGTGCGCCGGACCTCCTCGCTGTCGCGCAGGAAGACGGGCCCGAACTGTGGCAGCAGCGTCACCGTGAAGGGGCGGACCATCAGCACGTCCCGCTTGGGGCCTGCCGGGACCATCCGCTCGATGAGGCCCATCAGGGCGCGCGCGGAGTCGAAGCGCAGGGTGTAGCTGCCGCTCTTCGTCACGTGCTTGCCGTCGTCGCGGCCCACCAGGTAGTAGCAGGTGTGGTCGGCGACGACGGAGACGCCATCGGCCCGCAGATAGGCCTCCAGCGTGAACAACGCGTCCTCGCCGGTCCACAGGGACTCGTCGAACCGCATGCTGTGACGTTCCAGCAACGCGCGGCGGAAGAGCTTCTGGGCACTGAGGGTGAACTTGATGTTGGAGGAGTAGACGTCGGTGCGCTCCAGCGTCTTGCCCCACATCGACTTGGGCGCGGAGCGGTTGACGCCCTCGACCTTGCCGAGGACGACGTCGGTGCCGGCCTTGTCGGCCATGGCGACCATGCGCTCCAGGGCCTCGGGGCCGAGCCGGTCGTCGGCGTCGAGGAAGAAGACGTAGCGTCCCGCGGCCTTGCCGAGGCCGACGTTGCGGGGACCGCTGGGGCCGCCGGAGTTCTCCTGGCGGATCACCGTCACGGGCATCGGGGCGCGTGCGGCGAACTCCTCCAGATACTCCCCCGTACCGTCCTTGGAGCCGTCGTCGACGGCGACGACCTCGATGCGCGCCGGGTCCAGGGTCTGCGCTTCGACGGACGCAAGGCACTCGACCAGATACGGCATCGCCTCGTACGCCCCGATGACCACGGTGACGTCAGGCTGCGTAACGGTCACGTTTCCCCCTCATTACGGGGCGTTCACCCCGTATCAACAGATTGGATACCAGGTAGACGGGTAACCAGGACAAGCGGTTGCCTCCCTTATTCAGTGATCCGCATCACAGATCTGAAACAGGCTCAGCCCCGAGGACCGTTCCTCGGGGCTGAGCTCTACTGCACGGGAAAACACCAGGTCAGCCCGCCGTCGCGCCCTCCGGGTCGCCACCCGCCGTCACGCGCGGTCCGGGAACCGCGTTCGCCAGTTCCGCCTGCTCGGCGGCGATCCGTGACGTCTGGCCGACGTTGCGGGCCTCGGCCTTGAGCGCGAGGTTCGTCACCGCGGTGTTGAACTGCTGGATGGAGGTCGGCTCGTCCGGCCCCAGCAGGTACTGCTTCAGCTCCGCCCGGTCCTCGGCCAGCGGGTCCGCCGCCGTGTCGCGTACGGCGTCCAGGAGTTCGCCCAGCTCGGTGGCACCGTTGGACAGGATCACGGCCGCACGCACCGCCGTGTTCTGCAGCTTGAACTCCTCCACCCCGAGCTCGGCGGAGTCCGTCACCGCGTACGGCTTGCCACTGGCGATGAAGTCGGAGACCACGCTGGAGATGTCGGAGACCATCGCGTCGGAGACGTTGAAGCAGTCGTACAGGCGCGGCTCGGCGCCCGTGACCACCCGGTGCTCCCACGCCGGGATGGAACGCCAGTGGGCGTCGTTCCACTCGGTGCGCAGCCGGGCGATCTCCTCGTGCTTCCTGATGTCGACGAGTCCGTCGCGGCTGGCCTCGGCCTCGTCACCCTTGTCGCCGCCGCCCCCGGACAGCTCGGCGAGACGGGCCTCGACCCGGGTCAGCTCGGCCCTGGCCTCGGCCTGGGCTGCCGCGTCGGTCTTGAAGGCGGGGTCGGCGGCGCGCTCGGCCGCGGCCTTCACGATCAGGGCCTTGATGCGCCGGTGCGCGGCGGCGGCCTTCGGGCTGCGGGTGCCGGTGAAGGGGTGCGGCTTGTACAGGACGCGGACCGGCTGGTCGGCCTTCAGCAGCCGCTTCACGATGTTCTCGCCGGCGAGCAGGATGGAGGTGTTGCCGGGATTGTCGTCCCAGCCCTCCCAGGTCGGGGCGTACAGCACCGTCGGGATCCGCCCCTCGGGCACGCCCTCCCAGGTCCTGATCGGCGCCAGCTGCGGGCGGCCGACCTCCACGATGTCCTCGTCGCGGACACCGACGTCGGCGATGGCGTAACGGTCGCGGCCGGCGCGGCCGGCGGTCCACACCTCGTCGTACACCTTGCTGTACGGGTTGACGCTGGCGAGCTTGTCGCTGTCGCCGTGGCCGATGAAGACGTGCTTCATCGTGGGCACGCGCAGCATGTGGATGTTCTTGCCGACGTTCGCCGCGTACAGCGCGACCCGCACCGTGGACAGGTTCATGTTCATCAGGTGCACCCCTCCGGGCACGCAGATGACCGGAACCGTGGTGGTCGCCAGGTTCTGCAGGATGACGCGCTCACGCAGGATGATCAGCGGACGCGACTCCAGCTGCTCCATGGTCTCCAGCCACATGTTGACCTGGTAGACGGAGTCCTTGGAACCGGAGAAGTACAGCACCGTCTGCGGCTTGTACACGCCCAGCCAGTCGTCGACGGCGGCCAGCACCTCGTCGTCCCGCGGCGGCGTCTTCTTGCCGCGGGCGTACGGCATCAGCGCGAGGACGTACAGGCAGCCCAGGGCGAGGGTGAGGCCGATGCCGACGAATCCGGCCGCCGGCGAGTCGGTGGCCGCGGAGACCAGGACGCCGATGACGGCCGCGAGGTCGAGGTGGAGGATCTTCTCCGCGGAGCGGCTCAGCAGCCGCTTGGGCGGCGCGTCCGGGATGCGGATGCGCGTCTTCAGGTCGACGTTGCGGGTGGCGACCGGCATCTTGCGGCGGTTGCGGATGAACGTGGTCAGCGCGCCGTGCGGGGCCTGGAGACCGTAGAAGGCGATGAAGCAGGCGATCGCCGAGTAGAAGACCAGGTCGTCTCTGAGGTCCAGGCGGGCCAGCAGAAGCACCAGCAGCAGCTGTCGGATCAGGAAGCGGATCGACAGACCGGCCCGCACCTTGCTGAGACGACTGACGAGGTAGCTGCCCTTGCGGTGCAGATAGTGGTCCGCCAGGTACGTCACGGCGGTCGCGGCCGCGAAGGCGGGGACACTCGGGACGAGCGCGGCCAGCATGAGAGCCGGGAAGCCCAGCATCATGAGGACCGCCGCGGCCAGCTCGGCCGCGCTTCCCACCCGGGCGACGCGAATAGCGGTGGATATCACGGAGAACCTGCTCTTGGAGGGGGCCGGTTTGCAAAGCTGAGAAGGTCCGGAAAATACCTTGTGAACGCTCTGGGAATTTTACGGACTCAGGCCCCTGTGAATGCCAGGTGAACCGGCAGCCACAGAGGCCTGAATAACAGGAAGCTATTTAAGGATGATTATGCCACGCCGTCCTGGCGGTCCAGAACACTGGCCAGGGCCTGCTCGAAGCCGGAGGCCTTGCCCGCGGCAGCCGTCGGGTCCTGCTGGCGGACATCGATGACATGCCCGGTCAGCTCGGACAGCAGCACGTCGAGCGAGGTACGGGCCACGGCTTCGGAGGAGAGCAGGCTGCCCGCGGGCTCCTGACCGAAGGCCTTGGTGCGCATCGGGGTCGCGGTGCGCTCCGGGTTGACGCAGTTGACGCGGATGCCGTCGCCGGCCCACTCGTCGGACAGCGCCTGGGTGAGGTTCACCATGGCGGCCTTCGTCGAGGAGTAGAGGCTGTACTCGGCGCGACCGCGGGTGTAGCTGCTGGAGGTGTACAGCAGCAGCTGGCCCTTGGTCTCCGACAGGTACTTGTACGAGGAGCGCGCGATCTGCACCGGCGCCAGGTAGTTCACCTTCAGCGCCTCCTCGATGGTGGCGTTGTCGGTCTCGGCCAGCTTCCCTATGCGCAGCACGCCGGCGGTGTTGACGACGTAGTCGATGCGCCCGGTCTCGGCGTACGCCTTGGACAGCGCGTCGTCGACCTCCTCCGGGTTCTCCACGTGCGTGCCGGTGGTGGAGCGGCCCAGCGCGTACACGCTGGCGCCGTAGGACTCGGCGAGTTCGGAGATGTCCTTGCCGATGCCGTACGAACCGCCGAAGACGACGACCGTCTTGCCGGTGAGGAGTTCGCGGTAGACCTCCTCGCCGTTCTGCTCGGGCGTGGCGGTGGAGGCGAGCTGGAACAGCTTGTCGGCGATGAAGACGTCGACGGGCTGGGTGACCTTCATGTTGTACTCGTCACCCGCGACGACGTGGATCGGCACGTCCGGCAGGTACCTGAGCACGACGGAGCAGTCGTCCGTGGCCTGGAAGTTGGGGTCGCCGGCGGCGACCTCGTAGGCGCGGCGGATCGTGGACAGCTTGAAGGCCTGCGGGGTCTGGCCGCGGCGCAGCCGGGAGCGGTCCGGGATCTCGGTGATGAACTCGCCGTCCTCACCGTGGGTGCGGGTGACGATGATGGTGTCCGCGGACGGGATGGCCACGTCGACGGCCTGGTAGCGCTCGAGCGCGGCGACGCAGTCGTCGATGACGCGCTGCGACAGCAGCGGGCGCACGGCGTCGTGGAAGAGGACGTTGCGGTCCTCGCCCTCGGCCAGGCCCTCGCCGAGGGCGCTGATGGCGCGCTCGGTGGTCTCGTTGCGGGTGGAGCCGCCCTCGATGATCTTCTTGACCTTCGTGAACCCGGCCTTGGCGACGATCTTCTCGATGTCGGGCACGTAGCCCGGCGCCATCAGCACGATGATGTCATCGATGGAGTCGGCATTCTCGAAGGTGGTCAGAGTGTGCTCGATGACTGCCTTGCCGGCGATCTTCAGCAACTGCTTGGGGATCGACAGACCCACCCGCTGGCCGGTGCCACCGGCCAGGATCACTGCGGTGGTACGGGGCTTGGCTATGTGCTGGGACACAGACGACCTACCTTGGGGCGACAGGGAACGAGGAAATGGTCCCACTTGCGGCAACCGCAGTGCAAGGTGAGCGCCGTGCACCGCATATGTGCGCGCAACCTTTCATTCACCTTGCACTGCTGGTGATGGGCGAGAGCCTGCCCGAACGCCCCCCGGAATTGCTGTGAGTAACTCCACAGACGTACGACATTGCGGAAAGTGACGCGGGGTGAACCCAGCGGTACCACGCCGGGAAACGCCGAAAGGTGCCCGGAACGACTCCCGGGCACCTCTCACGCCGAATTCATGAACGTCGCGTGCGCCTTACACGGGTCACACGACCCGCACACCCGGCTTCCCCGCGTCGACCCGCAGCCGGGCCAGCGTGCTGGGCGTCGCCGTGGACTTCAGCACCGTGTTCACGACCCGGACCTGCGCGTCGATGCGGTCGCGGCGGATGTCGAAGAGGTGGTAGCCGCGGTGGGCGTCGACGAGCTTCCAGTGCGGGTTGTCCGCCCGCCGCGGGTCCCACTCCTTGCGGAAGGCGGCCTGGTCCTGGTCGCCGTTGCTGGAGATGGAGGTGCCGACGAACTCGGCGCCGACGACGGCGGACTTCGGGTCGGCGAAGTCGGCCTTCAGGTCGCTGATCATCGTCAGATGCCGGTCACCGGTCAGCACCACCGGATTGCGCACACTCCTGAACTCCTTCAGGAACTGGTTGCGTTCGACCTGGTAGCCGTCCCAGGCGTCGTAGAACCACTGCTTGCCCGCGCCGACCAGCAGGTCCGTCTCGGCCATCATGATCTGCGAGGCGACGAGGTTCCAGCGGGCGGGCGAGTCGTGCAGCCCGTCGAGGAGCCACTGCTTCTGCGCGGCGCCGAGCATGGTGAGGGCCGGGTTTTTGGCGCCCTGCTGGGTGGTGGCCTGGTCGCTGCGGTACTGCCGGGTGTCGAGCACGTTGAGCCGGGCCAGCCGCCCGAACTCCAGGCGACGGTACATCCGGATGTGCGGCCCGTTCGGGATCGCCCTGGCGCGCACCGGCATGTGCTCGTAGTACGCCTGGTAGGCCGCGGTCAGCCGGGCCACGAACGCGTCGTGCGTCTGCTTGTCGGGGTCCTGCGGGATCTGGCCGGCGAAGTCGTTGTCGACCTCGTGGTCGTCGAACGTGACCACCCAGGGTGCGCCCGCGTGCATCTTCTGGAGGTCGGGGTCGGTCCGGTACTGGGCGTACCGGTTGCGGTACTGCGTGAGGGTGTACGGCTCACCGCTCCCCTCGTGCTTGCGCAGCGCGGTCGCCGAGGGCGTCGACTCGTAGACGTAGTCGCCGACGAAGAGGACGACGTCCGGATCCTGGGCCAGCATGTCCTTGTACGGCGTGAAGTAGCCCTGCTGCCAGTTCTGGCAGGAGGCGAGCGCCAGACGCAGCGAACCGCCGGTGCTGCGGACGGAGGGCGCGGTGCGGGTGCGGCCGACGCGCGATATCTGCCCGCCGGCGCGGAAGCGGTACCAGTAGGGGCGGCCGGGCCACAGCCCCCGTACATCCACGTGAACGCTGTGCCCGTACTCGGGCCGCGCCTGGGCGACACCGCGCCGCA
The DNA here is from genome assembly GCF_042888465.1 of Streptomyces sp. NPDC002888. Lineage (NCBI taxonomy): Bacteria > Bacillati > Actinomycetota > Actinomycetes > Kitasatosporales > Streptomycetaceae > Streptomyces > Streptomyces sp. NPDC002888. The sequence continues at coordinate 172,561 of NZ_JBIAPU010000004.1, read as the reverse complement.
CACCGGTGCTGAACCGCTCGTCCTGAGCGATCTCCCACTCCACGGACACGACCTGGTTCGGCATGCCGCCGCCGTTCAGCGGATCGGGGGCGAGCCGCGTCCACAGCACGACCCCGTCGGGCAGCGGGTCCCCCGAGGCGACCCCGAGTTTGAACACCCCGTCGGGCAGCGCGTTCCCGGCCGCCCGGGCGGTCGACGGCAACCACAACTGCGCGGAGGCCGCGGCCCCGACCACCGCGGCACCGGCGGTCAGAAAGCGACGACGGTCGTGCGAAACGGCTCCGGTCACGCCGGTCATCGGGAAACTCCCTTACCTCGCAGGCCTCTTGACCTCCGGAAGCTCCCACGCGCAGCGGGTCCGCCCGCTGAACAGAACCATTCCCGTACATGACAAACAGCCAGACAAGAGAAAACCCGTTGCCCCTGGGGGGCAACGGGTTGAACGTGACATTACGTCAGGCAAACCGCAGGCACGCGCGCCGCCAGAGCCACGCCGTCAGTCCGCGGGCATGCGTGCCGCCTGGGGCGGCTCCCGACCCACAGAAGGGCGGCACCCGGTAAGCGCCGGAATGCGCGACCCACCCACGGCCCGCACCAACCCCGCGCACACCTCAGGCAAAGCCCACGCCAAAGAACCCGGCACAACTAGAACGGCTCGAACCCGTCGTACTCCTGCTCCGCCTCGTCCCGTTCGGCCTGGCGGTCGCGGCGGCGCTGGGTCGCGGGCCGCGGGGCCTCGAAGCGGTGGTCCTCACCGCGCCGGCCCAGCATCTCCGCACCGGCGGTCACGGACGGCTCCCAGTCGAAGACGACCGCGTTGTCCTCGGGCCCGATGGCCACACCATCGCCCGACCGGGCCCCGGCCTTCATCAACTCGTCCTCCACACCGAGGCGGTTGAGACGGTCGGCGAGGTATCCCACAGCCTCGTCGTTGTTGAAGTCGGTCTGCCGCACCCAGCGTTCGGGCTTCTCGCCCCGGACGCGGAACAGCCCGTCGTCCTCGCGCGTGACGGCGAACCCCGCGTCGTCCACGGCCTTGGGCCGGATGACGATGCGCGTCGCCTCTTCCTTGGGCTTCGCGGCCCGCGCCGTGCCGACGAGGTCGGCGAGCGCGAACGACAGCTCCTTCAGCCCCATGTGGGCGACGGCCGACACCTCGAAGACACGGTAGCCACGTGCCTCCAGGTCGGGCCGCACCATCTCCGCGAGGTCCTTGCCGTCCGGTACGTCGATCTTGTTCAGGACGACCATGCGGGGACGGTTGTCGAGCCCGCCGTACTGCCGGAGCTCCTCCTCGATGATGTCGAGGTCGGAGAGGGGGTCACGGTCGGATTCGAGCGTGGCCGTGTCCAGCACGTGCACGAGCACGCTGCACCGCTCGACGTGCCGCAGGAACTCCAGACCCAGCCCCTTGCCCTGGCTGGCGCCCGGGATGAGACCGGGCACGTCGGCGATGGTGTAGACGGTCGACCCGGCGGTCACGACCCCCAGGTTCGGGATGAGGGTGGTGAACGGATAGTCGGCGATCTTCGGCTTGGCCGCGCTGAGCACGGAGATCAGGGACGACTTGCCGGCGCTCGGGTACCCGACCAGCGCCACGTCGGCGACGGTCTTCAGCTCCAGCACGATGTCGTGCAGATCGCCTGGCTCCCCGAGCAGCGCGAACCCGGGCGCCTTGCGCCGCGCCGACGCCAGCGCCGCGTTGCCGAGCCCGCCCCGGCCGCCCTGCGCGGCGACGAACGACGTGCCGTGCCCGACCAGGTCGGCGAGCACGTTGCCCGCCCTGTCGAGGACGACCGTGCCGTCCGGCACCGGCAGGACCAGGTCCTGCCCGTCCTTGCCGGACCGGTTGCCGCCCTCACCGGGCTTGCCGTTGGTGGCCTTGCGGTGCGGGGAGTGGTGGTAGTCGAGGAGGGTGGTGACGGACTGGTCGACGGTGAGGATCACATCGCCGCCGCGTCCGCCGTTGCCGCCGTCCGGACCGCCGAGCGGCTTGAACTTCTCCCGGTGGACGGAGGCACAGCCGTGACCTCCGTTGCCTGCGCCGACATGCAGTTCGACGCGGTCCACGAAGGTGGTCATGGTGGGTGCCTCCAAAGACGTGCGGGTGTTACCTGGTCAACACGCGAAAGGCGGACCCGCCTTCCCACCCGGGAAGTGAGGTCCGCCTCGCGAAGCGTTCGGTCTAAGCCTGAGCTCAGGCGACCGGAACGATGTTCACGACCTTGCGGCCGCGGAACGTACCGAACTCCACCGCACCGGCCTGCAGCGCGAACAGCGTGTCGTCGCCGCCACGGCCGACGCCGGAGCCCGGGTGGAAGTGGGTGCCACGCTGGCGGATCAGGATCTCACCCGCGTTGACGACCTGACCGCCGAAGCGCTTCACGCCGAGCCGCTGGGCATTCGAGTCGCGACCGTTCCGGGTGGACGATGCGCCCTTCTTGTGTGCCATGTCTCCTCAGTCCCTTACTTCGCAGCCGCGGGGATCTCAGTGACCTTGATCGCCGTGTACTGCTGGCGGTGGCCCTGACGACGGCGGTAGCCGGTCTTGTTCTTGTAGCGAAGGATGTCGATCTTCACACCCTTGTGGTGGTCCACGACCTCGGCCTGGACCTTGATACCGGCCAGCACCCACGGGTCGCTGGTCACAGCGTCGCCGTCGACAACGAGCAGGGTCGAGAGCTCGACCGTGTCGCCAACCTTGGCGGTGGAAATCTTGTCAACCTCAACGATGTCGCCGACAGCAACCTTGTGCTGGCGACCACCGCTGCGCACGATGGCGTACAAGCGGATCTCACTCTCTCGCTCGGAAACGGCACCCCCGCAGTCCAGCCACCCGGGCACGAACACGGACGGCCTCTCCCAGTCACCGAAGTACCCGGGAGGAAAAGGTTTACGGGGATGTGGCACGTCATTCGACACGCCGACGGTCAAGATTACGGGGCCCCGGCCGAAAGGGTCAAACCGAGCCGGGCTCCGCAGGTATGCGGCCGATCACGTCGGCAGTGGTGCCGGAGCGCGCGGCCCCGGCACCACTGACGTCGGTCAGCCCTCGTCGGTGGAGGCCGACACGGAGGACGGTGCCTCCTGCTCAGCCGCCACGGTCTTCTTGGCCGCGGCCTTCTTCGCCGTGACCTTCTTGGCCGTCGTCTTCTTCGCGGCCGTCTTCTTGGCCACGGTCTTCTTGGTGGCGGCCTTCTTCGCCGTCGCCTTCTTGGCCGTCTTGCGGGCGGCCGTCTTCTTGGCCGGCGCCGTGTCCTCGCCCGCCTCCTCGGCGGCCGGGGCCTCGACGGCCTCCTCCGCCGGGACCGCGGGGACGACCACGACGGCTGTCTCCTCGGACGCGGTGGGTGCGGTGGCCTTGCGCACGGCGCGGCGCCGCGGACGGGCCGGAGCGGCGCTCTCGGCGGGCGCCTCGGCCTCGGCGGCCTCAGCGACCTGAGCGGCGGTCTCGGCCGGCTCCGCGGCCTGCGCCGCCTCGGGCTGCGGGGTCGGCGCGGCCTCGGAGACCGTCACCACGGCCGCCTCCGCCCCGGCCGGCGAACCGGCGGGCGCGGTCGCCTTGCGGGTCGCACGACGGCGCGTACGGCCCTTCGGCGCGGCCTCCTCGGCTGCGGGAGCCTCGACGACCGGGTCCTCGACGGCGACCGGCTCGGCGTGCGCGACGGCGGCCTCCTCCGGCAGCACCGGACGCGCGACCTCTTCCTCGGCCGTGACGTCCTGAGCCGTCGGCTGGACCGTCGGCGCCTCGGCGACGACCTCGGCCTTCTTCACCGTCTCGCTCTTCGCGCCGCCCTTCGGCGCACCGGCCGGGGCCGACGCCCGCCGGCTCGCCCGGCGCCTGCCGCGACCACGTCCGATGGCGGCCTCCGCCTCGGCGACGCTGCTGTACAGCTCCTCGTCCGGCGCGAAGTCGGGTGCGGTGAGCGCGACCGGCTCGGCCACCTCGGCGGCGACCTCGGCCTCGCTCTCCGCCTCCTCCTCGGCGGTCAGGACGGCCTCGGTGGTCTCCACGGCCTCGTGCTCGTGGACGTGTCCGTCGCCGCCCCGCCCGCGCTTCTTGCGCTTGCCGCCGCCTCCGGTGGAGGTCGGCTGCTCCATGTGGACGATGACACCGCGCCCGTTGCAGTGGACGCAGGTCTCGGAGAACGACTCCAGCAGGCCCTGGCCGACCCGCTTGCGGGTCATCTGCACGAGCCCCAGCGAGGTCACCTCGGCGACCTGGTGCTTCGTACGGTCCCGGCCCAGGCACTCCAGGAGGCGCCGCAGGACGAGGTCCCGGTTGGACTCCAGCACCATGTCGATGAAGTCGATGACGATGATGCCGCCGAGGTCGCGCAGCCGCAGCTGACGCACGATCTCCTCGGCCGCCTCCAGGTTGTTCCTGGTGACCGTCTCCTCGAGGTTGCCGCCCTGACCGGTGAACTTGCCGGTGTTGACGTCGACCACGACCATCGCCTCGGTCCGGTCGATCACCAGCGAACCGCCGCTGGGCAGCCAGACCTTGCGGTCCAGCGCCTTGGCGAGCTGCTCGTCGATCCGGTACGTGGCGAAGACGTCGACCTCGGAGGTCCACTTCGACAGCCGCTCGGCGAGGTCCGGGGCGACGTGCGAGACGTAGCCGTGGATGGTCTGCCAGGCGTCGTCGCCGCTGACGACGACCTTGGAGAAGTCCTCGTTGAAGATGTCGCGCACGACCCGGACGGTCATGTCCGGCTCGCCGTACAGCAGCGTCGGGGCGTTGCCGCCCTTCGCCTTCTTCTGGATGTCCTCCCACTGCGCCTGGAGCCGTTCGACGTCCCGCCGCAGCTCGTCCTCGCTCGCGCCCTCGGCGGCGGTGCGCACGATGACGCCCGCGTCCTCGGGGACGATCTTCTTGAGGATGGTCTTCAGCCGGGCCCGCTCGGTGTCGGGCAGCTTGCGGCTGATGCCGGTCATCGAGCCCTCGGGGACGTACACGAGGTAGCGGCCAGGAAGCGAGACCTGGCTGGTCAGACGGGCGCCCTTGTGCCCGATCGGGTCCTTGGTGACCTGCACGAGCACCGACTGGCCCGACTTCAGCGCGGACTCGATGCGACGCGGGCCGTTGGCCATGCCCAGCGCCTCGAAGTTCACCTCACCCGCGTAGAGGACCGCGTTGCGGCCCTTGCCGATGTCGATGAAGGCGGCCTCCATCGACGGCAGCACGTTCTGGACCTTGCCCAGGTAGACGTTGCCGACGTACGAGGTCGACTGCTCCTTGTTGACGTAGTGCTCGACGAGCACGCCGTCCTCCAGGACGCCGATCTGCGTGCGCTCACCGCTCTGCCGGACGATCATCACGCGCTCGACGGCCTCGCGCCGGGCCAGGAACTCGGCCTCGGTGATGATCGGAACACGACGGCGGCCCTGCTCACGCCCCTCGCGGCGGCGCTGCTTCTTGGCCTCGAGACGGGTCGAGCCCTTGATGGACTGCACCTCGTCGGACGGCTCGGAGGGCTTGCGCGGCTCGCGGACCTTCACAACGGTGCGCTCGGGGTCGTCGGTCGACGACTCGGCCTCCGTGCCGGAGTCACCGGCACGACGGCGACGGCGACGGCGGCGACGGCTGCTGGAGCTCGACCCACCGGACTCGTCGCCGTGTGCGTCGTCGTCCTCCGCGTCCTCGTCGGCCTGCTCGGCGGTGTCCTCGGCGTCCTGCTCGGCCTGCTCGGCGGCGAGCTCGTCGGACTCGGCGTCCCCGGACTCGCTGCCCTCGGCGTCACCGGAGTCGCCCCGGCGCCGACGACGGCCACCGCGCCGACGGCGTCGCCGCGACCCGGTCTCCTCCGACTCGTCACCCTCGGCGGTGTCCTCGGCCGAGTCCTCGGCCTCCTCCGACTCGCTTTCCTCCACGGCGGTCTCGGCGACCCGGACGGTCTCGGCCTCGGCGGGCCGGGCGGTCTCGGTCTCGTCGCCGCCCGCGCCCCGGCGCCGACGACGCCGTCGCGAGCCGGCCTGCTCCTCCGGGAACTCCTCGACGGCCTCGGTCTCGACGGGCTCCTCGGTGACATCCTCCGCAGCCGTGGCGGCCGCTTCGGCAGCGGCCCGCTCCGGCGTCTGGAACCTCGGCTCGGCGAACACCGGCGCCTGGAACACGGCGACGGCGGGCCGCGCCGGCCGACGCGGCGCCTCGGCCTCGCCGGCCTCCGCCCGCCCGGACTCCGAGAACCCGACAGCAGCCTTGCGCACGGACCGGCGCCGGGCACGGCGCGGGGCGCCGGCCTCGTCGGCCTGGGCGGCGGCGTCATCGGCGGCCACGGTGACAGGGGTCTGCCCACCCGACACCGCGTCGGTACGGGCCTCGTCGCTCGGCGTGGCGGCCTCGGACACGGGAGCCTTCGCCGCGCCGGTGTCGGCGTCGGCGGACTCGGAGACCTGGGCCGACTCGTCGCTCACGGCCGCCTCCGCCTCCACCGGAGCGGAGACACGACGCGTGGCACGACGGCGCGCCCGGCGCGGGGTGGCCTCCTCACCGGAGGCAGCGGTCTCGGCGGAGGAAGCGGCGACCTCGGCGGGGGCGGCGACCTCGGCCTCCCCAGCACCGGCGGCAGCCGTCTCCGGCTCCGCACCGGCCTGAGCCACGCCCGTCTCGGCGGCCTCGGCATCCTTCGGCGCACCCGCAGGCGTGGTCGTCCGGCGGGTGGCCCGGCGGCGCGGACGCGCGGCGGGCGCGGTCTCCTCGGCAGCGGGGGCAGTCTCAGCGGCCGGAGCGGCGGCCTCGGCCGTCACCGACGCGTCGGCCGCGCTCTCCACGGCCTCGGCCGGAGCGGGAGCCGCGGCGGGCGCGGACACGCGGCGCGTCGCACGACGACGGGCCCGGGGCGGAGCGGCCTCCTCGGCCTCCCCCGCCTGCTCCGGCGCCTCGGCCACCGCAGGGGCGGCAGTACCGGTCTCCTCCGACGCGGCAGTCACCGGCACGACCGTTTCGGCGGCCTCGGCCGAAGCCGGAGCCCCGACGGGCGCGGACGCGCGCCGTGTCGCACGACGCCGCGGACGCGCGGCGGGCGCAGCGGCCTCGGTGGCCTCCTCGACGGCCTCGACGGTCTCGTCGGTCTTCTCTTCCTCGTCCTCGTCCGTCACAGCCGGTATGGCCGGCGCGACGATCTCCGCCGACTCCTCGGCGGACGCGGCGGTCGGCGGACCGGCCGGGCGGGACGCGGCACGGCGCCGGCGGCGCGGCGGCAGCGTGTCGCTGGGGCTGTTCTTCTCGGAGTCCGTCACGGACTCATCGGTTTCGGTCGGCTCGAGCATGCGGGCGTTTCTCCCGTCAGGCTCCCGGGCGCCGCGCCTGGTCCGGCGTCGATCACGTCGATCGCCGTTGACGTCCGCGGCTCGCGCGATGCGCGGTGCCGCCGTCCGGGGCGCGGGCGCCGCACGGGAGCTCTCTGTGTCCTGTCTCGCCGGTTCCGTACGCCGAATGCGTACGGCCTGGCGAAAGTCTTGTGGTCGGTGCGCTGCCCGACCCAGGTGGCTCCCGAGTCCGAGGGCTGCGCTACGACGTCCGTCCCTTCGCGGGACCTTCCTTACGCCGACACCTTCGCGGCGGCAGTCGGATCGGCCGTTGAGTTGGCCTCCGCTGCCTCGCGGTCGGGCGCGAGCGGGTCGGTCACCGTGCCGGTCTCTTCATCGAGCAGCCCCTGCGCCAGCCTGGTCACCGCTGCGGGGACCGGCGGCGCCAGGTCGGCCACGGCGCGGAGACCGGACAGGACGTCGTCGGGTCGAACGGCAGGCGTCACGTGCCGAACAACCAGCCGCAGTATCGCACAGGGCTGGTCGGTCGGCCTATCAGCCGGGTCACTGTGCGTTTCCAGTTGTACGACCGCGGGGCGGGCGTCGAAGGTGCGGACGCCGTTCTTGGTCTTGCGCTGGACCTCGACGGTCTCGGCCGTGTTGAAGGCCTCGACCGCGCGGCCGGCGTCGGCCGGGTCCACTCCCTCCAGCCGCAGCTCCCACACGGAGGCCGTCAGCCGGTCGGCGAGACCCGAGATGCGGGCCTCGACCGCGTCGACGATGTCGAGCCCGGTGGGAAGCGACTCGTCGAGGAGGAGCCTGAGCTTCTCCGGGTCGCGCGCGTCGGTGAGCGCGATCTCCAGGTACTCCGCCTCACTGCCCGTGCCGGTGGGTGCGGCATTGGCGTACGACACCTTCGGATGCGGCGTGAACCCCGCCGAGTACGCCATCGGCACCTCGGCACGGCGCAACGCACGCTCGAAGGCGCGCTGGAAGTCACGGTGGCTGGTGAACCGGAGGCGGCCGCGCTTGGTGTAGCGCAGTCGGATGCGCTGCACCGCGGGTGCGGGCGGCGGGCCTTCGGGCTGTCGCTTGCCCAGTGTCCTAGTCCTTCGTGAGAGCGGTCGTACTACTACCAAGAATACGTGTCTCACGGTCAGAGGGTTCCCGCCGGGCCACCGCCTCCCGCTCGCGCGGCTCGCCGAAGAGCATGCGGCGGAAGTCGGCACGCGCCTGCCGTACGGAGTCACGGGCGGCGGCGAGGGCCTGCCGGGTGGCCCGCCCCACGGCGCGGGCGGCGTCGGCGGCGGGCCGCAGCACCAGGTCCCGTACGACGTGCCCGACCGGTGTCAGCACCGTGCGGTACACCCACCGCACCGGCTCCACGAAGATCCACCGGAAGAGGGTCCCGAGGAACCGTCCGACGGCGAGCGAGATGTGCCCGGCGATCCGCCAGGCGTGCCCGAGCGCGTCCCACACCTCGCGCCCGACGACGGCGAGGACGCGTCCGACGGGTGTGAGGATCCAGCGCCAGAGGGCGAGCGCGGGCAGCACGAACAGAATGCGGGTGGTCCAGTACAGGACCATGCCGACCAGCCGCACGACCCCCGTCACACACCAGGCCACGGCCCGGCCGACGGGCGCGAGGATCCACTCGTACAGCCATACCGCGGGTACGACGACCAGGTACCGCGCGAGCCCGGCCATGACGGTGTACATGCCACGGCCGAGGGCGGCGAACACGGCCCCGATGCCCCTGAGCAGCCACATGATCCCGTGCCCGACCGGGGTGAGCACGCGCGCGTACACCCAGGCGAAGGCATGCCCGACCGGCGTGAGCACGTACCGGTGGAGCCAGATGAGCGGCACGACGACGAGGACCTTGCCGAGCCACGCGAGCACCTTGCCGACAGGGACGAGGAGGTAGCGCCACAGGCCGACGACCGGCCAGACCAACAAGACCTTCCCCAGCCACAGCAGCGCCCGCCCGAGCGGCCTAAGCACGGTGTCCCTCAGAACGCGCCCGACGACGACGAGCGCGTCCCACACCATCCGCACCGGCACGACCAGCACGAGCACCACGATCCGCACGGGAATCCGGATCGCGACGGCGAGACACCCTTCGGGTGGTGCCTGCTGCTGGGGCTGAGCTGATGGCTTTTCGAGGTCCATGACGGCGTAGACGCCTCAGCCGCCCGTCCGGTTCGTGGAGAGCGACCCTTCGGCGACAACACCTGGTCCGAGGCCCGGCGTTCGCGTTGCACGATGCGCCGACCGGGTGAACAGTGGATTCATGGGGCCGGCCCCGGGTCCGCAACGGATGAAGCAAGCAGCACGCGAAGCGCATCTGGAACGACTATGGCCAGAACCGCCCGGCGACACGCCTTCCACAGGGTCAACGCGTCTGTCCTGGTTGCGGCGCTCGCGTTTCCAGCAGGTCTGACAGGTGCGGTGACAGCACTTCAGTCCTCCGGCGTGAGCAGCACCGAAACACCCGCCCAGACGACACCGCCTCCGTCACCCACGGCCACGTCGCCTCCCTCGTCGACGCCGAGCGCGACGCCGAGCGCGACACCGAGCGCGACACCGAGCGCTACTCCGAGCGCTACTCCGACGCCTACGTCCACGCCGTCCACAACGAGTGGTACGTCGACTTCGGGCGACACGCCGACCTCTGAGCACTCGTCAGGTGCCAGCGACACAGACCAAGGTCCGTCCGATCCCCCGACGGAACAAACAGAACAGATTGAAGACGTAACGACGAGCCTGGACGAGGCGAAGGAAGACCTGCCCGAGGAACTCGCGCCGACTGTTGACGAATTGACGACCACCCTCGAAACAGTCGAGGACCCGGAGACGTCGCCGCAGGACAGGCAGGGCGTCATCGAGAGCGTGAAGCAGCTGATCACCGCGCTGGAAGCCATCGGTGACGAGGGCACACCCGACGAGCTGCGGGACCAGCTGATCACACTTGTGGAGGAGGTGTCCTCCACCCTGACGGTGGGCAGCGACCCCGAGGTGTCGCCCGAGGAGCGGTCGTTGATCATCCTGGTGGTGAAGCGGACGACATCTGCTGTGCCCCTGATCTGCGACCCCGACACACCGCAGGAGCTGCGGGACCGGATGATGGCGACGTGGGGACAGCTGAACGACGCGTTGGCGGAAGGCGGGGGTGACCAGACGGTCGGCTGGTTCGCGCGGCAGGTGAGCGCCACGGAGGCCACGGCCGCCGCCCCGGAGACGTCTCCGGAGCAGACGCAGGAACTCGCGCAGAGCGCCTACGACCAGAGTCGGTCCCTGAGGGCCTACAGCGCCCCCGAGACGTCGCCGGAGGGCAAGGCCCGGGCGAAAAAGGACATGAAGGACCGGGGCGCCCGGATCAATAAGCAGCAGGAGGACGCCGCGGCGGATCAGGAGCAGTCGGACGCGTCCCTCGCCGAAGAGGCCACCGTCTGCACCAGCGCCATATTCGAATCGGTGGCGGATCACACCCTCGCGCAGGGGCTGGAGAGCCTCGTGCCCGACGACTGGGACACCGAAGGGGTCAAGGATTTCTGGAAGGCCGAGGAGGCGGAGGACGACGATGAACTCCTCGATGTCCTCGCCCAGCTGCGGAACGACGCGCACGTCCACGGCCCGTTCGAGATTTCGTCACTCATCCCCCAACTCGCTGAGATCCTTCCGAGAGACGAACTCTTCGGAACCCTCGGCACACCGGCTTCCCAGTGCGAGCAGACCGCTTCGGACCTCGACCAGGACTACGGAGTCGATACGGGAACCTGGCTCGCGGAGGCGGATTAGGAGGACCTCAGCAGTTCCGCCAGGGACACCTCTGATGTGAGGGACACCTGCGCGGCCCCGTATCTGTCCAGCTCCCTCTTCTCCTCCTGCCGGAAATTCGACTCCCCCTGGAAGTGGAACGGTGAAATGGACGCGATGGGATCACGCAGTGGAGACCAGATCGCCGTCACATAACGCGGTGCGCGCGTCAGATTGACGAGGTTGTTATTGTGCCGCACCAGCCCGTGATAAATGACCGTCGGGGCGCACCCGCTGCTCAGCGGACAGTAATACCTTCCAGACCTTTTCTTCCAGGAGTAGTGAGGAGTTTCGAACTCCTCCACATCGAGTTTCCCCCGGTCCTTTCTCATATAGAAAATCCTGAGGTCGACCTTCACCGTGTCGTACGTCGCGTCCTTGGGAAGCTGGAAAACATGTCTGAGGGTGTATTCCTGTCCGCTTTCGATCCGGTTGCCCGGGCCGTAGAAATGTCCGCTGCTCAGCATGGTGTAGCCGATCTGACCGACGTGGAGTTCTGCTTCCTCGCCCCGCTTGCCCGCACTCTTTCTCCACTCGTCCTCCAAGTCCCCTTCATCGCTGTACTTTTCGTACCCAGCACCTCTGGCACGGACCTTGTACATGTCATTGACGATGTACACCGGAATTCCTCCGGTGTTCTTCACGTAAAGCGTCAGCGGGACCTGAACGTAAGAAGAGACCGTACGATCCACCTGCGCCTTCCCGAACTCAGCCTTCAAGGCGAAGTGCATCGGGGCCGCCGTGGGTTGGTACATGGTTGAGTAGGCCAGACTGATGCCGGTCAGGAGCGCGGTCGCGACCACACCGGCCGCGAACCTCTTGGGCTGCGGAACCCCCTTCCACGACTTGTCGCGAACAAGAAAGAAAAGCGCCCAGACGGACCAGCACCACAGAGGCATGAAAACCAGCGCGTACGTCGTGAACTCCATCTCTTCGAACCACATGAGCAGCAGAAGACTGTCCGTGGCCAGCGCGATGAGCACACCGAGCAGGACGACCGCCCCGGAGACCTTGGACTGCCGTTTCGACCCGTAGTCGACCGCCGCGCCGGCCGCCAGCAACTGCACCGCGCCCGCCAGGAGGAACGACACCCCACTGATCCGTTGCGCGAACGTCAGCGCCCCGGAGGCGTCCGGCCCTCCGACGACCGCGTTGAGGGCCATGGACGCGAGCAGTCCGGCCACCACGAGGACAGTGACCCCGCGCCGTCGCCAGGCGCGGTCGGGCCACGCCCGGCTGTCACCCCCGCGCCAGCAGACGGACGCCGGATCCTGAAGATCCAAGTCCTCCGGGTAGCCGTGTCGCCCGAGGATTTTCCGCAGTTCGCCCAGGGACCAGGCGCGCCCCACCGTCTCACCGCCCACGACGACCCGACGCAGTCCACGGCTGTCCGGTGGCTCGACGACGACCCAGGGACGGATGCTCATGGCCCCAGGCTCGAACCCGGGACAGCCCGGTGCACGCGGGGCTACCCCGTTCGGCTCCCATGTCCCGAGCGGCGAGCAGCCGCTCGGATCACGGCCGGGGCCGGTGAACGGGCCCGCCGCGCGAGCCCGTCCCACTGACCACGAGAACCTCGTCAGGCGCCGACGTACGCCGCGAGATGCTCCCCGGTGAGCGTGGGGCGGGCGGCGACGAGGTCGGCCGGGGTGCCCTCGAAGACGATGCGGCCGCCGTCGTGGCCGGCGCCGGGGCCGAGGTCGATGATCCAGTCGGCGTGCGCCATGACCGCCTGGTGGTGCTCGATGACGATGACCGACTTGCCGGAGTCGACGAGCCGGTCGAGCAGGCCGAGCAACTGCTCGACGTCGGCGAGGTGAAGGCCGGTGGTCGGCTCGTCGAGGACGTAGACACCGCCCTTCTCCGCCATGCGCGTGGCCAGCTTCAGCCGCTGCCGCTCGCCGCCGGACAGCGTGGTGAGCGGCTGGCCGAGGGTGAGGTAGCCGAGCCCGACGTCGGCGAGCCGGTCAAGGATCTTGTGCGCGGCCGGCGTGCGCGCCTCGCCCACGCCGAAGAACTCCTCGGCCTCGGTCACCGACATCGCGAGCACCTCGCTGATGTCACGGCCGCCGAGGTGATGGTCCAGGACCGCCGCCTGGAACCGCTTCCCCTCGCAGTCCTCGCAGGTGGTGGCGACGCCGGCCATCATCGCCAGGTCGGTGTAGACGACGCCGGCGCCGTTGCAGGCCGGGCACGCGCCCTCGGAGTTGGCGCTGAACAGTGCCGGCTTGACGCCGTTGGCCTTGGCGAACGCCTTGCGGATCGGGTCGAGCAGTCCGGTGTACGTCGCCGGGTTGCTGCGTCGCGAGCCGCGGATGGCGGTCTGGTCGACCGAGACCACTCCGTCCCGCCCGGACACCGAGCCGTGGATCAGCGAGCTCTTGCCCGAGCCCGCCACCCCGGTGACGACGACCAGCGCGCCGAGCGGGATGTCGACGGCGACGTCCTGCAGGTTGTTCGTGGTGGCGCCGCGCACCTGAAGCACACCCGACGGTGTCCGCACCGAGGGCTTCAAGGAGGCCCGGTCGTCCAGGTGCCGCCCGGTGAGCGTGTCGGTGGCCCGCAGTCCTTCGACAGTGCCCTCGAACACCACCTCGCCGCCCTCGGAGCCGGCGCGCGGGCCGAGGTCGACGACATGGTCGGCGATCGTGATCGCCTCCGGCTTGTGCTCCACCACCAGCACGGTGTTGCCCTTGTCGCGCAACTGGAGCAGCAGGTCGTTCATCCGCTGGATGTCGTGGGGGTGCAGCCCGATCGTCGGCTCGTCGAAGACATAGGTGACGTCGGTGAGCGAGGACCCGAGGTGGCGGATCATCTTGGTGCGCTGCGCCTCGCCGCCCGAGAGGGTGCCCGAAGGGCGGTCGAGGCTGAGGTAGCCGAGGCCGATCTCGACGAACGAGTCGAGCGAGTGGCCCAACGCGGTCAGCAGGGGCGCCACCGACGGCTCGTCCAGGCCCCGGACCCAGTCGGCCACATCACTGATCTGCATCGAGCAGACGTCGGCGATGTTCTTCCCGTTGATCTTCGACGACCGGGCCTCGGCGCTGAGTCGGGTCCCGTCGCACTCGGGACAGGTCGAGAACGTCACCGCCCGCTCCACGAAGGCGCGGATGTGCGGCTGCAGCGCGTCGACCTCCTTGGACAGGAACGACTTCTGGATCTTCGGGATCAGCCCCTCGTACGTCAGGTTGATCCCGTCGACCTTGATCTTGGTCGGTTCCTTGTGGAGCAGGTCGTGCAGCTCCTTCTTGGTGAACCGGCTGATCGGCTTGTCCGGGTCGAAGAAGCCGCAGCCCCGGTAGATACGGCCGTACCAGCCCTCCATGCTGTAGCCGGGGATCGTGAGCGCGCCCTCGTTGAGTGACAGGCTGTCGTCGTACAACGCCGACAGGTCGAAATCAGTGACCGCGCCCATGCCCTCACAGCGGGGACACATGCCGCCGAGACGGTTGAACGTGGCCTTCTCGGCCTTCGTCCTGCCGCCGCGCTCCACGGTGATCGCGCCGCTGGCCTTCACCGACGGAACGTTGAACGAGTACGCGTTGGGCGGCCCGATGTGCGGCTTCCCGAGCCGGCTGAACAGGATGCGCAGCATCGCGTTGGCGTCCGTCACGGTCCCGACGGTCGAGCGGGCATTGGCCCCCATCCGCTCCTGGTCGACGATGATCGCGGTCGTCAGCCCGTCGAGCACGTCCACCTCGGGCCGCGCCAGCGTCGGCATGAACCCCTGCACGAACGCGCTGTACGTCTCGTTGATCAGCCGCTGCGACTCCGCGGCGATCGTGTCGAACACCAGCGAGCTCTTGCCCGAGCCGGACACCCCGGTGAACACCGTCAGCCGACGCTTCGGGATCTCGACACTGACGTCCTTGAGATTGTTCACCCGCGCCCCGTGCACGCGAATCACATCATGACTGTCCGCAACGCTCACCATTTCTCCCTCACTCACGCCATCCCGCGCTCACCGTAGACGCGACAAGGTGCCCGGCGCTTCTCGAATACTGACCTCTCCGCGTCCTCTCTTGACTCTGACGCAGCTGGAACCTGGACGATCGCGCCGTACGAAACAGCGACGCTCATCGGAGGCACCCGTCATGCTGCGCGGCAAGGGCATCCACTACGACACCGGCACCTTTCCCAACGGCGACACCTCGCGATCCGTCTTCGACCCCCGGGACGCCGAACGGGACATGCGGGTCATCGCGAAGGACCTGCACTGCAACGCGGTCCGCATCACCGGCGGCGACCCGGACCGGATCGAGACCACGGCGCGGTACGCGGCGGACGCCGGGCTGGAGGTCTGGTTCTCACCGTTCCCCTGCGAACTGACGAACGCCGAGATGCTGCCGCTGTTCACCGACTGCGCGGAACGGGCCGAGCGGCTGCGCCGGGACGGTGCAGCGGTCGCCCTGGTCACTGGCTGCGAACTCAGCCTGTTCGCTCGCGGGTATCTGCCCGGCGACACCTTCAACGAGCGCGTCCCGGTGCTGGCGGGCCCTGATCGCGAGGTCGCGCTCCAGGGCATCCCCGACAAGGTCAACGCCTTCCTGGGGGAGGTCGTCGACGCCGTACGCCCTCTCTTCGGCGGTCGCCTGAGCTACGCCTCCTGCCCCCTGGACGGCGTGGACTGGACCCCCTTCGACGTCGTGGGCCTGGACGCGTTCCGAGGCCTGCGCAACGCCCCCACCTACCGCGACGACCTGCGGGGGGAGTTCGCCCACGGCAAGCCCGTCGCCGTCATGGAAGCCGGCTGCTGCACCTACCGGGGCGCGGGCGACTACGGCGGCGCCGGCTGGTACATGGCCAAGGAAGCCGACGGCGTCACCCTCAAGCCCGATCTGGTGCGCGACGAGAGCGAGCAGGTCCGTTACCTCGACGACCTCATGACCGTCTTCGAAGAGGAGGACGTCGACTCCGTCTTCTGGTTCAGCTTCGCCGGCTTCGCCACACCCCACCGCACGACTGGACCGGACGAGGACATGGCCTCCTACGGCATCGTCAAGATCCTCGACGACCAGAGCAACTACCCCGCGGACACCCGCACCCACCCCGACATGCCCTGGGAACCGAAGGAGGCGTTCCACGCGCTCGCCAGCCGCTACCAGGCACGCGAGAGGTAGGCAGGGCCACTCGCACGGCACGGCACCGCTCAGCGCAGCACGGCCGACAGCAGGTCCGTGCCCAGTGTCGTCATCGCGGGCAGGTTGAGGGTGTAGTGGACGTAGCGACCGTGCCGCCTGGCTGTCAGCAGGTCGGCGCGACGCAGGACGGCGAGATGGCGGGAGACCTCCGGGGGCGAAAGCTCCCAGGCGTGGGCCAGCTCGCCGGTGGTGTGCGGGCCGCGAGCCAGGGTGCGCAGGAGGCGCAGCCGTATCGGATGGGCGAGCGCCTCCAGCCGTAGCCCGACCGTCTCCAGCGACACCGGCTCCGGCGGGTTCGGCTCGGCCACGGGGTACTGCACCACCGGCTGCCACCCGGGAGCGTGGACCACCACCAGGTGCGGGCGGCCGTAGACGCTGGGGATGAAGGTGACCCCGGTGCCGTGCGCGGCGGTCGCCTTGTCCTGCAGCTTGTCCACGACGATGCAGTCGCCGTCCGGTGCCAGCGCGATGGCGCCGGAGACCGACGCGAGTGCCGCGCCGATGCCCTGGCGCGCCAACAGGTCGGTCTTCAGGCGCAGGTCCGCGGCGAGCCGCGCGGCGACACCGGTCCAGGCGGTGTCGAAGAACGCCTCGGCGCACTGTTCGAGTGTGTGGCGCACCCGCGCCCGCACGGCGGCCGGGTCCGCGAGCAGCCGTTCCGTGAAGGCCTCCTGGAGCGCGCCGCGGGCCTGGGCCAGATCCATGGCCCGCTCGCGCGCATCCGCGTCGGTGAGCGGGGAGGGCGCGGCGAAGTGGACCCGGTTGCTGCCACACGTGGTGACGAGCGCGGCCCTCACGTACGTCTCGTCGTCGATCCGGTCGACGTCGTCCAACTCCTGGGCGAGGGTCTGCCGAGGGCGGGCGGGGACCAGGAAGTCGGCGCACGAGGAACGCCAGAGGAACTCCGCCTCCCGCAAACGCTCGGCCAGCTCCGGTCGCAGCCCGGCCCGGACGTCCGCGGCCCAGCCGGCGAGCTGCGGGTGATGCCCGGGGGCGGCCAGCACATGCAACATCGCGGTCAGCTCGGCCAGCGGCGAGGCGGCGAACCGCAGCCGGTCGGACGGCAGACCGGTGATGTCGATGCGCAACGTCATCCCTTCATCATCGCTGGCCGGATGGCCGGTGAAGGCGTCGGTTGACGGTGTCCGTCAACCGACGTGCCCCGCCCGGCGGCCGAACGCACGGTGAGCCCCATGCCCACCACCAAGATCCGGCCCCGCGCCCTCGTCCGTGCCTCCGGAGGCCCCCGCTACGCCGTCGCCCTGGCCGTGGACGCGCTCGGCACCGGCCTGCTGCGGCCCTTCCTGCTGCTGTACGGAGTGACCGTGCTGCGCCTGTCGGCATCGCTCACCGGCACCGCCATGACGGTGGGTGTCGTCGCAGGTCTGGTGTGCATGCCCGCGTTCGGCCGCTGGTTGGACCGGGGCGCGCGCAGCACGGCCGTGGCGGCCTCGATGCTGGTGCGGGTGGCGGGCACGGCACTCCTGCTGGCCGCCCCCGCCGGTAACGTCTGGCTGTTCGCGGCGGCGGCGCTCTTCCTCGGCATCGGCAACCAGGCCTGGCCGGCTGCCCACGCCGCCCTTGTGGCCACGGTCTCCCACGGCCGGGAACGGGACGCGGCGCTTGCGGCGGGCCGCGCCCTGCGCAACGCCGGCCTGGGCGTCGGCGCGCTCATCGCCACCGCCTGCCTGGCGGGCGGCACCTCGGCGTTGCAGGCGCTGGCGGCCGTCACGGGCCTCAGCTACATCGCCGCGGCGGCCCTGGCCCGGTCGGTCCGTGTGCATGCGGATCCGGCCGCGGGCTCGGCCCAGGAACAGGACGACGAGCCCGCGACCGGCATGCGCGCCCTGCTCGCCGCCAACGTGATCTACGTCTTCTGCCTCAACGTCCCCGAAATCGCACTGCCGTTGGTCCTGGTGACCCAGCTGCACGCGTCCCCTGTATGGTCGGCGGGCATTTTCGTGGCCAACACGGTGCTCGTGGTCACTCTCCAGGTGCCGATCACCGTCCTGCTGTCCCGCTACTCCCGGCGGACCGTGCTGGCCCTCGCCGGCGTGGTCCTCGCCCTGTCGTATCTCGGCTTCCTCGTCGCTGCCTCGCTGGACCGCGGCTGGGCCGCCCCCGCCATCGCCGCGGTGTCCGTGCTCTGCACCCTCGGCGAGATCATCTACGCCGGTAGCGCCACGGCGCTGGTCACCGCCCTCGCCCCGGCCCACGCCCTGGGCCGCACCCTCGCCCGTTTCCAGCTCTCCACCGGCTTCGGCCTCGCCGTCTCTCCAGCGGTCATCACCGCTCTCGCCCCCCACGGCTCCGCCGCCCTGTGGGGCAGCCTCGCCGCCGCAACGCTTCTCTCCGCCTCAGCCGTCGCCCACTGAGCCCGTCCACCCGTGCCCTGGTCGGGCGGGTGTACCCGCGTCGGCAGCCGACGCGGGTACACCCGAGCGCATCACCCGCTTCAGCCCCCGCTGCCGCTGGGCACGGGGCCGGCGTTCTTGACCGTGAGCGGCAGCAGCTTCTTGCCGGTCGGGTTTGGATGCTCGTGTCCATCTGCTGCTACACACCAACAGGCCCAAATCTGAGCTACGGTCATCGACATGGGAAAAAGGGCCAGGACTCGCAAGACAGCTGAGCAGCGGCAATACGATGTTGAGGCCGAGTGGACCACGGCAGACTTAGCGCTCTTACGAGAGCTGAAGAGGGCAGACGCACTCTTACCTGACGACGCACCACGGGCCCTGTTGTCCGTGCGGCTGTCCGTCCTCACCGACGACACGACGTCACCGGTTCGGCAGGAACTCGATCTGCGCAAGCTGGCCCTGGATCGCGGCTGCCGAGTTGTCGGCGTAGCCAGCAACCTCAACGTGTCAGCTACCAAGGTTCCGCCGTGGAAGCGCAAGGAACTCGGGGACTGGCTCAACAACCGAGCGCCAGAGTTCGACGAGATCCTCTTCTGGAAGCTCGACCGCTTCGTACGACGGCTGACCGACCTCAGCACCATGATCGACTGGTGCCTGAAGTACGGGAAGAACCTGGTCTCCAAGAACGACTCGATCGACCTGACCACCACGGCCGGGAAGGTCATGGTCACGATCATC
This sequence comes from Streptomyces sp. NPDC002888, assembly GCF_042888465.1. Lineage (NCBI taxonomy): Bacteria > Bacillati > Actinomycetota > Actinomycetes > Kitasatosporales > Streptomycetaceae > Streptomyces > Streptomyces sp. NPDC002888. The sequence continues at coordinate 153,255 of NZ_JBIAPU010000004.1, read as the reverse complement.
GGTGGCATTGCCGAGATCGAGGCGGCCAACACGAGCACCCGTGTGACGAGCCTCTGGGACTACACCAAGACCCAGAGCGACTGGCTTGTGGGCAAGCCCACGTACGGATACGAGACAGCGGAGAACGAGGACGGCAGGGTCGTACTCGCCATCGATGAGGACGCGCACCGAGCGCTGCACTGGTGCCGCAACGCCGCGATGAGGGCCAGGCCCGCTTCGGCCCGTCGCATGGCCAAGGTCCTCGTACGCGCCGGACTCTGCGGGCCGGGCCTGACTACATCGACAATGCTCCGCCGGCTCAGGAACCCGGCGCTCATGGGGTACCGCGTGGAAGAGGACAAGAACGGGGGTGTACGCCGCTCGAAGATCATCCTCGGTAACGACGCCAAGCCCATCCGTGTGGCAGACCCGATCTTCACCGAGGACGAGTTCAAGAGTCTTCAGGACGCCCTGGACCGACGAGCGAAGAAGCAGCCCACTCGACGCCCCGATGGCGCGACGAAGTTCCTCGGCGTCCTGATCTGCCATGACTGCGGCAGCAACATGACGGTGCAGAGGAACCGTGTGAAGGACCGGTCCTACCTGTACCTGCGATGCGGCAAGTGCAAGGGCGGCGGCCACGGCGCACCGAACCCCGAAGAGATCTACAGCAAGCTGGTCGACGACGTCCTGAGGGTTCTCGGGGACGAGCCGGTTATGACCCGCGAGTACCGGCAGGGTGCCGAGGCCCGCAAGGAACTCCAGCGCCTCGAACAGTCCATCAGCTACTACATGACCGGGCTCGAGCCAGACGGCCGCTTCACAAAGACGCGCTTCACCAGGGAGAAAGCTGAGAAGACACTCGATGACCTCATCAAGCAGTTGGAGGCCATCGACCCCGAGTCGACCAAGGATCGGTGGGTGGCCGTGCACAACGGCAAGTCCTTCCGCTCGCACTGGGAGGAAGGCGGTATGGAGGCCATGGCCGCCGATCTGCTCCGGGTCGGCGTGAAGTGCGTGGTCAAGCGAACCAAGGTAAAGGGCGTGCGCGCACCGCGCATCCACATGAAGCTGATGATCCCCAAGGACGTGAGGGACCGCCTGATACTCAAGGAAGACGACTTCGCGGAAGCGTTCTGACACAGGTCGGCCGACGTACGAGGACAGCCGCTTCCCCGAGGCTGAGGGGGAGGCGGTTTCTCGTCTCACGAGAACCACGACGCGGGGTCGAATGGCTCTTCGGTGCCGTCACGGATCATCAAGTTCCTTGAACCAGGGTCGAAATGCAGCACGACGGCCCCGGTACCATCAGGCACCGGGAACCGCCGTGTTCCCAACCGGGCCACCCTTCGCTTCCAGGGCTGATGGGGTGGCCCGGTCTCGGTATGGGGTTGTGAAGCGCGGCCCCTCACTCGGAAGGGAAAACAGGGGTCCCGAAGAAGGGCCGCGCCCTTGGCCAGAGTGGTCGGACTCCAGCCGTTGACCGGGCCGCCGCCCACTCCCGATCGCGAGGGAGTCATCAGCAGGCGGCGCTCCGGTGTCTGTCAGGCCGAGGTGTCGGCCCCCGACTCGTCGAGGTCGAAGCGGCACCACACCGTCTTGCCTCCGCGCTCGTGCGGCGTCCACCAGACCGCCGTCGCCAGCCGCTGGACGATCAGCAGCCCCCGCCCCGCGTCGGGTAACACTGCCTCGGACAGCTCTCCCGCCAGACCTGGAGAGAATGGTTCTACGTACGGGAGCAGGGGAGGTGTCGAGTCCTCGTCGGTGACACCGATGAAGAGCCACTTCGGCCACATCTTGAAGCTCACGTCGATGCGCCGGCAGCCGCCGGGGTAGGACAGATGCAGATCCGGCACGGCATGGTTCACGACATTCCCGACCAGTTCCGAGACCGCCAACCGGGCGTCGTCCACGACCGATTCCACGCCCGAACGCCGAAGGAAAACGGCCGTCATGTCACGCGCCATGCGTGCGGCATCTGCGAACTCGGCGTAGAGCGTCAGCGTCAGGTAGTGCCCGTCGGAGGACGGGTCCGGATCGATGTACCAGTGGGCGTACGCGTCCAGTTCGCTCGCCAAGCGCTTCGCTTTCCCCGCGTCCATCACGTCCCCTTCTCCGAGCGCACGCATCGACTGCTTGCTTCGTGGAAGCCAGTACACGGCGCCAGGTGCGTGACTGGGAGTGTTCACCAGGGGGTTCATGTGAACACCGGCAAATACAAAGGGGGTTCATCAATGAACCCCCCAGAGTGATACTCCTGTGACAGGATGAACACTCGCCGTCATTCTCGGGGTGGCAGGGGAGCATGAGCCGAGAGCCGAACGCGCAGTTAATCGCCCTCATGGACGAAGCTAAGGTCTCCACAAGGGCCTCGCGAAGCGCATGAAAGACGCCGCTGCCCAGCGTGGCATCCGCCTCGGAACAACGCACGTCTCCGTGCAGCGATGGCGGGACGGCGCTGGCATCCAACCGCAGACGGCCGCGATCATGGCCGATGCCCTTGCCGCCAAATTCAGCCGCCGCATCACGCCCAGCGATCTCGGCTTCTTCGACCACACCCAGCTGACCGCCACACAACCGATCGGCTACCCGAGTACGGTCCCCGACGCCCTCTCCGCGCTGGAAGGACTGGCCGACGAACGAGCCGAAGCCCCAGGTTCCGATCACCTGGCTGTCGAGGACAGCGACCTCAGCTCAATGGTCCTGTCATGGATGATCACCCGCCCCGACGGTATCCAGGCTGACAGGCCCGCTCACCAACGCGTCGGCATGCGCGACGTGCGCGCCATCGGGGACGCCGCCAGCATGTTCATGCAGCTCGACTTCAAGTACGGCGGAGGCCACGGTCACAAGGCCCTGCGCCACTACCTCCGCCACGAAGTCCTACCCCTGTTGGACGCCAGTTACAGCGAGAAGGTGGGCACCGCGCTCTTCGGCGCCGCCGCGGAAGTCTCCCAACTCCTGGCGTGGACGGCGTACGACACCGGCAACCACCGCCTCGCCCACCGTTACCTGACATCCACCCTGCGCCTCGCACAGGTCATCGACGACCGCATGTTCGGCGCCCGCATCCTCGGCAACCTCAGCCACCAGGCCAACTACCTTGGCAACCACGCCCAAGCCATCCAACTGGCCCGCGCCGCCGTCGAGGGCGCCAAGGGCCGAGCCACCCCACGCGCCATGGCGAACTACGCGGCGATGGAAGCCGGCGCCCTGTCCCACGTGGGTGAGCGCAGCGCGGCCGGCCGCGCCATGAACGAGGCAGAGCGCCACTTCGAACATGCCGATACTGCCCAAGACCCGGCATGGCTCGACTACTTCGACTCCGCGGAACTCATGGGCGAACTCTGTCACTGCTTGCGCGACCTCAAGATGCGCCGAGAAGCCATCCAGCAGGCCCAGCGCGCCGTGGACAGCACAGACCCGAAGTACGCCCGAACCCTCGGCTTCTGCCGCATGGTGCTCGCCCAGAGCCAGCTACTCAACGGCGAACTGGAAGCCGCCGTCACAACAGCCAGCCTGGCCGTGGACGGCGGCGACACCCTCCAGTCGACACGCTTCCAGCGCTACGTCACCGACTTCCAGGCCCAGGTCAGCATCCACGCAGCGAACCCGACCGTGGCAGCCTTCAACGACCAGGTGCACGACGCACTGGCACGCCTGGAAGACGACGACTAGCGGCTACCAGGGCCGCCAGTCACGAGGCGCATCGTCATTCCGCAGACCCGCGATACGCCGGCGGTACTCGGCCGCCGTCTTCTCGTCCTCCTGAACGTTCTGCATGAGCCACGTCGTCATGCCGAACTCTTGCAGTCCACGCAGCGTCTCGTACCCGCGCCAGTCGTACAGGTCACGCCCGTAGGCGGCCACGAAGTCGGCGTACTGCTCGTCGGTCTGCCATCCAAGGCTGTGATGCTCGACAGCGGTCACCATCAGATCCCACTCAGGATGGTCGTAGCAGAAGGCCTCGAAGTCGATCAGGAGCACCTGCCCCTGATCATCAACCATGAGGTTCTGCACGTGGGCATCCCCGTGCACAGGCCCCTTGGGAGTCTCGAACCGCAACTCGTCGTACTTGTCGCGGAGCTCCCGCCACCGCTTGCGCAGAAAGACCTTGTCGTCCTCCGGGATGACGGCCCGATCCATCCGCAGCTCTTGCTTGTCGAAGGGATCGAACGACGGGAGCTCAAGCCCCGTCGGCACCTTCAGGGAGTGCAGATGCCGCAGGATGCCGCCCAACTCCCCATAGGTGGCCTTACGGTCACCTTCGACGATCTGATGCCAGAACGTCACGGGGTGCCCCTCAATCAAGAGCGGCTGCTCAAGATCCTCGACGATCCGAGCGGCCGGAAACTCCTCTCCGGCCAGCCACCGCGAGACAGCCACCTCTGTACAAGCCGTCCGCAGCCACTCTTCGCCACGAGCCACGCGCACGATCACCGGGGCCGAAGCCAGCCGGAACAAGGCGTTCTCCCCGAGGCGAATCAACCTCGCCCCCGTGTCATCAAGCCCCGCAGTCCGGCACGCAGCCACCATCACCCGCGTAGCCCTCGCCGACGTGAACCCCTCTTCCGATCGAGCAGCGTCAACCGCCATGCCCGTACCAGCTCCCCTAGTCGCGCGATCAACCAGCACACGCCTACGGGTGACCAACCCGACACGCGCCGGACACTCTCCAACCGTACCCAACTGAAGGCCGCGCTCCGAATGCATGTTACGGGAAACCTATGTAAAATTCCGCCTCTCCTAAAGGAACTCGAAGAGTTGACAGGGGACATACAGCCGAGCATTATTTAAAGAGAAGTTCACTAACATCTTGGCTCTATACGGCTTCAAGATATGTTCCGCTACATAGGCGAGGAGCGGAAACTATGACTTCGTCTGGCGAGCACTGCATCGTCATATCAGGAGATGTCGTCGTCGGTTGGGCCCTTACTAGCACAGCCAAAGAGCCTTCCGGAGATCCCGTCGGCAAATGGTACGACCAAGATAAAGTGAAGGTCAGGCCCCTGGAAGGCGGGGCTTGGCTACTGAGCAGCATAATTCAGAAACTTAAGCCACCTGGCTTCTGCGTGGCGTCACCAGACTGGGGAGAGCCCTTCGATGATCAGAATTTCAACAAATACAATCATTATTTTGCGACCCTGAAGAATTTCGAGCCGAACAAGGACAAGGACCCTGTATGGAGACAATCCTTGATTCAGGGCTATAGTCGCCGCCCAGTCCCTTGCGGCGGCATTAATCCCTCGTCTCCAGAAAACCAACATCTCGACTACGTAATCCCTAATGACCCTGCCAATCCTGACATAGTTGTTATCGAGGATGCGGGCGTCGGCTACAGAGATGTGCACGATGCGCCTTGCTGGCCAAGATCGATCGAAGCTGATACAGGGCAAGCTCCCTGGTGCATCATCGAAGCGGGGTACGGCGCAGGAAGTGGCGGTGGCATAGCTCGGGGAGAATTGTGGGCCAGACTTAGCAGCGAGTCACGGCTTGACCGCCTCATCGTGGTAACAACTGCCGAAGATTTGCGACATGACTCCAAACTCGAAATAAGCAAGAATCTATCATGGGAAAGAACTGCAGAAGATTGCGTGCATGCGATTCTAAAGCAAGGTCGACTATCCCGCTGTCGCTACTTTGTGATTTCTTTCGGGCCGGTCGGTGCACTTCTATATGATCACGACCAAGATGACTTCAGATTGCATTTCGAACGCCGAAATATGGAGGACGCCGAGACGTACAAAAAGGGCGGCATGTGGGGATTCACAACCACACTGACAGCCGCTATCTCCATGGCGCTGATGGAACACTGCAAGAACCCTTCCTCTCCTCCGCACATAGACACCGCAATTGAAGCAGCTCTTGAGGCCGTGCGGGCAGGCTACGAGGAGGGATACAACATAAATGGCAAAACCAAGGGCGGGTTTCCTGCAATCGACTTCCCCATACAGACCGTGACGAGTGAAATAAAGAGAGTGTCGAAAGAAATGACAAAAGGCGGGGAAGGTGACACGTTCGGTCAAGTACATATTCCGAAGCCAACTCAGCGTAGCGATTCTGCTCGTGCTCCCAAATGGTCAATGCTAGGGGAATGGATATCACAAGACACGGCGACAGCAGAGAAGGTCGTCAAATACGGTATTGACTTCGCCCTGCCGGAGGTGCCGATCGGCAGGTATGCAGGCCTAGTGACTGTAGATCGCAAAGAAATTGAAAGCTACGAATCAATAAGGAACCTGGTTCGAGCATACTGGAATCGACCGGTGACGCGTAATCCAGAACCTGTCTCGATAGCTGTTTTCGGCGCTCCAGGAAGCGGCAAATCATACGCAGTCAAGCAGGTGGTCGAGTCTTTGCAGCTGCCTCATAAATTTTTGGAATTCAACCTATCGCAATTTGAGTCAGTTACCGATCTGCTGAGCGCTTTTCATGTTATAAGGGATATTGGACTCCGAGGTGAATTCCCAGTAGCGTTTTGGGATGAGTTTGACGCCTTTCATGAGAGGGATCTAGGGTGGGTTCGGCACTTCTTGTACCCGATGCAAGATGGGAAGTTCCGACAAGGTGAAATTGAGCATCCCATTGGCCGAGCACTGTTTGTTTTCGCAGGAGGCACCTCTCATAGCTTGGATGCCTTCGAAGGGCGACATGATTTTGAGGCCGCGAAAGGGCCAGACTTTATGAGCAGGATACGCGGTCATGTAAATCTTCTTGGAACCAATTCAGGGAAGGGCGATCGATACCACGTAATACGTCGAGCCATTCTTCTCCGCACATGGCTCGAGAAATTTCCTAAGCTCATGGATGAAAAGGGAAACGCCGATATCGATGATGGTGTGCTTAGGGCCTTCTTGCACGTTCCCCGCTACAAGCATGGCGTACGATCGATGAAGGCCATTGTTGAAACCAGTTCCTTGTCACGAGCTAGCCAATTCGGACGATCCAATCTTCCCGCTCCTGGACAGCTTGCCCTCCACGTAAACGCGAGGGATTTTATGTCGCTGGTTCGAACCGGCGAATTGAACGCACAGCCAGCGAAACAGTCTGGCGAGAACCGGCGTCAGCGGACGCGTTCGAATCGAAAGCGAAAATGAGTCTGTGGGGCGTAAAAAACTGATGAACCCGATACAGGTTGCGCAAGGTGCGGCTGACGTGCGCACTACTGATCCGCCGAATTGCTAGCGGGCCGGGGGGAATTGATGCGGTAGATCGAGCGCGGCCAGTGGCCGGGAGTTGGTGCAGATCAGTCTGCCATCGATACCTGCCTGGTGCCCGCGGCGACACCCCCGGAAGCGTGTCCGCGCCGGCCCCACGTGCGGCCCTTGAACGACCTCAGAGCCTGCCACCCTCGTCTTGGACCTGCACGCACAGCCGGTCCATTGCGTAACCGCCCTCAGCGGCGGCAGCCTCTTCCGCTGTGGCTCAGTTATGGACATGGATCGAACTGGGGGCAAATTCCGCACTACGTGTGGCCTCGAGACGTCACTCAACATCGATGCCATGGTCACGGACGAGCTGCTCCAGGCCGCCCATGTAGCCCTTCCCACCCAGCACAAAGTCCCAGTCTCCATTAGACCTGCGCCGGAAGGAACCGAGCACCAGCGCGGTCTCACCGGAGCGACCGTCGGAGACCTCGAGGCAGCCGAGTTCCGTCATCGCCGGGTTCAGCAGTCGGATGCAGGCATCGGTGAACCCGGACAGGTCGGCCGGAGGGTTCACCTCGGGGTTGACGGCCGCAACCAGCACAAACCGATCAGCCTCATCTGGCAGTGCGTCGAAGGAGACACGGATTGCTGCCTTGTCCGGAGCCGAAGCCAGTACCGCACGTACCGAGCCGTCCGGGGTCTGTGGGTTGTTGAAGAAGACGAAGTGGTCTTCGCTGAGGACTTGGTTGCCGCGGCAGACAAGCGCGCAGACATCCAGCGCGACGTTGCCGGACCACGTCATGCCCAATACGTTGTAGTCACCGGGCGGAGTTGAAGGATCGGACAGCGCCGGCCGCGCCGGGGCCGCTCGTTCGCCCTCCCCGAGGCGGCCACGGAGGCCGTGCCGATGCAGCAGGTCGACGAGTTCGCTGCCTGAGATGAGTTCCAAAGGCTTGCCGCGAGCGAAGGTGTGCGAACCAGGACCGAAGCTCGACGTGGTCACCAGGACACCCTTGTTGGCACCGGCGTCCTGCACCGTCCCGTACAGGTCGCGTACCGCAGTGGGCGACACGGTGTTGCGGTAACGCTTCACCTGGACGACGATCTTGCCGCCTCGGATGGGTGTCGGGTCCAGGGCGTCGACATCCACGCCGCCGTCGTTCGAGCGCTGAGTCGTCACCGCCTGCATCCCCATGGCACGGAACAGCTCGGCGACGAGTGATTCGAAGGCAATCGGATCCATGTCGTACAGGTCCGGCTCCTCATCACCGCCATGGGTGACGACACCGTTCCCGACATCCTGGGGCTTCCGACTCGGCCGTACAGACGTAAGCTGATCAGGCCGGGCCGCAAGCTGTGCCCTCAGCGCCTCCGTCAGACAGCTGGTCGGGTCCACCTGCTCCAGATGCAGGTCTGTGAAGACGGCCCGCTGGGCCATGACGGTCGCCAGGTAGATGTGCGCTTGCCGTCCTGTCGCCGGATCATGGGCGTCCACGAAACCGTTCAGCGCCACCGAGTCCAGGATGCCGTACTCGTCCGCCGAGAAGAGCTGATGCAGGACCAGCAGCATGCTCTGCGCCATTACCTCCCGGTACAGCGCACGGCGCTGGCTCACGGGACGTGCGGTCTCCTTGTCCTGGTCCGAGGCCTGTACGTACCTCACCGACTTTGCTTCCGGTACGACGTCGTACCCAGGCAGCTCCCAGTCCAGCACCAACTGCCGCGCTGCCGCATCGAAGGCCGCCGAGACCTGCCGAGGAAATCCCTCGGGCCATGCCGAGGACGCGTAGAGAGCAGCCGTGAAGTACTCGACCACGGTGTCGGGGTCACCTCGTCGGACGCCCTGGGCCACCTCGTTGATCCCGGCGTTGTGCCGACGCACCTCCGACCGCTGAGCCTCAGCCCACTGCTCGTAGTCTCGTTGCAGGGCCGCTAATTGCTGCTGCCGCTGTACTTCGGCAACCTGTGCAGCCTGCCAGTCCCGCTCGAAACGAGCCCGCGCCTCGGCCTGAGCCTGTGCGCGCCGGTTCGCGGTCCAGCCTCCCTGAGCCTGGTACTGATTCGGATCAGGCATACGCACCGGCCACGCGAGCTGACCAGGGTCGAACGGCGCGATCTCTTCAACGCGCGTCAGGGACGACGCCCTGAATGCCGGCGCCTGGCACCCAGCGGCCAGCAGTCCCTGCGACGTGGCGACCTGAGCTTCCAGCTCCTCCGTACGCCGCCTGGCCTCCGCATGCCGATAGTCCCGGTGGCTCTGAGTGGCAAACCGCTGATACGCCCGCGCTTGTCGCGCTTCCTCCCGGCGCTGTCTGGCCTCAGCTTCCACTTGGCGCTGTTGTTGACGCTGCATCTCAGCCCAGACACCGACCAAACCAGCAGAGCGACGACTCATGCGCTACAGGCCCTCCCCAGGACGTCGGCACCGCCGACCACACGCTGGTTGCCCCAACAACCAGAAGTACTTAAACGACTTTATCCAGCAATGACCGTCCCGGATATCAACTTGCCACAGGCAACCGGAATCGGCCATCCGGGCAGGTCGTCACAACCCGCAGGCGGCGACAAGGCCTCGTCTTGTAGAGGCACCGAGTTGCTCTCAGACACCACTGAGCCCCCTCCGTTTTGAAGGGGGCTCCCATGGTCATCCGGGGACTTCGGTGAGACCGCAGAGGCTCAGACCCACTCCACCTCCGAGTGAATGTCCGAGGGTCCTCCACAACCCGGCAGCGGCGTACGAGGCCTGTGCTGCGGCACTGCCTGCCGGCGACTCGATGAGCCGACTGCAGCCAGCACAGCAGCGACCTCGTCCTCGCTCACCCCCGCCAGCGCCTCAACCACCCGATCGAGTGCCTCGCTCACCTCAGTGCGCGTGACCGCTCGGTGCCGGCGTCGGACCCGCGTTCTTGACCGTAAGAGGCAGCAGCTTCTTCCCGGTCGGTCCGATTTGTATAGCCGTGTCCATCTGCGGACACACCCCGCAGTCGAAGCACGGGGTCCAGCGGCAGTCCTCGACCTCGGTCTCGTCGAGGGCGTCCTGCCAGTCCTCCCAGAGCCAGTCCTTGTCGAGGCCGGAGTCGAGATGGTCCCAGGGGAGGACTTCCTCGTAGGAGCGCTCGCGGGTGGTGTACCAGTCGACGTCGACGCCGAAGGGGGCCAGAGCCTTGTCGGCGCACTGCATCCAGCGGTCGTAGGAGAAGTGCTCGCGCCAGCCGTCGAAGCGGCCGCCGTCGTCGTAGACCGCGCGGATGACCGCGCCGATGCGCCGGTCGCCCCTGGACAGCAGGCCTTCCACGATGCCCGGCTTGCCGTCGTGGTAGCGGAAGCCGATCGAGCGGCCGTACTTCTTGTCGCCGCGGATCTTGTCGCGGAGCTTCGTCAGCCGCGCGTCCGTCTCCTCGGCCGACAGCTGCGGCGCCCACTGGAAGGGGGTGTGGGGCTTGGGGACGAAGCCGCCGATCGACACCGTGCAGCGGATGTCGTTGGCGCCGGAGACCTCGCGGCCCTTCTGGATGACGCGCATGGCCATGTCGGCGATCTGGAGGACGTCGTCGTCGGTCTCCGTCGGCAGGCCGCACATGAAGTACAGCTTCACCTGGCGCCAGCCGTTGCCGTACGCCGTCGAGACGGTCCTGATCAGGTCGTCTTCCGAGACCATCTTGTTGATGACCTTGCGGATGCGTTCCGAGCCGCCCTCGGGGGCGAAGGTCAGACCGGAGCGCCGGCCGTTGCGGGTCAGCTCGTTCGCCAGGTCGATGTTGAAGGCGTCGACGCGGGTGGAGGGGAGGGAGAGGCCGATCTTGTCTTCCTCGTAGCGGTCGGCCAGGCCCTTGGCGATGTCGCCGATCTCCGAGTGGTCCGCGGAGGACAGGGACAGCAGGCCCACCTCCTCGAAGCCCGTCGCCTTCAGTCCCTTGTCGACCATGTCGCCGATGCCCGTGATCGAGCGCTCGCGCACCGGGCGCGTGATCATGCCGGCCTGGCAGAAGCGGCAGCCGCGCGTGCAGCCGCGGAAGATCTCCACCGACATGCGCTCGTGGACCGTCTCGGCCAGCGGGACGAGGGGCTGCTTCGGGTACGGCCACTCGTCCAGGTCCATGACCGTGTGCTTGGACACGCGCCACGGGACACCCGACCTGTTGGGGACGACACGGGCGATGCGGCCGTCCGGCAGGTACTCCACGTCGTAGAACGCCGGGATGTACACCCCGCCCGTCTTCGCCAGGCGGAGGAGGACCTCCTCGCGGCCACCCGGCCGGCCCTCCGCCTTCCACTCACGGATGATCCGCGTCATGTCGAGCACGGCCTGCTCGCCGTCGCCGATGACCGCCGCGTCGATGAAGTCGGCGATCGGCTCCGGGTTGAAGGCCGCGTGGCCGCCCGCGAGGACGATCGGGTCGTCGATCGTGCGGTCCCTGGACTCCAGCGGGATGCCCGCCAGGTCCAGCGCCGTCAGCATGTTCGTGTAGCCCAGCTCCGTGGAGAAGGACAGGCCGAACACGTCGAAGGACTTCACCGGTCGGTGGCTGTCCACCGTGAACTGCGGGACGCCGTGCTCCCGCATCAGCGCCTCCAGGTCCGGCCACACGCTGTACGTGCGCTCGGCGAGGACGCCCTCCCGTTCGTTCAGGACCTCGTAGAGGATCATGACGCCCTGGTTGGGCAGCCCGACCTCGTAGGCGTCCGGGTACATGAGCGCCCAGCGGACGTCACAGGACTCCCACGGCTTGACCGTGGAGTTGAGCTCTCCGCCGACGTACTGAATCGGCTTCTGTACATGCGGGAGCAGAGCTTCGAGCTGCGGAAACACAGACGCAGCGGCCTCCGCGGATTCGGCAGGCATCTCGCGAACCTTCGTGAGCTGACAGGGGTGACCATCTAGCGTAACGCGGCTGCGGACCTCCCTCGTACGCCCGGACGGCCGAGCGGCTCCTCCCCCGCTCGCTCAGATGTCCGTCCCGCTCCTCACCGACGCCCACATTCCGGGCAGCTCCGCCTCCACCACCGCCGCCCGGTGCTCCTCCCGCCCGTACAGCACCCCGTACGTGAAGGAGCTCTCCCCTGCCGCGTGCGCCACCGCGGACAGCTCGCGCAGGGTCTGGCGGGCCATGACGCTGTCCTGGTGGTCGCCGAGCAGGCTCTGCAGCGACTTCATGGACTTGACCAGGCCCTTGGCCGGGCCGCCGAGCACGGGAGCGGCCGTCTCCGCCGCGTAGCGGGTCCGCTTGGCCTTCTTGCGGGCCTCATGCAGCCCGAGGTCCCGGTCGTGGCCGGGTGGCTGCTCCATGGCCTCCTCGACCAGCGCGGAGACCTTGCCGAAGTCCTTGCGTACGGCCTTGGCGAGCACCTTGGACGGTTTGCGGCCGGCCGCCTTTTGCAGGGGCGGGTCGGCGACCAGGGCGTCAAGGGTGTCGAGCAGGGTCAGATAGCGCTTGGAGTCGAGGACGCCCAGCACCCTGCGGCGCGAACCGCCGTGCCCGGCACCGGCCCAGCTGTTCAGCCGCTCCCGTATCGGGCCGGAAACCAGGGTGGCGGACAGCTCGTCGAGGGCCGTGGTCAGGCGCTCGGTGAGCACCTCCTGGTCGCGGCCCACGCCCAGCTCGCCGGCCAGCCACTTCAGCTCCGCGCCGACCTCGTCGGTGACGGTCCGGTCGAGGACCTTGGGGAAGGAGCGGAAGGTGCTGCGCAGCCGACGGGTAGCGACCCGCATGTCGTGCACGGAATCCTCGGCGTCCCGGCGCACGGCCGGGTCGAGCTCGACGATGGCGTCCCGCTGGGCCCGGACGTACGCCATGACGTGGTCGCCGGCGGTGACGGGGTCGCCGGGTTCCGTCGCGGCCTTCGGCCGCTTGCGCCGGGGAGCCGTCTCCGCGAGCGCCCGTGCCAGCTTCGACGCGGACTTCGACGGCCGTACGCCCGCCTTTCGCAACCGCTTCTCCACCGTGTCCAGGAAGGCCGGGTCACCGCCGTCGGCGAGTTCCACCTCGATCTCGGTCCACTGGGCGGTGCCCTCGCCGCCGAACAGCCGCTCGGCCCGTACGGCGTCCACGCCGACCTCGGCGAGCAGCTGCCCGCCCTCGTCGACGAGGTCGCGTACGTCCCGGTCGGAGCGCAGCCGGATCACCGCCACCAGCTGGCCTGCGCGGACGCGCGAGCGGACCAGTCCCGCGAGCTCGTCCGGGACGGTGTCGGAGAGGGGGGCCTGGATCTCGTCCCGGACACCGGGGCCGACCGGCAGCTTCAGGTGCCAGCCGGCGTCGGAGCCGCCGGTGCGGCGGCGCAGGGTGATGGAAGCCGCGGCCAGGCGCAGGTCGGAAGTGTCGTAGTAGGTGGCGTCCAGTTCCGCGACGCCCTTGTCCAGGACGGACGCGACGCCGGCGACACCGGTGAGGTCGGGAAGCCCACTGTCGTCGGATTCGTACTTGCGCTCGATCTCGCGTTTCGTCTCCGCCATGAAATGAATCTAGTGCCAGATGGGCGCAGACGGCAGAGGGGCACCTCAGGTCGTCAGCAGGGCGCGCATCGCCTCCCCGTCCGGGAACGGCGCGTCCTTGGCCGTCCGGGAGACGACGTGGACGTGGGCGTCCTCGAACTGGTGGTACGACAGGGGTTCCGGTCCCTGTCCGACGATCACGACGTTGTGCTCCAGGCGCCAGCTGACGTACCGGGTGTCGTATCGGGGCTGTCGGATGTCGTGGTTCGGCAGGCCGAGCCGGTCGGTGAAGCGCTGGACGACGGTGCCGAAGTGGGCGTCGAACTCCGGCCGCCAGGCGCCTTCCTCGCTGGTCCAGCCGGGCAGCGTGCCCCAGCAGTCCTCGTCGAGCAGGCCGCCGTCGACCGAGTAGAGGTAGGCGAAGGGCAGGTAGAGCGAGCCGTCGCCGTCGCAGGTGACGAAGTGGCCCTGCGGTGTGACGCGGGTGGCCTCGGGGACGTCGGGCGTGTCCTCGTACACCCGCCCCCGCACCGCTTGTGACCAGTCGGGCCAGCCGACCTCGCGCATCCGCGCCTCGACGACGTCGTCGTCGGTCAGGTCCAGCTCCGCCAGACCGAGGAGATGGCCGACCAGCTCCTCGGTCACCGGGCACAGGGCCACGTACTCCTCGGACATCCCGCTCCCCCCTCGCAACCGCCGCTACGCCGACATCGGCCGCTGCACCCGAATGGACTGCAACAGCCCCACCGCCACCCACACCGCGAACATCGAGGAGCCGCCGTACGACACGAACGGCAGGGGCAGTCCGGTGACCGGCATGATGCCGAGGGTCATGCCGATGTTCTCGAAGGCCTGGAAGGCGAACCAGGCGACGATCCCGGCGGCGACGATCGTGCCGTACAGCTCGGTCGTCTCGCGGGCGATGCGGCAGGCGCGCCACAGGACGATGCCGAGCAGGAGGATGATGAGCCCCGCGCCGACGAAGCCCAGCTCCTCCCCGGCGACGGTGAAGACGAAGTCGGTCTGCTGCTCGGGCACGAACTGGCCGGTGGTCTGGGAGCCGTGGAAGAGCCCCGACCCGGTCAGCCCGCCCGAACCGATCGCGATCCGCGCCTGGTTGGTGTTGTAGCCGACGCCCGCCGGGTCGAGCTCGGGGTTGGCGAAGGCCGCGAAGCGGGCGATCTGGTATTCGTCCAGGATGTGCAGCTGCCAGACGGCGATCGCGCCGGCCGCGCCCGCGCTGATCAGGCCGAAGACCCAGCGGTTGGAGGCGCCGGAGGCGAGCAGCAGGCCCAGCACGATGATCACCATGACCATGACCGAGCCGAGGTCGGGCATGAGCATCACGATCAGCATCGGCACGGCGGCCAGGCCCAGGGCCTGCAGGACGGTGCGTTGGTCGGGGTACTGCCGGTCGCCCGCGTCGACCCGGGCAGCCAGCAGCATCGCCATGCCCAGGATGATCGTGATCTTCACGAACTCCGAGGGCTGGAGCGAGAAGCCGCCGCCGAGCACGATCCAGGAGTGCGCGCCGTTGACGGTGGAGCCGAGCGGGGTGAGCACCAGCAGGATCAGGAGGACCGAGAGGCCGTAGAGGATCGGCACCACGTTGCGCAGGGCGCGGTGGCCGAGCCAGACCGTGCCGATCATCAGGACGAGCCCGATGCCGGTGTTCATGAGGTGCCGGACCAGGAAGTAGTACGGGTCGCCCTGGTTGATCTCGGTGCGGTTGCGGGTGGCCGAGTAGACCAGGATCGAGCCGAGCAGCGACAGGGCGAGACCCGACAGCAGTATCGGCCAGTCGAGCCGGCGGACCAGCGAGTCGCGGGCGAAGATCCGCGTCCAGCCGGCCCGTTCGGGCCCGTAACCGGAGACCTGGAAGCTGTTCGCCCCGGTCATGAGAGCATCCTCCGGCTTCCCCTCTTACGGCCTCGTCTGCGGGTGTCCCGGTTGGTGGCCGTCGGCGACGCGACGGTGCCCGCCGGCTGGCTTTCGTCCGGGGCCTTCTCGCCCTCCTGGCTGGCCCGCTGGTCCTTGGCGGGGTCCTTGGCGACCTTCGGAGCGGTGATCGAACCGTCCGTCCTGATCTTCGGCAGGCTCTCCTGCGGGGTGGGCAGCAGGGCGTTCTTCTTGTCGATCTTGCCGTCGTCGGAGACGCCGTACAGCGCGTCGTAGATGTTGCGCACGGCGGGACCCGAGGCGCCGGAGCCCGTACCACCCTGGGAGATCGTCATGACGACCGTGTAGTCCTTGGTGTACGTGCTGAACCACGAGGTGGTCTGCTTGCCGTAGACCTCGGCGGTGCCGGTCTTGGCGTGCATCGGGATCTTCTCCTGCGGCCAGCCGACCTGGGCGAAGCGCCAGGCGGCCGTACCGCGGGTGGCGACGCCCGCGAGGGCCTCGTCCATCTCGCCGAGCGTCGTCCGGCTTATCGGCAGCTTGCCGTGCGACTTGGGCTTGATCTCCTGGACGGTCTTGCCGTCGGCGCTGACGATGGCCTTGCCGACCGTGGGGTCGTGGAGGGTGCCGCCGTTGGCGATGGCGGCGTAGATCGTGGCCATCTGGATCGGGGTGACGAGGGTGTCGCCCTGGCCGATGGAGTAGTTGATCTCGTCACCGGCGCGCATGAGGTTGCCTTCGAGGCAGTTCTCGTAGGCGATCTTCTCGACGTAGTCGCCGTCCTTCTTGCCCATCTTGCACCAGGCGTCCTTGTTCGCCTTCCAGAAGTTCTGCTTCCACTGGCGGTCGGGGACGCGTCCGGTGACCTCGTTGGGCAGGTCGATGCCGGTCTCCTTGCCGAGGCCGAACTGGTGGGCGGCCTTGAAGAAGTAGTCGTTCGCGCCGCCCTTCTTCGGCTTGAGGCCGCCGTCCCTCTGCCACTCCTTGTGGGCGAGGCCGTAGAAGACGGTGTCGCAGGAGACCTCGAGGGCGCGGCCGAGGGAGATCGGGCCGAAGTTCTCCGACTCGAAGTTCTTGAAGACCTGGCCGCCGACCGAGTAGGAACTCGTGCAGGGATAGCGGCCGTTGAAGTCGTAGCCGGCCTCGACGGCGGCGGCCGTGGAGATCACCTTGAAGGTGGAGCCGGGCGCGGACTGACCCTGTATGGCCCTGTTGAGCAGGGGGTAGTTGGAGGCCTTGCCGGTGAGCTTCTTGTAGTCCTTGGCGGAGATGCCGCCGACCCAGGCGTTCGGGTCGTAGGAAGGGTTGGACGCCATGGCGACGATCCGGCCGGTCTTGGCCTCCATCACGACGACCGCGCCCGAGTCGGCCTTGTAGTTTTCGTTGGTGTTCCGGTCGAACTGCTTGCGGGCCTCCTTCATCGCGTCGTTCAGCTCGTACTCGGCGACCCGCTGGACGCGCGCGTCGATGCTGGTGACGAGGCTGGAGCCGGACTCGGCCGGGGTGGCCTCGGCCTGGCCGATGACGCGGCCGAGGTTGTCGACCTCGTAGCGCGTCACGCCGGCCTTGCCGCGCAGCTGCTTGTCGTACTGACGCTCGAGGCCGGAGCGCCCGACCTGGTCGGAGCGCAGGTACGGCGAGTCGGTGTCCTGGGCCTTGGTGATCTCCTCGTCGGTGACCGGCGAGAGGTAGCCGAGGACCTGGGCCGTGTTGGCCTTGCCGGGGCCGGCGTAGCGGCGGACGGCCTCGGGCTCGGCGGTGATGCCGGGGAAGTCCTCGGCGCGCTCGCGGATCTGGAGGGCTTGCTTGGGTGTGGCCTCGTCGGTGATGGGGATCGGCTGGTACGGCGAGCCGTTCCAGCAGGGCTGCGGCGTCTTGGCGTCGCACAGGCGGACCTTCTGCATGACGTCCTGGGGGGCCATGCCGAGGACGCCCGCGAGCTTGGTGAGGACGGCCTTGCCGTCGTCCTTCATCTTCAGCAGGTCGGTGCGGGAGGCGGAGACGACGAGCCGCGTCTCGTTGTCGGCGAGGGGCACTCCGCGCGCGTCCAGGATCGAGCCGCGTACGGCGGGTTCGACGACCTGTTGGACGTGGTTGCCGGAGGCCTCCTTGGCGTACTCGGCGCCTTCGCGGATCTGGAGGTACCACAGGCGCCCGCCGAGGGTGCCGAGGAGGGAGAGGACGAGGATCTGGATGACGATGAGCCGGATCTGGACCCGTGGGGTCCGGCCGGTCTCGGGAATGTTGGTCACTGCGGCTGTCTCCCCCTCTCAGTGCGCGGACGTATGTGCGCGAACATGTGTGCTGACGGCGGACGGGTGTGTGCGTACGCATGGTGAACGACCGGCCTGTGAGGCCCCGTTCCGCCGGGACCTCCCCCGTTCGGGTGATCCATCCACTGGCGCGCTCCGCGCGCGGGCGCCCGCGCTCACAGCCGCTTGACTCCCTTGATGCGGCCGGCGCGGGCGCCTCTCGACCGGGCGGCCTTCACGCGCAGCCCACCGCGCTGTCCGCCGATCTTGAGGCCGGTGCCGCCGGAGAGCCAGCCGGAGGAGATGTCGGTGGTCTTGGCGCCGGAGTTGGTCTCGGCGAGCGGGTCGTTCTCGGCGCGCCGGGCCAGCGCCATGATCCCGGGGACGACGAACGGCGCGAGCAGCAGGTCGTAGAGGGCGGCCGTGAACAGCAGGCTGGGCAGGCCCACATGGCGGGCGGCGGTGTCGCCGACGAGGGCGCCGACGCCGGCGTAGAGGAGGGTGGAGCCGATGGCGGCGGCGACGACCACGACCATCGGGCCGGTTGCCGACTTGAGTTGGCCGGTCTCCGGCTTGATGAGCCCGGCGAGGTAGCCGATGACGCACAGCACGAGGGCGTAGCGCCCGGCGGCGTGGTCGGCGGGCGGGGCGAGGTCGGCGAGCAGTCCGGCGCCGAAGCCGATGAGGGCGCCGCCGACATGGCCGTACACCATGGCCAGGCCCAGGACGGTGAGCAGGAGGATGTCGGGGACCGCGCCGGGCAGGTGGAGGCGGGCGAGGACGCTCACCTGGAGCACCAGGGCCACGACGACCAGCGAGGACGACAGCAGGATCCGGTTGACGCGCACGGGAAATCAGCTCCTACTGCTCTTGCTCGAACTGGCCGTCGACGGGCGCGCTCGCGGACGGGGTGACCGTGACGGTGACCGTCGGCGTGGGGGTCGGTCTGGGCTTGGCCGGGAGCACGGTGTCGCGTGGGTCCTTCTTCGGGGTCTCGACGACGACACCTACGATGTCCAGTTTGGTGAAGCCGACGTACGGGGTGACGTAGAGGGTGCGGGTCAGGCCGCCGCCGGACGGGTCGACGCGGGAGACGACACCGACGGGCACGCCGGGCACGAAGGGCTTGTCGGCCTGGGAGCCGAAGGTGACGAGCCGGTCGCCCTTCTTGACCTCGGCCTTGCCGTTGAGGAGTTCGACGCGCAGCGCCTGGTCGCCCTGCCCGGAGGCGAAGCCGAGTTCGTCGGTCGACTCCATGCGGGTGCCGACGGTGAAGTCGGGGTCGTTGGCGAGGAGGACGGTGGCGGTGTGGGGGCCGACGGTGGTCACGCGCCCCACCAGTCCGTCCCCGTTGAGCACGGTCATGTCGCGCTTGATGCCGTCGCCCGCGCCGACGTCGATGGTGATGGTCCAGGAGAAACCCTGGGCCGCTCCGATCGCGATGACCTCGGCGCCCTTGATGCCGTACTGGCCCGCGCCCGCGGTCTTCAGCATCTTGTCGAGCTGGCTGAGGCGGCTGCGGTTGCGGTCGTCGCTGCCGAGCTTCGCCTTGAGGGCCGCGTTCTCCTTCTCCATGGCCGCGAGCCGGTCGTGGCGCTCACCGGAGTCGCGTACGGCGGAGACCGCGTTGCCGACGGGATCGACCGCCGACGACACCCCGTTCTCGATCGGACCGAAGGCCGCGGCCGCGGCCTGCCGGGCACCGTCGACCGGGGAGTCCTCCCCGCCACGGATGTCCACCGTGATCAGTGCGAACGCGATGGCGATCAGCAGCACCAGGAGCAGGCGGCTCTCTCGTGTGTCCCTCACGTGCGGCGGCCGTGCCCTTCCCTCTAGGAATGCGTGATTCAGGAATGTGCAGGGTGTTTGGAACGTACAGGCGTTTATGGGTGATCTTATGCCTCGATATCAACGATCCGCCGTACGAGGAGATCATCTCGTACGGCGGAATCGAAGAGTTACGTCATCTGCGCGGCGCGGCGTCCAGGACCTGCTGGAGCGCCTCGAATTCCTCGACGCACTTGCCGGAGCCGAGCGCCACGCTGTCCAGCGGGTCCTCGGCGATGTGGATCGGCATGCCGGTCTCGCGGCGCAGCCGCTCGTCGAGTCCGCGCAGCAGCGCTCCGCCGCCCGTCAGAACGATTCCGCGGTCCATGATGTCGCCGGACAGCTCCGGCGGGCACTTGTCGAGGGTCGTCTTCACCGCGTCCACGATGGCGTTGACGGGTTCCTCGATCGCCTTGCGCACTTCGGCGGCCGAGATGACGACGGTCTTGGGCAGCCCGGAGACGAGGTCCCGGCCGCGGATTTCGGTGTGCTCGTCGGCGTCGAGGTCGTACGCCGAGCCGATGGTGATCTTGATCTGCTCGGCCGTCCGCTCACCCAGAAGAAGGCTGTACTCCTTCTTGATGTGCTGGATGATCGCGTTGTCCAGCTCGTCGCCCGCGACGCGGATGGACTGAGCGGTGACGATGCCGCCGAGGGAGATGACCGCGACCTCCGTGGTGCCGCCGCCGATGTCCACCACCATGTTGCCCGTGGCCTCGTGGACCGGCAGGCCGGATCCGATGGCCGCGGCCATGGGCTCCTCGATGATGTGCACCTGGCGGGCGCCGGCCTGGGTCGACGCCTCGATGACGGCGCGGCGCTCGACGCCGGTGATGCCGGACGGCACACAGACGACGACCCGGGGACGGGCGAGATACCTCCGCTTGTGGATCTTCAGGATGAAGTAGCGGAGCATCCGCTCGGTGATCTCGAAGTCGGCGATGACACCGTCCTTCAACGGACGCACGGCGACGATGTTGCCGGGGGTCCGTCCGATCATCTTCTTGGCTTCGGCGCCGACCGCGAGGATGCCACCGGTGTTGGTGTTGATCGCGACGACGGACGGCTCGTTGAGTACGATCCCGCGACCCCTGACGTACACCAGCGTGTTGGCGGTCCCGAGGTCGACAGCCATGTCACGGCCGATGAACGACATTGAGTTCCCCATCAGGATTCGTCTGGCCTTCCCACGAGCTTTTGAGGGCTTTTCAGGTCGGCGAAGGTGGGTGCTGTGACGTGAAGGCTTCCATCGTAAACGCGCCTGCACGGACACTGCGCGAGGGTCTTCGCCATTGTCAGCAGATGCGGAGCCGCCTCGCTTGTGGAGACGGTCCATAGGGGGCACACGTTCCCCCGATCGCCACGCATATGCCGAGGGACGGCCGAAAACGTACGGCCGTCCCAGGTCAGGCGTCACCTCGAACTGACGGTTCCTCAGAAAAATCCACGGAAACTCCGCCACCCACTCGGGCGTGGGCCCTGCAACGTGCCGGCAAGAGGTCTTGCGGAATCCCGGACGGGCTACGCGCGGCCGGGGAAGAAGATCTTCACCTCGCGCTCGGCGGACTCCTCGGAGTCGGAGGCGTGGATCAGGTTCTCGCGGACGATGACGCCGAAGTCGCCGCGGATGGAGCCGGGCGCGGCGGCGATCGGGTCGGTGGGACCGGCCAGGGCGCGGACGCCCTCGATGACCCGCTCGCCCTCGACGATCAGGGCGACGACCGGACCGGAGGACATGAACGCGACCAGCGGCTCGTAGAAGGGCTTGCCCTTGTGCTCGCCGTAGTGCTGCTCCAGGGTCTCCTGGTCCAGCGTGCGCAGCTCCAGCGCGGTGATCTGCCAGCCGGCCTTGCGCTCGATACGGCTGATGATCTCGCCGGTCAGGCCGCGACGGACGGCGTCGGGCTTGAGCAGGACGAGGGTGCGCTGGGTCACGAGGGCTCCTTGGGAGTCAAAGCTTGTGCGGGTGATGAGATTACCCGGTTGTTACGCAGCGTCAGCCCCCGAGGAACCCGCCTGAGCGGCGAATCTCGCCTTCGCCTCGTCGATCTTCCGCCCGAAGTGCACCGACGCCCACCACAGCGCCGCGAACACCACCCCGAGGAAGAACATCGCCGGGACGACGAACCCGGCCGCGATCAGCGCGACCTGCAAGGCCCAGCCGAGCACGACCCCGCCCGGCCGGGTCACCAGACCGCACAGCACCAGGCTGAGGAACATCGCGACCCCGCACACCGTCCACACTGTGGAGGTCGACAGGTCGGGATCCTTCATGGCGACCAGCCCGGCGAAGCCGATGACGAAGAACTCACCGATGAGGGTCGAGGAACAGAGCGTACGCATGGTGAGGACTCAGCCCTTCCCGAGCAGCAGTCGGGCCTCGCCGACGGTAATGACGGATCCGGTGACCAGTACGCCGCCGCCGGCGAACTCGCCCTCCTCCTCGGCCAGCGTGATCGCCGCCTCCAGCGCGTCGGGCAGCCGCGGCTCCACCTGCACACGGTCCTCGCCGAACACCTCCACGGCGATCGCGGCCAAATCGTCCGCGTCCATCGCCCTGTGGCTGGAGTTCTGGGTGACGACGACCTCCGCGAAGATCGGCTCGAAGGCCTCGAGCAGCCCCCGCACGTTCTTGTCGCCACTGGCACCGACCACGCCGATCAGCCGGCTGAAGTCGAACGCCTCGCCGACCGCCTCCGCCGTGGCAATCGCGCCCGCCGGATTGTGGGCCGCGTCCAGGACCACGGTCGGGGACCGCCGTACGACCTCCAGCCGCCCCGGCGACGACACCGCCGCGAAGGCCTTGCGGACCGTGTCGATGTCGAGCGGCTCGGGCCGCTGGGAGCCGACGCCGAAGAACGCCTCGACCGCGGCGAGGGCGACGGCGGCGTTGTGCGCCTGGTACGCGCCGTGCAGCGGCAGATACACCTCGGTGTACTCGCCGCCCAGGCCGCGCAGGGTCATCAGCTGCCCGCCCACGGCGACCTGCCGCGACACGATCCCGAACTCCAGGCCCTCCCGGGCCACGGTCGCGTCGACCTCCACGGCCTTCTTCAGCATCACCTGCGCCGCGTCGACCGGCTGCTGGGCCAGGATCACGGTCGCGTCCTGCTTGACGATGCCGGCCTTCTCCGCGGCGATCTCGGCGTGCGTCTCACCCAGCCGGTCCGTGTGGTCGAGAGCGATGGGGGTCACGACGGCGACGTCCCCGTCGATCACGTTCGTGGCGTCCCAGCTGCCGCCCATGCCGACCTCGACGACGGCCACGTCGACCGGCGCGTCCGCGAAGGCGGCGTACGCCATCCCGGTCAGCACCTCGAAGAAGGACAGCCGGAACTCCTGCTGGCCATCGACCATCTCCACGTACGGCTTGACGTCCTGGTACGTCTCGATGAACCGCTCGGCGGAGATGGGCGCCCCGTCGAGGCTGATCCGCTCGGTGATCGACTGGACGTGCGGGGACGTGTAGCGCCCGGTGCGCAGCTCGAAGGCGCCGAGCAGGGCCTCGATCATGCGGGCGGTGGAGGTCTTGCCGTTCGTTCCCGTGATGTGGATCGAGGGGTAGGACCGCTGCGGCTCCCCCAGCACGTCCATCAGCGCGGAGATACGGCTGACGGACGGCTCCAGCTTGGTCTCGCCCCACCGCGTGGCCAGGTCCGCCTCGACCTCGCGCAGGGCCTTGTCGATTTCGGGGTCGGCCGGCCGCGCGGGCACGTCGGCCTCCGGCGGGCCGCCCTGGGTGCGCAGGGTGCGACTGCCGGCCTCGATCACCGCGAGATCGGGATCACGGTCGGTCTCGGCCGCGATGATCTCCTCGAAGGAGCCGAGGGGGTCGGGCTGGTCGTGGTTGCCGTTCGGGGGGAGCTCGCTCACGGGGCCAGTCTACGGAGCCCCAGCCATCGCCGTGGCTGCGGGCATGCGTGCCGACGCAGCCTGCGGGCATGCGTGCCGCCTGGGGCGATGGGGGTCCCCCGCTCGAGCGAAGCCGAGAGTGGGGGAGGGTGGGGACAGGCGGTGCCCGTCAGCGCCGGACCGCGCGACCCACCCGACGGCACGCGAAGGCCCCGGAACCTCGAAGCTCCGGGGCCTTCACCAACGTACCGACGCCTACGCCTGAGGCAACCGCTCCAGCTGCGCCAGAATCCGCGTGATGTCCTCGTCCGCCTTGGCGAGCCGCCCGCGGATCTTGTCCACCACGTTCTCCGGCGCCTTCGCCAGGAACGCCTCGTTGCCCAGCTTCGCCGTGGCCTGCGCCTTCTCCTTCTCCGCGGCGGCGAGGTCCTTCGCCAGCCGCTTCCGCTCCGCAGCGACGTCGATCGTGCCGGACAGGTCCAGCGCGACCGTCGCCCCGGCGACCGGCAGGGTCGCCGTGGCCGAGAAGCTCTCACCCTCCGGCTGGAGGCGGAGCAACTGCCGGATGGCCGCCTCGTGCGGGGCCAGCGCCGTGCCGCCCAGCTCCAGACGGGCCGGAACCCGCTGGCCGGGCTGGAGGCCCTGGTCGGCGCGGAAGCGGCGGACCTCGGTGATGACGGACTGGAGCGACTCGATCTCCCGCTCCGCGTCGGCGTCCCGGAAGCCACTGTCGGCCGGCCACTCGGCGATGACGACCGACTCGCCGCCCGTCAACGTCGTCCACAGCGTCTCCGTGACGAACGGAACCACCGGGTGCAGCAGCTTCAGCGTGACGTCGAGGACCTCGCCCAGGACCCGCTTCGAGACCTCGGCCGCCTCACCGCCCGCCTGGAACGTGGTCTTCGACAGCTCCACGTACCAGTCGAACACCTCGTCCCACGCGAAGTGGAACAGCGCGTCGGAGAGCTTCGCGAACTGGTAGTCCTCGTAGAACGCGTCGACTTCGGCGACGACGGAGTTCAGGCGGGAGAGGATCCAGCGGTCGGTCGCCGACATCTTCGAGGCGTCCGGCAGCGGGCCTTCCACCGTCGCGCCGTTCATCAGCGCGAAGCGGGTCGCGTTCCAGATCTTGTTGGCGAAGTTGCGGGAGCCCTGGACCCAGTCCTCGCCGATCGGGACGTCGACGCCGGGGTTGGCGCCACGGGCGAGCGTGAACCTGAGCGCGTCGCTGCCGTACTTGTCCATCCAGTCCAGCGGGTTGACCGCGTTGCCGAAGGACTTCGACATCTTCTTGCCGAACTGGTCGCGGACCATGCCGTGCAGGGCGATGGTGTGGAACGGCGGGGTGCCGTCCATCGCGTAGAGGCCGAACATCATCATCCGGGCGACCCAGAAGAAGAGGATGTCGTAGCCGGTGACCAGGACGGAGTTCGGGTAGAACTTCGCGAGCGACTCGGTCTGTTCGGGCCAGCCGAGCGTCGAGAACGGCCACAGGCCGGAGGAGAACCAGGTGTCGAGGACATCGGTGTCCTGACGCCAGCCCTCGCCGCTCGGCGGCTCCTCGTCGGGCCCGACACAGACGACTTCACCCTCAGGGCCGTACCAGACGGGAATGCGGTGCCCCCACCACAACTGCCGCGAGATGCACCAGTCGTGGAGGTTGTCGACCCAGTCGAAGTACCGCTTCTCCATCTCCTGCGGGTGGATCTTGACGCGCCCGTCGCGGACGGCGTCACCGGCCGCCTTCGCGAGCGGGCCGACCTTGACCCACCACTGCATGGACAGGCGCGGCTCGATGGTGGTCTTGCAGCGCGAGCAGTGGCCGACGGAGTGGACGTACGGCCGCTTCTCGGCGACGATCCGGCCCTCGGCGCGCAGCGCGGCGACGATGGCGGAGCGGGCCTCGAGCCGGTCCAGGCCCTGGAAGGGGCCGTGGGCGGTGATGACGGCGTGCTCGTCCATGACGGTGAGGGACGGCAGGTTGTGGCGCTGGCCGATCTCGAAGTCGTTCGGGTCGTGCGCCGGGGTGACCTTGACGGCGCCCGTGCCGAACTCGGGGTCGACGTGCTCGTCGGCGACGACCGGGATGGAACGGTCGGTCAGCGGCAACTTGATGAGCTTGCCGACCAGGTGCCGGTACCGCTCGTCCTCGGGGTGAACGGCGACGGCCGTGTCACCGAGCATGGTCTCGGCGCGGGTGGTGGCGACGACGAGCGTCTCGTCGCCCTCGCCGTACTTGAGGGAGACGAGCTCGCCGTCGTCGTCCTGGTACTCCACCTCGATGTCGGAGATGGCGGTGAGACAGCGCGGACACCAGTTGATGATGCGCTCGGCGCGGTAGATCAGCTCGTCGTCGTAGAGCCGCTTGAAGATGGTCTGGACGGCCTGGGAGAGGCCCTCGTCCATGGTGAAGCGCTCACGCGACCACGCGACGCCGTCTCCCAGGCGGCGCATCTGGCCGCTGATCTGGCCGCCGGACTCGCCCTTCCACTGCCAGACGCGCTCGACGAACGCCTCACGGCCCAGGTCGTGCCGGGACTTGCCCTCCTTGCCGAGCTCACGCTCGACGACGTTCTGGGTCGCGATGCCGGCGTGGTCCATGCCGGGCTGCCACAGCGTCTCGTAGCCCTGCATCCGCTTGCGGCGGGTGAGGGCGTCGATGAGCGTGTGCTCGAAGGCGTGCCCGAGGTGCAGGCTGCCCGTGACGTTCGGCGGCGGGATGACGACGGTGTACGGCGGCTTGTCGCTCTTCTCGTCCGCCTCGAAGTAACCCCGCTCTACCCAGCGCTCGTACAGCGGCCCCTCTACGTCGGCCGGCGCGTACTGGGTCGGCAGTTCGGTGTCGGGCGCTGGTGGCTGCTGCTGAGCGTTCTCGGTCACGGGCTCAGTTTAGGGGTGTCACCGCACAGTCCCGAAACGCGTTTGTTCTGTAACGGGCCCACCCCCGATGGCATGCGCACGCTGCGTCTGCGCCAGGATGTCTGAAACACATAAGCATCTGGAGGGGAACCCAGAAATGAGCTACAACCAGCCGGGCCCGTACGGCGGGCAGCCCCAGCAGCCCGGACCGTACGGCCAGCAGGGCCCCTACGGCCAGCCGCCGCAGGCCCCCCAGCCCGGCTACGGCTACCCCCAGCAGCCCCCGCCCGCCCAGCCCGGCTACGGCTATCCGCAGCAGGCGCCGCAGGGTGCCCCTCCGCAGCAGCCCAACCCGTACGGCCAGCAGCAGCCGCCCTACGGTCAGCAGCCCCCGTACGGCCAGCAGCCGCCCTACGGCCAGGCCCCGTACGGCGCGCCCCAGCCGCCGGCACCGGGTGGCGGCAAGAAGAAGACCGGTCTCATCATCGGCGCGGTCGCCGTCGTCGCCGCGATCGGCGTGGGCGCCTACTTCGTGATCGGCGGAGGCGGCGGCGCGGCCGGCCTGTCGGACGACGGGGCGCACAAGCTGGAGACTCCGGCGACGGTGGTCAGCGACTACAAGCGGGTCGGCAAGGGCGGCGAGAGCACCGACGCGGACACCGTGAAGTACCTGGAGACCAGCGGCGTCAAGAACGGCAAGGCGGTCATCGGGCAGTACTCGACGGCCGACTTCGGCAACTACGACCCGCAGAACCCCGACCCCAAGGACCTGCCCAGCAAGAGCGAGCTGCTCAAGGCCAGGGGCGTGACCATGGTGGGCGGTTACGGCGAGATCGCTGACCCCAAGACGGCCCTCGACAAGTACTTCGCCGCCATCCAGAAGCAGATCGAGGCCAGCAACTCCAGCTCGTCGAGCTCTTCTTCTGGCAGCGAGTCCCAGACCAAGCTGGTGGGCCAGCCCGAAGAGGCGGACATCGACGGCGCGGTCATGAAGTGCCAGGCGGCCGAGGGCACCAACAACCTCACCCAGAAGCCGTCGACCGACTGGTTCTGCGTGTGGGCCGACTACAGCACGATCGCCATGGTCTCCCCCGGTGACAACACCAAGAGCATCACCAAGGAGTCCGCGATCGACATCACCACCAAGATGCGCGAGGACGTCCGCGTGAAGGCCTGACGGCCCCAAGTCCACGGCGAAGGGGCCCCGGTCGGTCGACCGGGGCCCCTTCGTCGTGCCGTGTGCGTCGGCGGTTACGCCGTCTTCTGCTCGCCCGGGCCACGGCCGTTGCGGGCGTCGCGCGGGATGAGCGTCGGGTTCACGTTGGAGTGGACGACGTCCGCCGTGATGACGACGCGGGCCACGTCCTTGCGGGACGGGACCTCGTACATCACCGACATCAGGACCTCTTCCATGATGGCCCGCAGACCGCGCGCGCCGGTCTGGCGGAGGATGGCCTGGTCGGCGATGGCCTCCAGGGCCTCGCGCTCGAAGTCCAGCTCCACGCCGTCGAGTTCGAAGAGGCGCTGGTACTGCTTCACGAGCGCGTTGCGGGGCTCGACGAGGATCTGGAGGAGGGCCTCGCGGTCCAGGTTGTGGACCGAGGTGATGACGGGGAGGCGGCCGATGAACTCGGGGATCATGCCGAACTTGACCAGGTCCTCGGGCATGACGTCCTCGAACTGGTCCTTGGCCTCCAGCTCGCGCTTGGAGCGGATCGTCGCGCCGAAGCCGATGCCCTTGGCGCCGGCCCGGGACTCGATGATCTTCTCCAGGCCCGAGAAGGCGCCGCCCACGATGAACAGGACGTTCGTCGTGTCGATCTGGATGAACTCCTGGTGCGGGTGCTTGCGGCCGCCCTGGGGCGGGACCGAGGCCGTGGTGCCTTCCAGGATCTTCAGCAGGGCCTGCTGTACGCCCTCGCCGCTGACGTCGCGCGTGATCGACGGGTTTTCACTCTTGCGCGCGACCTTGTCGATCTCGTCGATGTAGATGATCCCGGTCTCAGCCTTCTTGACGTCGTAGTCGGCCGCCTGGATCAGCTTGAGCAGGATGTTCTCGACGTCCTCGCCGACGTACCCCGCCTCCGTGAGCGCCGTCGCGTCGGCGATGGCGAACGGGACGTTCAGCATGCGCGCGAGGGTCTGTGCGAGGAGGGTCTTGCCGGAGCCCGTGGGGCCCAGCAGGAGGATGTTGGACTTCGCCAACTCGATGGCGTCCTCGCGGCTTTGACCGCCGCCGTTCTCACCTGCCTGGACCCGCTTGTAGTGGTTGTACACCGCGACCGACAGGGCCTTCTTGGCGGGCTCCTGGCCCACCACGTAGCCCTCGAGGAACTCGTAGATCTCGCGCGGCTTCGGGAGTTCCTCCCAGCGGACCTCGCTCGTCTCCGCGAGCTCTTCCTCGATGATCTCGTTGCAGAGATCGATGCACTCGTCGCAGATGTAGACACCGGGCCCTGCGATGAGCTTCTTGACCTGCTTCTGGCTCTTGCCGCAGAACGAGCACTTGAGCAGATCGCCGCCGTCACCGATGCGTGCCACGGTGTGCTTCCCCTTCGCCTGGGAGACGCCTAGGTCCAGCGGCTCCTGGTGCTGCCTTATGTCCGACGGTACCTTGCCGGGCCCCTCGTTCGGGCCCCCCTTGGCACGGTTCACTTTGACGTGCACCTTGTCGGGCACGCGCCGACCCGTACCAAGGGCGGCAGACGCTGGGTGCGTCCGCGTCAGCGGACGTCGGCGTTGTTCATCTTCCGGGTGGAGATGATCTGGTCGATCAGGCCGTACGACAGGGCGTCCTCGGCCGTGAGGATCTTGTCGCGCTCGATGTCCTCGCGGATCTTCTCGATCGGCGTGGTGGAGTGCTTGGCCAGCATCTCCTCCAGCTGCGCGCGCATCCGCAGGATCTCGTTCGCGGCGATCTCCAGGTCGGAGACCTGGCCCCGGCCCGTCTCACTGTAGGGCTGGTGGATCAGCACGCGCGCGTTGGGCAGCGCCATCCGCTTGCCCGGCGTACCGGCGGCGAGCAGGATGGCGGCGGCGGAGGCCGCCTGGCCCATGCAGACCGTCTGGATGTCGGGCTTGACGAACTGCATCGTGTCGTAGATCGCCGTGAGCGCCGTGAAGGAGCCACCGGGGCTGTTGATGTAGACCGAGATGTCCCGGTCGGGGTCCATCGACTCCAGGCACAGCAGCTGCGCCATGACGTCGTTGGCGGAGGCGTCGTCGATCTGCACGCCGAGGAAGATCACGCGCTCCTCGAAGAGCTTCGCGTACGGGTCGTACTCGCGGATGCCCTGCGAGGTGCGCTCGACGAAGCGCGGGATGACGTAACGGGACTCGGCCGCGGGACCGGTGTATTCGGCGCGCGTACGGTCGTACAGGCCGCTGCCGGGGAAGTCGTTCACTGTCTGTCTCCTAGGGGCTGAGGCGGTCGGCTGAGGGCTGTCCTGAGGCCTCAGGCCCCGGTGCCGCCACCGCCCGGGATACCGGCAGCCGTGGTGATGACGTCGTCGATGAGGCCGTACTCCTTGGCCTCATCGGGGTCGAACCAGCGGTCGCGGTCCGAGTCGCGGGTGACCTGCTCGACGGTCTGGCCGGTGTGCTGGGCCGTGAGCTCGGCCATGCGCTTCTTGGTGTGCAGCAGCCGCTCCGCGTGGATCTTGATGTCGGAGGCCGAACCGGCCAGACCGGCGGAGGGCTGGTGAATCAAAATCTCGGCGTTCGGCAGCGCGAAGCGCTTTCCGGGGGTGCCCGCGCTGAGCAGGAACTGCCCCATGGAAGCGGCGAGGCCCATCGCGATGGTCATCACGTCGTTCTTGATGAACTGCATCGTGTCGTAGATCGCCATGCCGGCCGTGATCGAACCGCCCGGGCTGTTGATGTAGAGGTTGATGTCCTTGTCGGGATCGGCCGCGGCAAGGAGCAGCAGCTGCGCGGTGATCTTGTTTGCGATGTCATCGTCGACCGGCTGGCCGAGGAAGATGATCCGCTCGTTGAGCAGCCGGTTGTAGACCTGGTCGCCGAGGCCACCACCGATGGAAGGCTCGCCGGCGGCTGAGGGCATCAGATTCGTCACGTATCCACCTGCTCGTCTTACGACGGCGCCGGGCCGTCTCACGTTTCCCTGCGGGGCTGGAGCCGTTCGGGGACTCCACTGCCCTCGTATTCATGGACCCTAACGCGCGCGTCCCTCCGGGGAATCCCGGAGAGGTGGGTGTTCGCCGGGGGCGTAGCGAGGGGGTGCCTCTGAGTCGCGGGCGACCGCGGGTCCGATGCGGCTCGTCGCGCCTCGCGGCGGCGCCGCATACCGATACAGCCCCACGCCCCTTGGCCGGCTGCCCCGGGCGTACGCCGAGGGCCCCGGAGCTGATGCGCCCCGGGGCCCTCGTTCCACGTCAGAGGTGACGCGGGGATCAGGCCTCGGCCTTCTCCTCGCCCTCGCCCTCGGAGTCGCCCTGCGCCTCGGCAGCGGCTTCCTCCGTGGAGGTCTCCTCTTCCTCGTCGTCCAGGTCGATGACCTCGCCGTTGGTGTCCTTCACCGTGGCGGACTCGACGACCAGGGCCAGAGCCTTGCCGCGGGCGACCTCGCCGACGAGGAGGGGCACCTGGCCGCCCTCGACGACCGCCTGGGCGAACTGGTCGGGGGACATGCCGGAGGAGGCGGCGCGGCGCATGAGGTGCTCGGTGAGCTCCTCCTGGTTGACGTTGAGCTTCTCCCGCTTGACCAGGTCGTCGAGGACGAACTGGGTCTTGATGCCCTTGACCGCGGCCTCACGGGTCTCGGCCTCGAACTCCTCGGCGGTCTTGCCCTGGATCTCCAGGTACTTCGCCAGGTCGAGACCCATCTGGCCGAGCTGGTGGTGCTCGAGGTTGTGCTTGCGGGTGTTGACCTCGTCCTCGAGCAGCTTCTCGGGGACCGGGACCTCGACCAGCTCGAGCAGCTTCTCCAGGACGCGCTCCTGGGCCTGCGTGGCCTGGTCGTACTGCTTCGTGTTCTCCAGGCGCTTGCGGCTGTCGGCCTTCAGCTCCTCGAGGGTGTCGAACTCGGACGCGAGCTGCGCGAACTCGTCGTCCAGCTCGGGAAGCTCACGCGCGGCGACCTGGGTGACCTTGACGGTGACCTCGGCCTCCTTGCCCGCCGCGGAGCCGCCCTTGAGCTCGGAGGTGAAGGTGGCCTCGCCACCGGCCTCCAGGCCCTTCACGGCGTCGTCGATGCCTTCGAGCAGCTCGCCGGAGCCGATGGTGTAGGAGACACCCTCGGCCACGCCGTCCTCGAGGATCTCGCCGTCGACCTTGGCCTGCAGGTCGACGGTGACGACGTCGCCGTCCTCGGCGGCGCGCTCGACCGGGGAGGTCGAGGCGAAGCGCTCGCGGAGCTGCTCGACCGCCTTCTCGAGGTCCTCGTCGGTGACCTCGACGGCGTCGACCTCGACCTCGATGCCGGAGTAGTCCGGGATCTCGAGGGACGGGCGGATGTCGACCTCGGCGGTGAAGTTCAGCGTCTCGCCGTCCTTCAGCTCGGTGATGTCGACCTCGGGCTGGCCCAGGACGTCGATCTCGGCCTCGTTGACGGCCTCCGTGTAGAACTTCGGCAGCGCGTCGTTGACGGCCTCCTCCAGCACGGCACCGCGGCCGAACCGCTGGTCGATGACCCGGGCGGGGATCTTGCCCTTGCGGAAGCCCTTCACCGTGACCTGCTGGTTGATCTTCTTGTACGCCGCGTCGAGGCTGTCCTTGAGCTCCTCGAAGGGCACCTCGACAGTGAGCCGAACCCGAGTCGGGTTCAGGGTCTCCACGGCGCTCTTCACGGTTCGGTCTCCTTGTGGCTGACTTCTTGGTTTCTGCCGGGGCCAGACTGGTCCGGCGGATTTCGCCGCCCGGAGGACTTCCAGTGGAGTACTTCCAGCGGACGAGACACACGGGCGCGCAGCTTGCATAGTAACCGCAGCCACTGAACGCCCCAAAGGCGATCAAGCGAGGTGATCGCGCGGGTGGCCGGTGATGGCCGGTCGATGGCCGGTCGATGGTCGGGGTGGCGGGATTTGAACCCACGGCCTTCCGCTCCCAAAGCGGACGCGCTACCAAGCTGCGCCACACCCCGTCTGGTGCGACACGTAGGGTACATGCCCGCAGGCAGGGAGACCGCCGCATTTCGCGAGCTCCCCGGCGCACTCCGGCGCGGGCGGGATTGTGGTGTGCGACGAGCGGGGCCGACCCGCTACGATGCCTTCAGTGCCGCGGTCACCCGACAGCGGCGCGCTCTGTGCGGGCGTAGCTCAATGGTAGAGCCCTAGTCTTCCAAACTAGCTACGCGGGTTCGATTCCCGTCGCCCGCTCTCGTACGACTCGGGGCCGACCGCCGGCAGTTCAGAAGCTGATCGAGTTGATCGTTTCCGCTATCGAGTCCAGGAAGCGGTTGATCGACGGGGCCATGCCCGTCGAGGCGAGGAAGAAGCCGAAGAGGATGGCGACGATGGCGGGGCCCGCCTTGATCGACCCGCCTCTGATCAGCACCACCAGGATGATCGCCAACAGCAGCACCACTGACAGTGAAATGGCCACAACTGATCACACCCTAGGTCGGTCCGCTCTCCCGGCCCGGGGATGCTCCAGCCAGTGCACCCCCGCCAGAACCATCGTGCCACCAACCCGGCTCGCATATGCAGCGCGTGACGCATCGTTGGTCACACCTGTGCCGGATCCGGCCGCGCCGGCCGGTGACGGGGGACCCTGCGGGGGCTCTGCGGGGACCCAACTGCGGTGTGCCGCACATTAATTCGAGGGTGCACCCGCACAGGGAATTAACAGGGATCGTTTCCATGTCCACACAACGCGTTCGCAGGTAATTCGAATTTCAGACATGGCCACATCGGAGACACTTCGCCCGCTGGCCTTATGCACCAATTAGTCGGGATGAATCGCGACATCAAGGGCGCCTGCGGAGGCCCCGATCGGCGGCAGGCAGTGTGCGGACCATCACGTCGACAAGGCGATCGAGTTTGTTAATCCGGGGTACCCGAGACGGATAACCATGAATTGCGCAGGGCGTTTTACGGAAAGCCTCGGACAACGCTAGGGTGCCTCAGATGTTCCACGCCGCCTCGTCCCCCACACCCGCAACGAGGTCTCGGATCTTCTCCCCGAAGACGGGG
This sequence comes from Streptomyces sp. NPDC002888, assembly GCF_042888465.1. Classification (NCBI taxonomy): domain Bacteria; kingdom Bacillati; phylum Actinomycetota; class Actinomycetes; order Kitasatosporales; family Streptomycetaceae; genus Streptomyces; species Streptomyces sp. NPDC002888. The sequence goes on along the minus strand of NZ_JBIAPU010000004.1, from coordinate 119,855 downwards.
TGGGAGGATCTGTGACGAACTCGCTACAGCCACACGGCCACAACAGAGCGCCACTCCCCCCGCACCACACTTCGACAACGGGAGTGCCGAGTCCGCGCTCGCCCGAGAACCATCAGAAGAACCCGCAGAATTCGCAGATGCCGCAGGCGCGGCAGAAGCAGCACAAACAGCGCGACTCGTTCTTCGACAACGCCAAGTACCTGGCGATCGTGCTGGTGGCCATCGGCCACGCCTGGGAGCCCCTGAAGGGTGACAGCCGGGTCCTGCAGGCCACGTACATGTTCGTGTACGCCTTCCACATGCCGGCGTTCATCGTCATCTCCGGCTTCTTCTCACGGAGTTTCGACGCCAGCCCGAGCCGGCTGAAGCGGCTGGTCACCGGCGTCGCGGTGCCGTACATCGTCTTCGAGACGGCCTACCCGCTCTTCAAGCGCGCCGTCGACGACGCTCCGGACCAGGACATCAGCCTCCTCGACCCGTGGTATCTGACCTGGTTCCTGTGCGCGCTGTTCGTGTGGCGGCTGACCACGCCCCTGTGGAAGACGGTCCGTTGGCCGCTGCCGCTCGCGCTCGGCATCGCCATGCTGGCGTCGGTCACACCGAACATCGGTGACGACCTCGACCTCCAGCGTGTCCTGCAGTTCCTTCCGTTCTTCGTGATGGGCCTGACCATGAAGGCCGAGCACTTCCGGCTGGTGCGCCGCCGTTCCGTGCGGATCGCGGCCGTGCCGGTGTTCGCGTGCGCGCTGGCCTTCGCCTGGTGGGCGGTGCCGCGGATGAACGCGGCGTGGTTCTACCACCGTGACTCCGCACAGGAGTTGAACTCGCCCTGGTGGGTCGGCCCGGTCATGGTCCTCGCCATGTTCGGCTGCTCGATGGTCCTGACCGCGTGCTTCTTCGCCTGGGTGCCGGGGCGCCGGATGTGGTTCACGGCTCTGGGCGCGGGCACGCTGTACGGCTACCTGCTGCACGGGTTCCTGGTGAAGGGCGGCGACTACACGGGCTGGTTCGACCAGGACTGGCTGCATCGGCCGCTCGGTGAGGTGTTCGTCACGGTGTTGGCGGGTGTGGTCGTCACGCTGCTCTGCACGAAGCCGGTGCAGCGGGTGTTCCGGTTCGCGATGGAACCGAAGATGGAGTGGGCCTTCAAGCGGGACGCCGCGGAGTTGGCGCGCGAGCGTGAGAAGGCCGGGGCTGGTGCCGAGCGTCGCGAGAAGGTGAACGCCTAGGCGTTCGGCGGGGTTTCCCTCGTGGTGAGGCCGAGGAGTGCGCGCATCCGTGCGTACTTCTCGGTCAGGCGTTTACGGGTCGGTTCGTCCAGGATCGCCAGGCGGACGGGGTTCGCGTTGTGTGCGAGGTCCGCTTCCTTGACCAGGAGGGCGCCTGGGGTGGTGAGGATGCGGTGTGCGTACGCCTCGGGGGGTTCGCCGGTGCGTTTGGTCAGGGCGAGGACGATGTCCTTGGTACGGCGGCTCAGGGGGGTCTCCGCCAGCCGGCGCTCGGAGAGTGCGTCGTCCTCGACGGAGTCGTGCAGCCAGGCTGCGGCGATCTGCTCGTCGTCTCCGCCGCGGATACGGACGCCTTCGGCCACGGCGCGGAGGTGTTCGGCGTAGGGGCGGCCCGCTTTGTCGGTCTGGCCCTGGTGTGCGGCGCGGGCCAGGGCTTCGACTTCGGGCAGCGTCAGGTTGGTTCGGGGCGAGTCCGTCACGCGGCCAGTGTCTCTCGGTGCTTCTGCCCGCGGACCGACCGGCATGCCGGGTCAGCGCAGGGTCGTCTGGGCTGTGGGGCCCTCTCTGCAGATCAGGAGGAGGGCTCTGTCGTCGTTGACGTCCTTGGCCACTGCCTCGATGAGGTGCCAGGCGGCGCCGTGGAAGCCGCCTGCGACGTAGCGGTCGGCTTCGCCGGTGAGGCGGTCGATGCCCTCGACGATGTCGCGGTCGGAGGTTTCCACGAGGCCGTCGGTGAAGAGCATCAGCACGTCACCGGGGCGCAGGGAGCCCTTCACGGGGTCGAACTGGGCGCCGTCGTACACACCGAGGAGCGGGCCCTCGGCGGCCTTCTCCTCCCAGCGGCCGCTGCCCGCGCTGAGCTGGAGGCCCGGGGGGTGGCCCGCGGAGTAGAGCTCGTAGTCGCCCGAGTCCAGGTCCAGAACCAGGTGGATGGAGGTCGCGAAGCCCTCGTCCCAGTCCTGGCGGAGGAGGTAGCCGTTCGCGGCCGGGAGGAAGGCGTGGGGCGGGAGCGAGCCCAGCAGGCCGCCGAACGCGCCCGACAGGAGCAGTGCGCGTGAACCCGCGTCCATGCCCTTGCCCGACACGTCCGTGAGGACGACCTCCAGGGTGCGCCCGCCGTTCGTACGGGCCGCGACGACGAAGTCACCGGAGAAGGACTGACCGCCCGCCGGCCGCAGCGCCATCTCGCGGTGCCAGCTCTGCGGCAGCGTCGGCAGCTTGCTCTGCACCCGGATGCGTTCGCGCAGGTCGAAGAGCATGGTGCCGCCGCGCCGCCAGGGCACGCCGACCCGGCTGCGGAACTGCGCGATCAACAGGCCGAAGAAGCCGCAGGCCGCCACGACCAGCACCACACCCGGGGTCACCCGTGACGGGCCCTCCGTGTACGGGCCCAGCTGCACCGACTCCACGATCAGCGCCGTCGCCGCCGCCGCGTACAGGCCGAGCAGGCTGGCCGGGCGCAGCAGCAGGCCGCCGGCGACGATCGGGAGGACCAGGGCGGCCGGTGAGCACCACACCGAGTTGGCGAGCGTGGTGGCCGCGATGAGCGGGATGGTGATCAGCAGACCGGCGAGCGCGATCCAGTCCGAACCGTCGCCGCGGAAGTAGTCGACGGCGCTTCTGCGCAAGCCGGTTCGGGCCCGGTGCATCTGGTGCTTCAACCGGGCCGTGAACGTCTCGGCCTCCGCGCGCCGCTCTCGTCCTGCTGCCATTAGTTCGGGACCCTATCCATCGGACCAGCTGCTTGGCACGGGAGGTCCCACTTGTCCCCCGTCCGAGGTTGGACTTCACAGTGAACTTCAAGGAAAGCCGTCGCGCGTGGCCCCCGGGGAAATTGCCTCGCTCGTCCCGACAAAGTGCTGGTAGGCATGGTGCATGGGGACTGACACGACCGACGCCGCCGGCCTGCGGGTCCTGCGGGCGGACGAATGGGACCAGTGGTACGACAGCCTGCTCCGGGCCTTCGGCGGAGTCGCGGAGTCGTCCGAGGAGCGCGAGCTGTGGCACGCGCTCACCGAGTGCGACCGCTCGCTCGGGGCGTGGGACGGTGACGTGTGCGTGGGATCGGCGGGGGCGTTCAGCTTCCGGCTGACCGTGCCGGGCGGTGCCTCGGTGCCCGCGGCGGGCGTGACGATGGTCGGCGTGGCCGCGACGCACCGCAGGCGCGGTGTGCTGACGTCGATGATGCGCCGCCAGCTGGAGGACGTACGCGCGTGGGGTTGGCCCCTCGCGGTGCTCACGGCGTCCGAGCCGGCCATCTACGGACGGTTCGGTTACGGCGTCGCCACCCACCACGTGAACACCGAGGTCGACACCAGTCGCGTACGGCTGTCGGTGCCGCCCGGCACGGACGACGTACGGCTGCGGTACGCGGCGCCCGCCGATGTGCTCGACGCGTGCGAGGCGGTGTACGCGCGGAAGGTGCCGGAGCGTCCGGGGATGGTGGAGCGGCTGCCCGGCTGGGAGCGGCTCGGGCTGCTCGACCCGGAGAGCGACCGGGGCGGGGCGTCGCCGCTGCAGTGCGTGGTCGCGGAGCGGGACGGCGAGGTCGTCGGCTACGTCCGCTTCCGGGTGAAGCCGCAGTGGGACACCGACGGGCCCAACGGGACGGTCTCGGTGCAGTCCGCGGAGGCCCTCGACCCGGCGGCGCACGCGGCACTGTGGCGGTTCCTGTTCGACATCGACCTGACGTCGACGCTCGTCGCGCGCGGGCGGCCGATGGACGAGCCGTGGCTCCAGATGGTGTCCGACATCCGGCGGTGCGGGCTGCGGGTGCGGGACTCGCTGCATGTACGGCTGGTGGACCTGGGCGCCGCGCTGGAGGCACGGACGTACCAGGCGCCGGTGGACGTCGTGTTGGAGGTGGAGGACGCCTTCTGCCCGTGGAACGCGGGCCGGTGGCGGCTGAGCGGCGACACCAAGGGTGCCTCGTGCTCCCGTACGACCGAGAGGGCCGATCTCGTCCTGTCCGTACGGGAGTTGGGGGCGGCGTACCTGGGCGGTGTGAGCCTGGGTTCGCTGGCGGCGGCCGGGCGGGTGCGCGAGGTGCGGCGGGGGGCGCTGGCGGAGGCGGCGGTGGCGTTCGGGTCGTGGGTGGCGCCGTGGCTGCCGCACGGGTTCTGACGGGCCCGGTGCTGCCGGTCTGAGAGGCGCGGTGCTGCGGGCCCCGGGCGCGGGTCAGTTCTCCTGGCAGGCCGGGCACCAGAAGAGGTTGCGGGCGGCGAGGTCGGCGGTGCGGATCTCGCCGCCACAGATGTGGCAGGGCAGGTTGGCCCTGCGGTAGACGTAGACCTCGCCGCCGTGGTCGTCGACGCGCGGCGGGCGGCCCATCGCCTCCGGGGTGTGTTCCGGGCGAACGGTGTCGATGCGGTTGTTGCGCACGCCCTCGCGCATGAGCGCGACGAGGTCGGCCCACAGGGCGTCCCACTCGGCCGGGGTGATGTCCTTGCCTGCCCGGTAGGGGTCGATGCGGTGCCGGAAGAGGACCTCGGCGCGGTAGACGTTGCCGACGCCGGCGACGACCTTCTGGTCCATCAGCAGGGCGGCGATCGTCGTACGGCTGCGGGAGATCCTGCGGTACGCGGCACGCGGGTCGGAGTCCGGGCGGAGGGGGTCGGGGCCGAGGCGGTCGTGTATCGCCTGCTTCTCGCCGGTCGTGATCAGGGCGCAGGTGGTGGGGCCGCGCAGGTCGACGTACGCGGTGTCGTCGGCGAGGCGGAGGCGGACGGTGTCCGTGGGCGGGGGCGCCGGGGCGTCGCCGAAGGTGACCTTGCCGAAGAGGCCGAGGTGGATGTGGATCCAGGACTCGGCGAAGCCCAGGAAGAGGTGTTTGCCGTGGGCGTCGGCGGTGTGCAGGCGACTGCCGTCGAGGAGGGCGGCGGAGTCGGAGAACTTGCCCTGTGGGCTGCTCACTCCGACCACGCCTGTGAAGCGGGTCGCGTAGTCCTGCGCGAGTCGGTGGATCGTGTGCCCCTCTGGCACGTGGCGTTGTCCTTTCCCACCCACCCGCCCGTCTCGTTCCGTCGACGGGCGGGCCTCGACATGACGGCTACGGCTGCGGGTGGTGCGCCGGGATCGGCGGGAGGTCGCCCTTCGTCTCGTACTCCGCCAGCATGTCGATGCGGCGGATGTGACGCTCGTCACCGGAGAACGGGGTGTTGAGGAAGGTCTCGACGAACTTCGTCGCCTCGTCCTGCGTGTGCATGCGCGCGCCGACGGCGACGACGTTGGCGTTGTTGTGCTGCCGGCCGAGGGAGGCGGTCTCCTCGCTCCAGGCGAGGGCCGCCCGGACGCCCTTCACCTTGTTCGCGGCGATCTGCTCGCCGTTGCCGGAGCCGCCGATCACGATGCCGAGGGCGTCGGGGTCCGCGGCCGTCCGCTCCGCGGCGCGGAGGCAGAAGGGCGGGTAGTCGTCCTGGGCGTCGTAGATGTGGGGCCCGCAGTCGACGGGCTCATGGCCCGCTTCTTTGAGCCACTCCACGAGGTGGTTCTTGAGTTCGAAGCCGGCATGGTCGGAACCGAGATACACGCGCATGGTCCGAGTGTGACATGCGTGTCACGGGGCAGCAGCCCAGGGTTGTGTATCTCGAAATTGTGGGCCACGACAAGAAACCTCAGGAAAACCTCAAATAACGATCCGGAATCAAAGGTTCAAGAATTCGTTGACCTCCGTTTCACTGGACCGACTCGTACACCGCTCGTACGGGGAGACAGATCACCCGGCGCAAAGGAAATCCGCCCCATGACTTCGCAGCCGACCCTGACGAAGGCCGGAAACGGCCCTGAAGGACCCGGAGGATCCGGCGACCCCGGATCCGGACTCCAGGCAGGGCTCAAGAACCGACATCTGTCGATGATCGCCATCGGTGGCGTCATCGGCGCCGGCCTCTTCGTCGGCTCCAGCTCCGGCATCGCGACGGCGGGCCCCGGCATCCTCCTGTCGTACGCCCTGGTCGGCACCCTCGTGGTGCTGGTCATGCGCATGCTGGGCGAGATGTCGGCCGCGAACCCGACGTCCGGTTCCTTCTCGGCGCACGCCGACCGCGCACTCGGGCGCTGGGCCGGCTTCTCCATCGGCTGGCTGTACTGGTTCTTCTGGGTCGTCGTGCTCGCGGTCGAGGCGACCGCCGGCGCCAAGATCCTCGAGGGGTGGATCCCCGCCGTACCGCAGTGGGGCTGGGCGCTCATCGTGATGGTGGTCCTGACCGCCACGAACCTGGTCTCCGTCGGTTCCTACGGCGAGTTCGAGTTCTGGTTCGCCGGGATCAAGGTCGTGGCGATCGGCGCGTTCATCGTGATCGGTGGGCTCGCGGTGTTCGGCGTGCTGCCCGGTGTCGACAGCGACAAGGCAGGGCTGGGCAACCTCACCGACCACGGCGGCTTCCTGCCCCACGGGCCCGGCGCCATCCTCACCGGTGTCCTGCTCGTGGTCTTCTCCTTCATGGGCAGCGAGATCGCGACCCTGGCGGCCGGTGAGTCCGAGGACCCGCAGCGGGCCGTGACCAAGTCGACCAACAGCATCATCTGGCGTATCGGCGTCTTCTACCTCGGGTCGATCTTCATCGTCGTCACCCTGCTGCCGTGGGACGACAAGTCGATCGCCGACCAGGGCTCGTACGTCGCCGCGCTGGACTCCCTGGGGATCGCGCACGCCGGTCAGATCATGAACTTCATCGTGCTGACGTCGGTGCTGTCCTGTCTGAACTCCGGCCTCTACACGGCCTCGCGCATGGCCTTCTCGCTCGGTGCGCGGGGTGACGCGCCGAAGGCGTTCGCGCGGACCACGTCCCGCGGTGTGCCGCTGGCGGCGATCGTGTCGTCGGTCGTGTTCGGGTTCGTGGCCGTGTTCTTCAACTACAAGTTCCCGGACTCGGTCTTCCTGTTCCTGGTGAACTCCAGTGGAGCGGTCGCCTTGTTCGTCTGGCTGGTGATCTGCTTCTCGCAGCTGCGGATGCGGAAGATCATTCAGGCCGAGGCGCCGGAGAAGCTGGTCGTGAAGATGTGGCTGTACCCGTACCTGACCTGGGCGACGGCCGCGCTGATCGTCTTCGTCCTCGGCTACATGCTCACGGACACGGAGCACGACGGGCGGGAGACCGTGCTGTTGTCGCTGCTCGTCGCGGGGATCGTGCTCGCCATCGCCTTCGCCAAGGAGAAGCTCACGAAGGGCGAGGCCGTCGCGGGCGGCCCGGAACAGACGGGGGCCGCGGCGGCTGCCCCGGTCGAGGCGCGCGACTAGAAGGAACGGTTCGGCGGGGCCCTGCGGTGTGCGACACCGTGGGGCCCTTCGTCGTTGGGGGCTTCAGAGGGTTGTCGGGGGTTTCAGAGGGTGGTTGGGGGTTTCAGATGAGGGTGAAGCTGTCCTTGACCCGGTCGTAGGTCCTGAGGGCCTCGGGTTCGACGGTCGGCTGGTACCAGGTGTTGATCTGGTACGACTTCCCGTTCGCGTTGAAGCCGAGCAGTCGGGCGTGCCAGGGGGTGCCCTGGAGGGTGAACGTGTACTCCCAGACGACCGCCGGGTGGCCTTGGAACGTCGTTTCCTCCAGGCGGATCTTGCGGTACGCCTGGCCCTGGTGGGCGTTCTCCTCCGAGGTCTTCCAGGTCTCCATCAGGTCGCCGCGGGCGAGGGAGGACTTGGCGACGAGCTCCTGTTTGCCGTCGGGTGAGGTGTAGTGCACCTCCGCTCCCGTCTTCACGTCCCGTCGCCACCCCTTCGGCGTGACCCACGCGTACCCACCGGCCTCCGGATGCGCACCCGGCGGCAGGATCGGGGGCCTGGAGGTGCCTTCGACGGTGGACGAGGGGGTGGTGGTGCTCGGGGTGGAGCTCAGGGGGCTGTCGGGGCCTGAGGAGACGACGGACGGTGCGGTGCTCTGCGTAGGGCCCGCCCTGGTCCCGTCCGGCGTCCCCGACGCCGACGCGAGCACCACGGCGACGACCGCACCGGCGGTGAGGACGCCGGCGGCGGCGAACAGGGCGGTACGGCGGCGGTTGCGGGCGGGGGTGGGGGTGAGGGCGGTGGGGCCGACGGGCACGGCGGGGCCGGGAAGCTCCTCGACTGGCACGGCGGGACCGGGAAGCTCCCCGACGGGCACCCCCGCCGTCGCCGCGGCGCCGTGGGGACGAGGAGTCGGCCGTGGCGTTGAAGTGCGGCGGATCTCAAGAGTGGGGCGCGGACCGGGAGTCGGCCGCTCCTCGGTCACCGCCTGAGCCCGCGAGAGCGACACACCGGGCGAGCGGCGGGGCGGCGGTGGCGGTTGGGCGGAGGCGGTCGGCGCATCTGCCCGGACAGCGCTGCGGGGGTCGGGGGCGCCCGGTGAGTCACCGGCCCGGGGCTCCGAACGGGGCTCGGACACGCCTCCGGCAGAGCTATCGGCGAGGGGCTCCGAACGAACCTCCGACGCTCCCCCGGCAGAGCTACCAGAGAGGGGCTCCGAGCGAACCTCGGGCAAGACTGCGGCAGAGCTGCCGACCGGGGCATCCGAACGGGGCGCGGGCGCGGGCGCGGCGAAGGTGCCGGGAAGGGTTTCCGAGCGGGCCTCGGGCGCGGCTTTGGCGAAGCCATCGGCCGGGGTGCCCGAACGGGGCTCGGGCACGACTGTGGCACCACCGGCCGAAGCATCCGGACAGGCCTCGGGCACGGCTGTGGCGCCACCGGCTGCAGCATCCGAACAGGCCTCGGGCGCGGCTGTGGTGAAGCCACCGGCCGGGGGCTCCGAGGCGAACTCCGACCGGGCCTCGGAAGCAGCTTCGGTGGAGGCGCTTGCGACTGCTTCGGTCGAGACACTGGCGGCGAGGCCGTTGGAGGAGCCGGAGGCGGGCTCCGGGTCGGCCGCCTGGGCGACAGCCGCTGTGTGCTCCCCGACTGCGGAGTAGTGGGTGGGCGCCGCCCGTTCGGCGGCCTGGGCGCCACGCTCCTGGACGGCCGCTTGGCCCACGGCCTCCCCGACCGTGCCTTGGCCCACGGGCTCTTGGTGGATGGCGCGGGCCGCGGGATTCCAGTCGACGATCTGGCCAGCGCGCTCTCCGTCGGCATCGTGGGCCACGGACCCGGCATCGGCAGCGCGGGCCGAGGGACTCCAGTCGCCGACCTGGCCAGCGCGCTCTCCGCCAACGCCCTGGTCCGTCGGCCTCTCGCCGGCAGCGCGGGCCACGGGCTCCCGGCCGGCAGCGCGGCCCGTGGGCGTCTTCGCTTCGTCGGGCGTGGAACGTGGCGGTGGGACCGCGTCCTGTAGCGGCTCGGGCGACTGAGCGGGCTCGGACGCGTCCGCCGCTCCTGGCTCCCCGGCCGAGCTTGGCTGCACTGCCGCCGCCGCTTCCGGCACCGCGTCCTGCGGGGGCTCAGGCTCTGCTACCGACTCGGCCGGCTCCGCAGCAACCGTGCCCGACTCCCCAGCCACCGCCCCCGGCTCCGCAGCCGCAACGCCCAGCTCCCCAGCCACCGCCCCCGGCTCCCCACCAGCCCCTCCCACCCCCGCAGCCGCAACGCCCAGCTCCCCAACCGCCGCTCCTGACCCGGCAGCAGCCACGCCCGACTCTCCCGGCCCCCCGGTCACCGGCCCCGGCCCCGGCCCCGGCCCCTCGACAGCTGCCGCCCCCGGCCCCCCAGCCTCGCCCTCGTTCCCCCGGACGCCGCCCGAACCCGCACCCCCACCCCCTCCCGTGACCTCGGCCCCGTCCACCACCAACGTGGGAGTGGGCGTGGGAAACGCCACGGAGCGCAGGGCTGACTCCAGGTCGGCCAAGGCTGGTCGGGACGAGGGTGTCTTCTTCAGGAGGGTGGTGAGGAGGGGGCGTAAAGGGCCTGCCGTTTCCGGCAGTTCGGGCTCTTCGTAGAGGACCGCGTGGAGTGTGGCCAGGGTGGTGTCGCGGGAGAACGGGGAGTGGCCGGCCAGGGCCGCGCAGAGGGTCGCGCCGAGGGACCAGAGGTCGGACGGGGGGCCCTGGGGGCGGCCGGAGACGCGTTCGGGGGCCATGTAGTCGGGGGAGCCGACGAGCATGCCGACCATGGTGAGCGCCGTCGTGTCCTCGATCGCGGCGATGCCGAAGTCGGTGAGGACGACCCGCCGGCGGCCGGCGCTCTCGACGAGGACGTTGCCCGGTTTGATGTCCCGGTGCAGTACGCCTCCGGCGTGCACCTCGCGCAGCGCCGCGACCAGTTCCAGACCGATCCGCGCCGTCTCCGGCGGGCCCAGCGGGCCCTCCTCGGCCATGATGCGCTCCAGGGAGCGTCCGTGGACCAGCTCCATGACGATCCACAGGCGTTCGCCCTCGTCCACGACGTCGTAGACCCGTACGACGTTGGGGTGGTCGATGCGCGCCGTGGCCCGCGCCTCGCGCAGGGCGCGTTCGCGGCGGGTGCGGGTGTCCTCCGCGTCCAGGCCGTCGATACGCATTTCCTTGACGGCGACCAGACGATCGAGTATTTCGTCGACCGCTCGCCACACCCGCCCCATTCCCCCCTGGCCGATGCTTTCGACCAGCCGGTAGCGGCCGGTCACCAGTAGCCCCGGAACCCCGCCGCCCCTCGTATTCCCCGTTTCTCCCGGCAATGCGCTGCACCCCCTCTACGACACTTTGAACAGACCTCATCGGCACACAATGGTCACACTTCTCGGCGTATCAGCATAGTGCCGGGAAATCTTGTGGTAGCTCTTCAAGTACTGCGAATTCAGGCGCAGTCAGGGGGAAGCAAGGGGGAAGTGAACATGAGTTCTCGTCGCACCACGGCCATCGCGGGTTCGCTGGTCGCAGCATCCTTTTCGGCGGTGCTGATCCTTTCCGGCACCGCCGGGGCCGACGACCCGGAGCCCGGAAGCAGCCAGGGGGGAAAGCCCGTTGACGCGGCTCCCGGGGGCGTGAAGCTGACCACGCTGCTGCCCAGGAAGATCTCGGTCGACAACAAGTCCCAGGAGACGGCGATTACCGCCACGGTGAAGAATGAAGGGACCAAGGACAGCGGCAAGATCAGGCTTTTGGTCGTTGGTTTCGACGGCCTGACGGTCAAAAACGTTCAGGGATGCTCGCCGATCGAAGAAAAGAATCTCCCCGAGGGCTCGAACAGCGCTTTCGTCTGCTCCATCGACAATCTGGCGGCCGGTCGGTCGAAGGCGTACACCGTCGACGCCACCTTCGATCTGGGCAAGACCGGAAAGATCTGTCTGCCCGTGCAGACGGCCGACGGGAAGAAGACGTTCTGGCAGCAGGGTCCGGTGCCGTTCGGTACGACGAACCCGTCGCCCAACGCCCCGGCCACCCCGCTGCTCCTCGGCACCGACAACAAGCCCGTGGCCCCCGGTGGTGACGAACTCGCCGAGACCGGTGCCAGGCAGGACGTCCTGCCGCTCGGCGCGGCCGGCGCCGCCCTCGTCGCGGCCGGGGCCGCCGGACTGTGGTGGTCCCAGCGGCGGCGGCCGCACGGACAGGAGGGCTGAGCCGGCAGATCAAGGACACCCGCCGCATAACCTGACCGTTCCTGTCAGGTTATGCGGCCACCATGGCCCGTATGAACTCCCTGACCGACACCGCAGACCTGCTCGTCCTCCGCCCCGGGGAGCCCGGGTACGACGAGGAACTCGCCGGGTTCCAGACCGGGTTCACCCAGCGGCCCGCCCTCGTGGTCGCCGCCGCCTCCCCCGCCGACGTGGCCGCCGCCGTGCGGTACGCGGCCGAGCGGAACCTTCCGGTCGGCGTCCACGCCACCGGGCACGGCCTGCCCGGCGCATCGGAGGGCGGCGTCCTCGTCAGCACGCGGCGCATGGACCGGGTGACCGTCGATCCCGACGCCCGCACCGTCCGCGTCCAGGCGGGCGTGCGCTGGGGTCAGGTCGTGGCGGCCGCCGAGCCGTACGGGCTGGCGCCGCTCAACGGCTCGGCCCCGTCGGTCGGCGCCGTGTCGTACACCCTGGGCGGCGGACTCGGCATCCTCGCCCGCGAGTTCGGCTACGCCGCCGACCATGTGCGCTCGCTCGACGTCGTCACCGCGGACGGCACACCACGCCACGTCAGCCGCGCGTCCGACCCCGACCTCTACTGGGCCCTCCTCGGCGGCGGCCACACCCTGGGCATCGTCACGGAGCTGGAGATCGGCCTCGTACCCGTGCGGCGGCTCTACGGCGGCTCACTCGCGTTCGACGGACGGCAGGTCGATCCGGCGGCCGTACTGCGGGCGTACGAGGCGTGGACGCGGACCCTGCCCGACGAGCTGACCTCGTCCTTCGCCGCCGTACCGTACCCGGACATCCCGGCGCTGCCGCCGCACCTGCGCGGGCGTCACGTCGTCTCCGTGCGGGTCGCGTACACCGGTGCCGACGGCGAGCGGCTGGTCGCGCCCCTGCGGGAGATCGGGCCGGTGCTCTCCGACTCCCTGCGCGAGATGCCGTACGCAGACAGCCACACCATCCACAGCGACCCCGACTTCCCGCACGCCTACTACGGGGACAGCGCGGTGCTGCGCGAGTTGAACGTCGACAGGGCCGCCGAGCTGCTCGCGAGGACCGGGCCGGACGCCGACGCCATGTGTGTCGTCCAGGTCAATCACCTGGGCGGGGCGCTGGCGCGGAGCGCGCCGAACGCGGTGCCGTACCGCGACGGGCGGTTCCTGGTGCGGGTGCTGGCCGTCGGGGACCGGGACACGGCCCGGGCGATCCTCGATCCGGCCTTCGCACCGCTCGCGCCGGACACGCTCGGGCGGGCGCTCAACTTCGCCTTCGGGGCCGGTGACCGGGGTGAGGGGCTGTACGACGCGGAGACGGCGAAGAGGCTCGCCGCAGTGAAGTCGCAGTACGACCCGGCGAACCTCTTCCGCAGGAACTACAAGATCACCGCTCTATGAGCTTCCAGGCGGTGGGCAGCAGGCCCATCGCCAGGGCGGCCTTCAGGGCGTCGCCGATCAGGAACGGGGTGAGTCCGGCCGCGATGGCCGCGGAGGCGGAGATGTCGGCGGCGTAGGCCAGGTACGGGACACCGACGGCGTAGATGATCGCCTCGCCCACGAGCATCGCGCCCGCCGTGCGCCACACGTTGCGGTCGGCGCCGCGGCGGGCCAGGGCGCCCACGACCGTGGACGCGAGGATCATGCCCAGGACGTAGCCGAAGGAGACGCCGCTCGCGCCGGAGGTGCCGCTCGCGAACCACGGCACGCCCGCCACACCCGCCAGCGCGTACAGGGCGAGCGCCAGGAAACCACGGCCGGCGCCGAGCGTCGTGCCCACGAGCAGCGCGGCGAAGGTCTGGCCGGTCACCGGCACCGGGGAGCCGGGCACGGGGACCGAGATCTGGGCCGCGAGGCCAGTGAGCGCGGCGCCGCCGACGACCAGGGCGACATCCCGGACCCGGGAGGCCGGGAGCAGGTCGGCGAGGACCTGTCCGGGGCGAATCGACGGGGCGGCGGCGGTGCTCATGGGGACTCCGCGAGGGTGAGGGCAGTTGGGGACACGATGACGCTATCCCGGCGCCCTCGAGCCGATCACCGTCAGCGCTCGACAAAGGGTGGAACGGCCGGTTGGTTGGCTCCATACAAAGAGTGCCGGTTACACGCGGTACGGCGTGATGCCGGTCACTGAGGTGGCGACGCCCACGTCACAAGGGAGTTGGCGGCCCGGACTGTGGGGTTTCGCCAATCACGCCTCGGCCCCCGTCTCGCCCGTCGGACGCCGTCTGGGCAGCGGCGGGCCCCTTTCGCTACCTTCGTGTGCATGGTTGCCCAGGCCCGGAATTTCTCGTCGCGTCGACACGTCGACCTGCGACGCGTGAGCGCGGCCGCCTGTTGCCCTCCGCGAGCCCTCAAGGACGTGTGAGGCGGGCGGAGTCGATCCGGTGCGCCCACCTCTCACGGCGCAGTGATCGGACCGGCTCCCGAGGAAGATTCCCATGCCCCGTACCGCGGCACCCACCACTCTGATGTCCCCCGTCCCCCGCGTCGCCGACCCCGACCGGCGTCGCACCAGCGCCAGTGTCGTCCTGCGCTCCGTTCTTGAGCACGGGCCGGTCGCGCGCAGCACCATCGCCCGGGTGACCGGGTTGTCCCCGGCCTCGGTGACCGACCACTGTGCCCGGCTCACCCAGCTCGGCCTCGTCCGGGAGTCCGCCGTGCCCCGCCGCTCGGGCGGGGTGGGCCGGCCGCACGTGCCGGTCGAGTTGGACGACTCGCGGTTCGTGGTGGGCGGGGTGCACGTGGCGGTGCCGTACACCACGGTCGCGCTGCTCGACGTGCGGGGCCGGGTGCTCGCCGAGCGGCGGCTGAAGCACGGGCGCACCGATCCCTTCGAGGTGCTGGCGCGGGCCGCCGACGGGCTGGGCGCGCTGCTCGCCGAGGCGCCCGGCAGCCGGCCGCTGGGCGTGGGCGTGGCCGCGGGCGGCTGGGTGGACCGGGACTCCGGGACCGTCGTGGAGCATCCGCTGCTGGGCTGGCGGGACGTGGCGGTGCGGGAGGTGCTCGGCGCCCGCACCGGCCTGCCGGTCCATGTGGACGGGCACGCACGGGCCCTGGTCAACGCCGAGCGGCTGTTCGGGCGGGCGCGGGGCAGCCGCAGTGTGCTGCACCTGTTCGTCGGCAACATGGTCGACGCGGCGTTCGCCACCCACGACGAGGTGCATCACGGGCCCCGCTCGCAGGCGGGCTCCATCGCCCATCTGCCGCTCGGCGGCGGCACGGAGCCGTGCGTGTGCGGGCGGGTCGGCTGCCTGCAGGTCGAGCTCAGCGAGCGGACGCTGTGCCGGCGGGCCCGGGAGGCGGGCGTCGTCGACGGGGTGAACCCGATGCACGTGGTCGCCGCGGCGGCGGCCGGCGACCCGGTGGCCACCGGGCTGCTCGTGGAGCGGGCGCGCATGGTGGGGCGGGCGGTGGGGCTGTTGCTCGACGTGCTCAACCCGGAGACCGTCGTCGTCAGCGAGGTCGGGGTCCTGCACCGGGAGGACTGCCTGGCCGCGCTGCGGGAGGCGGTCGGGCCGGAGCGGGCGGCATCGGTCGCGCCGACGAGTTTCCCGGAATCCGTACTGGCCGTGGCCGGCGGATCGGTGGTCCTGGACGTGCTCTACCGGGACCCCCTGGCCTCCTCGCCCAAGCTGAATTAATTCAGAAACTCCGAATGTTGACAGGCGTTACCCGAAGGCAGGAGCATCATTCTCATGAGCTGTCGCACCCTTTGTTGCTGACGCGTTGACGCGCCCCTGAGCGCTCACCTCTTCCCTGCGCGAATTCCCCTTCTCGGCCCTCCCCTGCCCGGAATTCGGCATGCTTTCCTGCCCCATGAACTCACGGAGTCCTCCCATGCCTTCTTCGCCCATGTCCGGTCTCGACCGGCGCCTCTTCCTCACCTCGCTGCTCGGCGCCGGTGCCGCCGCCGTCGGCCTGAGCGGCTGCGCGGAGAGCAGCGCCGCCACCGGCGGCGAGGGGGCCTCGGCCGCTCCGCTGGCCGACAAGGTCCCCGCGGGCACGAAGCTGAAGATCAGCTCGTACCAAGGGGTCCAGCAACTCCAGTTCAAGCTCGCGAAACTTCCCAAGCTGCCGTTCACGGTGTCGAATTGGCTGAACATCGGTGCCGGTCCCGATGTCATCAACGCATTCCGCGCCGAGTCCCTGGACCTCGCCAACAACGCGGGAATTCCGCCGATCCAGGCGCACTACCAGGGATTCGACGCGAAGATCGTGGCGATCAACATCACCCGCAAACCGAACTACCTCTTCGCCACCAAGCCCGGCAGCGACATCGGCTCGGTCGAGGAGTTCAAGGGCAAGAAGCTCGCCTTCTCGCAGGGCCAGGCGCAGGGCGTCGTCCTGCTGCGGGCACTGAAGAAGGCCGGGCTGAAGTACGACGATGTGGAGCTCGTCCCGCTGACCAGCAACCAGTTCCTCACCGCCCTGCAGTCGGGCCAGGTCGACATCGCCCCGCTCGGCAACACCCAGGCCCCGGCGTACCTGAAGCAGTACGGGTCCAAGGGCGCCCACACCATCACCACCGACGTCGTCGACCTGCTCAACCTGCTGTGGGCGCCGACGTCCGTGCTGAACGACTCCGCGAAGGCCGCCGCGGTCGCCGCCTACATCCCGCAGTGGGCCAAGGGCGCGGTGTGGCAGTACGAGCACCCCGACGCCTGGAACGAGGAGTTCTACGTCAAGACGCAGAACCTGACCCTCGACCAGGCCAAGGGCATCACTGCGCTCGCCAACAAACCGCTGTTCCCGCCGAGTTGGGACGAGGCCATCAAGTGGGAGCAGGAGACCGCGGACCTGCTCGCGGAGGGCGGCTTCGTGAAGGAGTTCAAGGTCGACTCGCTCTTCGACCACCGCTTCGAGTCCATCGCCGCCAAGGCCGTACCCGAGGAGTACCAGAGGTGACCGCCGTGACCACGACCGCAGCCGTACCCGAGACCGTCGCCGAGGAGCGCCCCCAGGTCCGACGGCGCCGCCGGCTCTCCCCCGGCAGGCGCCTGCCCGCCACCCGGCTCGCGGGACCGCTCCTCGTTCTCGCCCTGTGGGCCGCCGCCTCCGCTGCCGGACAGCTCGACACCGGCGCGATCCCGGCGCCCTGGACGGTCCTCGAGACCGGCGGCCGTCTGTGGAGCGCGGGCACGCTCCCCAACGACATCCTGACCTCGCTCCAGCGGGCCGGCACCGGCTTCGCGATCGGCCTGACCGCCGGCATCGTGCTGGCGCTCGCCGCCGGCCTGAGCCGGGTCGGGGAGGCGCTGATCGACGGGACGGTGCAGCTGAACCGGGCGATTCCGACCCTGGGTCTGATCCCGCTGTTCATCCTCTGGCTGGGCATCGGCGAGACCTTCAAGATCGCGATCATCGCCATCGTCGTCTACATCCCGATCTACCTCAACACGCATTCCGCGCTGTCCGGCATCGACCACCGCTTCGTCGAACTCGCCGAGGTGCAGGGCCTGTCGAGGTTCCAGTTCGTCCGGCAGGTCGTCATCCCCGGCGCCCTGCCCGGCTTCTTCGTCGGGCTGCGGCTCGGCGTGACCGGATCCTGGCTCGGCCTGGTCGTCCTGGAGCAGATCAACGCCACCAGCGGCCTCGGCTACATGATGTTCCAGGCCCAGAACTACGGCCAGTCGGACGTCATCCTCGTCGGCCTCCTCATCTACGGCGTCTTCGGTCTGATCTCCGACAGCGCGGTCCGTCTCATCGAACGGAGGGTGCTGTCATGGCGCCGCACACTCAGCAGCTGACCCGTCCCGCCGTCCAGCTCCGGGGACTGACCCGCTCGTTCGACGAACGCACGGTCCTCGACGGCATCGACCTCGACATCCCGTCCGGCCAGTTCGTGGCCCTCCTCGGGCACAGCGGCTCCGGCAAGAGCACCCTGCTGCGTGCCGTCGCGGGCCTCGACCACGAGGTCGCCGGAAGCGGGCAGCTCACCGCACCTGAGCGGGTGTCCGTGGTGTTCCAGGACTCCCGGCTGCTGCCCTGGCGGCGCGTGCTGGACAACGTGCTGCTGGGAACCGACGGGGTCGAGAAGGGACGGGCCGCCCTCGCCGAGGTCGGGCTGGCCGGCCGCGAACGCGCCTGGCCGAGCGAGCTGTCCGGCGGCGAGGCACAGCGCGCCGCGCTGGCCCGCTCCCTGGTCCGCGAGCCCGAACTCCTCCTCGCCGACGAGCCGTTCGGCGCCCTGGACGCCCTCACCCGCATCAAGATGCACACCCTGCTGCGCGAGCTGTGGGAGCGCCACCGGCCGTCCGTGCTGCTGGTCACCCACGACGTGGACGAGGCGATCGTGCTCGCCGACCGCGTCCTCGTCCTCGAGCGGGGCCGCATCGGCCTCGACCTGACCATCGACCGCCCGCACCCGCGCTCGTACCGCGACCCGCTGCTGGGCGAGTACCGAGAGCGGCTGCTCGCCGCCCTGGGCGTGACGGAGGACCACCAGTGACATCCAGACAGCTCCACCTCAACGCGTTCCTGATGAACACCGGCCACCACGAGGCGTCCTGGCGGCTTCCCGAGAGCGACCCGTACGCCCACGTCGAGCTCGACCACTACGTGCGGCTGGCGAGGACCGCCGAGCGCGGTACCTTCGACTCCCTCTTCCTCGCCGACGGCCCGCAGCTGTGGGGCACCATCGCCCAGCGCCCGGCCGGCGCCCTGGAACCCCTCACCCTGCTCACCGCCCTGGCCACGGCCACCGAGCACATCGGCCTGATCGCCACGGCCTCCACCTCCTACAACTCCCCCTACAACCTGGCCCGCAAGTTCGCCTCCCTGGACATCATCAGCGGCGGCCGGGCGGGCTGGAACATCGTCACCACGGCGGGGGCGGAGGCGGCCCGCAACTTCGGTCTCCTGGAAGAACCCGCGCACGCCGACCGCTACGCCCGCGCCGCCGAGTTCCTGGACGTCGCCCTGAAGCTGTGGGACAGCTGGGAGGACGACGCGATCGTCGCCGACAAGGCGGCCGGCGTCTGGGGCGACGACACGAAGATCCACCCGCCCCGGCACCAGGGGACGTACTTCAGTGTCGAGGGCGCCCTCAACGTCCCCCGCACACCGCAGGGGTACCCGCTGCTGGTGCAGGCCGGCTCCTCGGAGGACGGCAAGGCGTTCGCGGCCCGGTACGCGGAGGCGGTGTTCACCGCCCAGCAGACGCTGAAGGACGCGCAGGACTTCTACGCCGACCTGAAGTCCCGTACGGCCGCGGCCGGCCGCGACCCCGACCACATCAAGGTACTGCCGGGCATCGTCCCCGTCATCGGCTCCACGGAGGCCGAGGCGCGGGCGGGCGAGCAGGTCCTCGAGGACCACATCGTGCACACGCACGGCCTGGACCGCCTGGAGAGGCTGCTGCAGCTGGAGCCCGGCACGCTGGAGCTGGACGCCCTGCTGCCCTCCGACCTGCCCCCGGAGAGCGCCATCGAGGGCGCCAAGAGCCGTTACACGCTCATCGTCGAACTGGCCCGGCGCGAGCGGCTCACCGTGCGGCAGCTGATCGGCCGGCTGGGCGGCGGGCGCGGTCACCTCACCTTCGCCGGGACGCCCGAGCAGGTCGCCGACGCGATCGAGGAGTGGTTCACGCTCGGCGCCGCCGACGGCTTCAACATCATGCCCGCCGTGCTGCCGTCCGGCCTCGACGCGTTCGTCGACCACGTCGTCCCGATCCTGCGCGCCCGTGGCCTGCTCCGCACGGAGTACGGCCCCCGCGGCACCCTCCGGGAGCGCTACGGCCTTCCGCGCCCCGCCAACCAGCACGTCAGCCCCGAGCTCGCCACCGTCTGAGAGGACCTCCCCATGTCCATCGAGATCCGCAAGGTCACCGCGAACATCGGCGCCCAGGTGTCCGGCGTCGACATCTCCAAGCCCCTCGACGAGGAGACCGCCGCCGCGGTCCGCGAGGCCCTCAACGTCCACAAGGCTCTCGTCTTCGACGACGTGAACCTCGACGACGAGGGCCAGCAGGCCTTCGTCCGCCACCTCGGCGAGATCACCACCGCGCACCCGACGGTGTCCTCCGTCGACGGCGTCCCGAACGTCCTCCCCGTCGACAGCGAACGCGGCCGGGCCGCCAACCACTGGCACACCGACGTCACGTTCGTCCTCAACCCACCACAGGCCAGCACCCTGCGCAGCATCACGATCCCGCCGTACGGCGGCGAGACCCTGATCGCCAGCTCGGCGGCCGCCTACCGCCAGCTGCCGGAGCCGCTCAGGAAGCTCGCCGACACGCTGTGGGCCGAGCACACCAACGACTACGACTACGCGGTGCCGACGGAGGCGATCGACGAGGAGCAGGCCGCCGCGCGCGCCCAGTTCACGTCGATCAAGTACCGCACGGTCCACCCGGTGGTCCGCGTCCACCCGCTCACCGGTGAGCGCGGCCTGTTCATCGGCGGGTTCGCGCAGCGCATCGTGGGCCTGTCACCGGCCGAGTCCCGCAAGATCCTCGACCTGCTCCAGGCGTACGTGACCCGGCCGGAGAACATCCTGCGCCACCGCTGGTCGGAGAACCAGCTGGTCCTCTTCGACAACCGCATCACCCAGCACTACGCCATCGACAACTACGACGGCCGGCCGCGCCGCCTGCACCGGGTGACCGTCGCCGGTGACATCCCGGCCGGCATCGAGGGCAAGGAGTCCTACTCGATCGAGGGGGACGCCTCGCACTACACGCCGGTCGCGTAACACGCCGGTCACCGGGTAAACGGAAGATCACCGACCGTGTCGCCGGTGTCCGCATACTGGGCGGCCTCACCCTGTGAGGGGGGAGGCTGCCCAGACTGTGGGCGTTTTTGCCCATCTCACGCATTGGACGAGCCGCGCCCATGCAGCACAGCACCACTACGGAGACGCCCCCGCAAGGCGCCCCCCTCTCCCACGGCCTGAAGCAGCGCCACCTGTCGATGATCGCCCTCGGCGGGGTGATCGGCGCCGGTCTGTTCGTCGGCTCCGGCGCGGGCATCGCCGCCGCCGGTCCCTCGATCGTCCTCGCCTACACCCTCTCCGGCCTCCTCGTGATGCTGGTGATGCGGATGCTGGGCGAGATGTCGGCCGCGTATCCGTCGTCGGGCTCGTTCTCGGCGCACGCCGAGCGGGCGATCGGGCCGTGGGCGGGCTTCACCGCGGGCTGGTCGTTCTGGGTGCTGCTGTGCACGGCAGTCGGCCTGGAGGGCATCGGCGCGGCGAAGATCGTCACCGGGTGGCTGCCGGGCACGCCGGAGTGGGCCTGGGTGGCGCTGTTCATGCTGGTCTTCTGCGGCGCGAACCTCGCCGCGGTGAAGAACTTCGGCGAGTTCGAGTTCTGGTTCGCGGCCCTGAAGGTCGCCGCGATCACCCTGTTCCTGGTCCTCGGCGTGCTGGCGATCGCCGGCGTCCTGCCGGGCACGGACTCCCCCGGCACCTCGAACCTCACGGACTTCCTGCCCAACGGCGGCGAGGGCCTGGTCATCGGCCTGCTCGCCTCGGTCTTCGCGTACGGCGGCCTGGAGACGGTCACCATCGCGGCGGCCGAGTCGGAGGACCCGGTCAGGGGCGTCGCGAGCGCGGTCCGTACGGCGATGTGGCGCATCGCGCTGTTCTACGTCGGCTCGATGGCGGTCATCGTCACCCTCGTCCCCTGGGACGCGAAGGAGGTCGTCGAGAAGGGCCCGTACGTCGCCGCCCTCGACCACCTGGGCATCCCGGGCGCGGGTCAGCTGATGAACGTGGTCGTGCTGGTGGCGCTGCTGAGTGCGATGAACGCCAACATCTACGGCTCCTCCCGCATCGCCTACTCGCTGGTGGAGCGGGGCCAGGGCCCGAAGGCGCTGGGCAGGGTCTTCGGCGGGGTCCCGCGGATCGCCGTGCTCGCCTCCTCGGTCTTCGGCTTCGTCTGCGTGGTGCTGAGCTACTGGCGGCCCGACGACGTCTTCCCCTGGCTGCTGAACATGATCGGCGCGGTGATCCTGGTCGTCTGGATCTTCATCGCCGTCTCGCAACTGCGGCTGCGCGGACGGCTGGAGCGGGAGGCGCCGGAGCGGCTGACCGTGCGGATGTGGGCGTTCCCGGTGCTGACGTGGGTCGCGCTGGCCGGCATGGCGACGATCTTCGTCCTCATGGCCCGGGAGCCGGACACGCGCGTGCAGTTGTACTCGACGGGCGGGATGACCCTGGTCCTGGCGGCCGTCGGGTACGCGTGGCAGCGGGCACGCGCCCGGAACTGACGCCCGGTCCGTTCAAGGGTGATTTCGGGCGGATCAGTCTGTTTTGTACTGCGGTGGCCGGGATGGGGTGTCTAGACTCGGCGCACCGCGTCAGTCGGCCCGGGTGCGGCCGCCGCGGGCAGGAGGCGGCCATGGCGTTCGTGCGGTGCCCGAGTCCGACCTGTCATGACAGGTTGACCGAGTTCCGGGATCTGCGGGGCGACGAGGAGATCACGGCGGCCGGGGTGGTGCTGCTCCCGCTGCTCGATGGCGACCACTTCGTCGCCAAGGCCTTCCACCGTTGCGGGGCCGACGGCTGCCGCAGGATCCAGCGGAAGGACAACTGGCGCGTGGGCGCCTTCCTGCCGACGGGCTTCTGACACCCGCCGGCAGGCCGCCCCGACAGTTACAGGTTGCTGAAGTCCGGGCCCTTGGTCCGGGTCCGCTTGATCTCGTAGAAGCCCGGCACCGAGGCGACCGCGAGGGTGCCGTCCCAGAGGCGGGCGGCCTCCTCGCCCTTCGGGGCGGGGGTGACGACCGGGCCGAAGAAGGCGATCTGCTCACCGTCGGAGCCGGGGACGGCGATGACCGGGGTGCCCACCTCCTGGCCGACCTTCTCGATGCCCTCCTTGTGGGAGGCGCGCAGCTCGGCGTCGAACTCGAAGTCCTTCTGCTCGGCGTACTCGATCAGGTCGGCGGGCAGACCGACGTCGGCGAGCGCGCCCGCGATGGCCTCCAGGGTCGGGCCCTCGCCGTTGTTGTGGATACGGGTGCCGAGCGCGGTGTAGAGCGGGCCGAGGACGTCGGCACCGTGCTTCTGCCAGGCGGCCGTCACCACCCGCACCGGCTTCCACGCCTTGCTCTCCAGCAGCTCGCGATACTGCTCGGGCAGCTCGTCCAGCTTGTCCTCGTTCAGCACTCCCAGGCTCATGATGTGCCAGCGGACCTCGATGTCGCGGACCTTCTCCACCTCCAGCACCCACCGGGACGTCATCCACGCCCACGGGCACAGCGGATCGAACCAGAAGTCTACGGGGGTCTTGCCGGAAGCGGTCACGGACTCGGACATGGCTCTCCCTCGGAACACGGTCGTTTGAACGGGGAACATCGACCGTGCCCCGTGGCATTCCCGGCTGCCCCGAGTCAGGAGCACATGGCAGGATCGGCCCTGTTCACATGCCGAACACCAGCCGAGGGAGTACCGCCCGTGCCCGGTGAGAACCTGACCCGCGACGAGGCCCGGGAGCGGGCCGCCCTGCTGTCCGTCGACGGGTACGACGTGTCCCTCGACGTGCGCTCCGCCGTCTTCGGCGAGGGGGACGTCGAAGACGGGGCGCCGCGCACCTTCCGCTCGGTCACCACGATCCGCTTCCGCTGCGCCGAGCCCGGCGCGACCAGCTTCGCGGACCTGGTCGCGCCGAGCGTCACCGCCGTCTCCCTCAACGGCCACGACCTCGACCCCGGCGAGGTCTTCGACGGCACCCGGATCGTCCTGGAGGACCTGGCCGCCGACAACGAGCTGGTCGTCGACGCCCAGTGCGCCTACTCCCGCACCGGCGAGGGCCTGCACCGCTTCGTCGACCCCGAGGACGGCGAGGTGTACCTCTACACGCAGTACGAGCCGGCCGACTCCCGCCGCGTCTTCGCCAACTTCGAGCAGCCCGACCTCAAGGCGCCCTTCCGCTTCGAGGTGCGGGCGCCCGAGGGGTGGACGGTGTGGAGCAACGGCGTGGGCGAGCGGCACGACGGGGTGTGGCGGTTCGCCGAGACCAAGCCGATCTCGACGTACATCACGTGCGTGGTGGCGGGCCCGTACCACTACGTCACGGACTCCTACACGCGTGACCTGGGTGACGGTACGACGCTGGAGATCCCCCTCGGCGCCCTGTGCCGCAAGGGCCTGGCGCCCCACTTCGACGCCGACGACGTGTTCCTGGTGACCAAGCAGGGCCTGGACTTCTTCCACGACCACTTCGACTACCCGTACCCCTTCGGGAAGTACGACCAGGCGTTCGTGCCCGAGTACAACCTCGGTGCGATGGAGAACCCGGGCCTGGTGACCTTCCGGGAGGAGTTCATCTTCCGGGGCAGGGTGACGCGGGCGTCGTACGAGAGCCGCGCGAACGTGGTGCTGCACGAGATGGCGCACATGTGGTTCGGCGACCTCGTCACCATGGAGTGGTGGGACGACCTGTGGCTGAAGGAGTCCTTCGCCGACTTCATGGGCGCCTTCGCCCTGGTCGGCGCGACCCGCTTCGAGAACGGCTGGATCACCTTCGCCAACCGCCGCAAGGCATGGGCCTACCGCGCGGACCAGCTGCCCTCCACCCACCCGGTCACGGCCGACATCCGCGACCTCCAGGACGCCAAGCTGAACTTCGACGGCATCACCTACGCCAAGGGCGCGTCGGTGCTGAAGCAGCTGGTCGCCTACGTCGGCCAGGACGCGTTCCTCGAGGGCGCCCGCCGCTACTTCAAGCGGCACGCGTACGGCAACACACGTCTCGGCGACCTGCTGTCGGTCCTGGAGGAGACCAGCGGCCGCGACATGGGCGTGTGGGCGCGGTCCTGGCTGCAGACCGCCGGGGTGAACTCGCTGACCCCGCAGGTCCTGCTGGGCGCGGACGGCCGGATCGACGAACTCGCGGTGCTCCAGGAGGCCCCGGAGTCCCACCCCGAGCTGCGCCCGCACCGGGTGGCGATCGGGCTCTACCGGCTCACGCCGGGCGGGACGCTGGAGCGGTACACCCGCGCCGAGGTCGACGTCGACGGCGCGCGTACGGTCGTACCGGAGCTGGTGGGCGAGGAGACGCCGGAGCTCGTCCTCGTCAACGACGACGACCTGACGTACTGCAAGACCCGCTTCGACGAGACGTCCCTGGAGACGCTGCGCGGGCACCTGGGGGACCTCACCGACCCGCTGGCGCGCGCCCTGTGCTGGTCGGCCCTGTGGAACATGACGCGGGACGCGCTGCTGCCGGCGCGGGAGTTCGTGGGCCTGGTGCTGCGGTTCGCGGGGCGTGAGTCCGACATCGGCGTGCTCCAGATGCTGCACACGTGGGCGAACTCGTCCCTCGTCCACTACGTCGTCCCCGACTGGCGGGAGACCGGTGGACGGCTGCTCGCGGAGGGCGCGCTGCGGGAGCTGCGGCAGGCCGCGCCGGGCAGCGAGCACCAGCTGGCGTGGGCGCGGTTCTTCACGACGGTGGCGTCGGACGAGGCCGACCTGGCGTTGCTGCGGGACCTGCTGGACGGTACGTCGACCATCGAGGGGCTGGATGTCGACCAGGAGCTGCGGTGGGCGTTCCTGGAGCAGCTGACCGTGCGCGGTGTCGCCGACGAGAAGGATCTGGCCGCCGAGCTGGCCCGCGACGACACCGCCTCCGGCAAGCGCCACCAGGTCCGCTGCCTCGCCGCCCGCCCCTCGGCGGCGGTGAAGGCGCAGGCGTGGGCGCAGGTCGTGGAGTCGGAGGCGCTGTCGAACGCGTTGGGCGAGGCGACGATCGGGGGCTGGGTCCAGTCCTCCCAGCGGGAGTTGCTCGCGCCGTACGCGGAGAAGTACTTCACGGTGATCGAGCGGGTGTGGGAGCAGCGGTCGATCCAGATCGGGATGGACGTGGTGCGGGGCCTGTTCCCGTCCCTGGCGGACTCCGAGGAGACGCTGGAGGCGACGGACGCGTGGCTGGCTGCGCACGAGTCGGCGGCTCCTGCGCTGCGCAGGCTGGTCCTTGAAGCGCGGGACGACCTGGCGCGGACGCTGCGGGGGCAGGCGCGGGACGCGGAGGCGGCGGGGGCCGTGTGATGGGGTGATCCGACGATCCGTTGATGCGGCAATGTGGTGATCCAGGTTGACCTTTGGCCTTGGATTCGGCGCGTGGTGATCGTTACGGAATTCAGGCAATAAGGCCGTAACCCCTGGTCCACCCCTGAACGGACCAGGGGTTTCGGCATCCGAACACCCGTCCTTTAGGGCGATCTTGTCCGCATTTGTCGACGAGCGTGTAACAGGGGTTCAGAGCGGCTCCTGGTCCGGGAACCTCCCGGTCATGAACCACAACACGCCGCTCCCCCCGGCTTCCCCCCACTCCCCGTGCCACCTCTCCGAGCGCCCGCGCCGGGTGATGACGACGGCACAGTTGAAGGCCCACGGCGTCCCGTCGGCGGAGACGAACGAGCAGTGCCGCCCCGGCGGCGCCTGGCAGCAGATCCTCCCCGGCGTGGTCCTGCTCCACCCCGGCCCGCCGACCAGCGAGGAGCGGCTGCACGCGGTACTGATGTACGCGGCACGGGATGTGTCGACGACGGGGCCGGCGGGGGTGCCGGCTCAGCCTGGCGCGGACACCCCGCACCGCACGGGGACGTACGCGGAGGCGATGATCACGGGTCTGGCGGCCCTGACCCTCCACGGCTTCTCCTGCGCCCCTCCCCTGCTCTCCCTGGAGAAGATCGACGTCCTGGTCCCACGCCTGCGCCGCCTGCGCTCGACGGGCTGCGCACGCGTCGTCCGTACGTCGGCCCTGCCCGCCCCGCAGCAGGTCACGGGCCTCCCGGTCGCCCCGGTGCCGCGCGCCCTGGCCGACGCGGTGGCGGACCTGACGGACGCGGGCGCGGTACGCCGCCTGCTGATGGAGGCGGTGCGGTCCGGCCACTGCGAACCCTCCTCCGTCGTCCGGGAGTTGAACCAGGCGAAGCTGCTGAGCCGTCCGTACGTGGTGGACGCGGTGGACTCGCTGGTGGCGGAGGCGCGCGCGATCGCGGAGGCCCGCCTGTACCGCATGGTGCGGGAGTACGGGCTGCCGGACCCGGCGTGGAACGTCGACCTGCGCCTGCCGGGCGGCCCCTACCTGGGCGGGCTCGACGCGTACTGGCCGGAGCAGGCGGTGGCGGTCGAACTCGACACCCGCGCGCCCCGCCAAGGCCATCGGCAGGAGGACGACGCCCTGTGGTCCGAGTACGCCCGCAAGCGCGAGCACCTGGAGCGGCTCGGCATCACGGTCGTCCACCTCACCCCCAAGAAGCTCCACGAATCCATGGAACAGCAGGCCACGGTCGTCCGCACGGCCCTGATGGCGTCGGGCGACCGCGACCCGGCGGCGTATGTGGTGGTGCTGCCGCGGTAGTGAGGGTGAGGGATGGATCAGGTCTGTCCGCGGCGCCGCCCCGCATGGCCTCCTCGTCGGTCTCCGCGCAGTGCACGAACGTGAAGTGTTGAGGCCGGCACGGCAGTTGAGCCGGAATCAGCCCTTCTTCAGCACCAGCTCCGTGTTGCGGTCGTCCGCGTCACCGCCGAGCAGCGTGGTGTTGGCGCCCGGCGCGTTGAAGGACAGTTCGCGGTAGAGGGCGGCGAGGCCGGTCTGGGAGAGGTCGCTGAAGTCGGTGCGGTGAGGGGCCGCGGACTCGATGAGGGTGGTGAAGAGGGAGAGGGTGCCGTCCTTGTTGTCGACCAGCTCGATGACTCGGGCGAGCTGCGGGAAGTCGACGTGGGAGGCGGTGGAGATCTCCCAGAAGGAGCCGCCGGCGGGGGCGGAGTGCGCGGTGATGCGGTTCTGGTGGATGTGGCCGTTGACCCAGGCGAGGACGTTGGTGTGGCGACCGAGGAGGGACAGCACGTCGGCGCCGGTGTGGCGGCGCTCCGACGGGTGGGCCGGGTCGGGGCGGGAGTTCGACATCGTCGTACTCGTGTGGTGGCTGAAGACGATGACGTACGCGTCCTTGTTCTCGCGCAGTGTCCGCTCCAGCCATTTCAGCTGGGCCGCGCCGATCGAGCCGTTGTAGTGGCCGCCGGGGTCGGTGGTGTCGAGGCTGATGCCGATGACGTCGTCGGCGATGCGGAAGGAGTAGTACTGCGTGCCCGCGTCGACGTTGGCCGACGAGTAGCCGTGGCCGACCGGGCCGACGCCCGCGTAGGCCGGGTCGAGGTGGGCCTTGAGGTAGTCGGCCGGGGTGTAGGGGGCGCGCCGCTCGTCCGGGGTGACCGGGCGCATGGCGCGGGTGTGGGCCTTGAGGAGGTCGCGGAAGACGACGCCCATGGGGTCCTTGGCGTTCTTGATGGTGTCCTGGAGCTTCCTGGCCTCGGCGGCGGGCAGGCTCATCAGCTTGCGGCCGCCGATGGCGTACTCGGCGAGGTAGGGGTCGCCGTGTCCGTAGCAGCCGAGGGGCAGGCTGTCGTGGTTGCCGACGGTGGAGTACCAGGGCAGGTTGAGGCCGGGGCTGCGCAGCTCGCGGGTGGCGGCGGCGAGGAAGCCCTCCAGGTGCGGGAAGCCGAGCTGCTTGTCGGCGTCGCGCACGGCGGTGTCGGGCTGCCAGTACTGCTTCAGGCCGCTGTTCTGGACGCCCTCGTAGCGGCGCGGGTCACCGGAGTTGGGGGTGATGCGGCCGCCGCTCATCACCTTCAGGAACCACTCCAGCTCGGTGTGGGCGTTGTTGTCGGTGTTGTCGCCCGTGGCCATCGCGAAGTGCAGCGGTGAGCCGGTGACAGGGGCTCCTCGCAGCGCGTTGATCCGCTCGACCAGCGAGACCGCGCCCTGCACGGTGAGCGCCTCGTGCGGGCGCCAGGCCTTGATGTCCGAGGAGCGGAGGTACTCCAGGCGCATCGGGTGCTGGCTGTCGATCAGGTGCAGGTCGGTGAGCTGCACGAACGCGGCGAGCGCGGTACGGCGGCCGGTGCGGCCCGACTTGGGCACGGCGAGTTCGTCGCGTACGACACGCTGCCAGCCGGGGCCGTCGCCGAGGCGGCGGTATCCGGAACCGGTGCGGGGGGCGGCGACGGTGGCGAGGGTGGTGCCCCGGGTGTAGGGGGCGAGCGGGGTGGCGGGGGCCCGGCGGGAGGAGGCGACAGGCGCCTCGGCCTCCGTGTGGGCGGGCGCGGCCTCGCTTTCGGTGGGCCGCAACCCGTAGCCGACGCCCGCGGAGACGGACACGGCCGCGGTGGCGGCGAGGACGGTACGGCGGTTGACCCCCAGCGTGGAGCTGGCGACAGAGCGTATGCGCGACATGGCGCGGTCTCCCCGGGTGCGAACGCGTCGGCAGTGGTCGCGGGGGCTCGCCGAAGCGAACTTCCCGCTCGTACTGGATGCTTGGCACCGGGAATGACCTGCGTGTGAACGAGACGGCAACGGGCAGCGCCGATCACCGTACGTGGATCTTGGGACACCCTGGGTGTCCCCGGCCGCTCGGCGGACGGCCCGGAAGCGGTCACTCCGTGTTCATTTTCCGGGGAACGCGGGGGTACTACCGCTGGACGCGTCCCTCCGCCGGACGCTCCCTCCACAGCCGCAGCCCCGCGTCGACCAACCTGATGCGCCGCAGCCCGGCGAGCGCGTCCAGGTCCTGCCAGGCGGCCATGTCGGTCGATCCGTTGACCTCGTTGCGCAGGTCGCCTCCGATGATCCGGCCCTCGTAGAGGAGGCGGACGCCGTGGTGGTCGGCGGGGCGGCGCAGGAGGCGGCCCGGGAAGGTGCGGCGGGAGGAGTCCACGCCGAGGAGAGCCGTGACCTCGATCCGGTAGCCGGTCTCCTCCTCGACCTCGCGGACGACGGTGTCGTGGGGGTGTTCGCCGTGCTCCATGCCGCCGCCGGGCAGGACCCACTCGGGGGTGCCGTCGTCGGCGGGTGAGCGGGCGAGCAGGATGTGGCCGTCACGGACGCAGATGGCGTAGGCCGCGACCCTCAAGTTCTTGCGCACTCCAGGACGTTAACGTGCCGGCCCGGCACCACGGAATGGATATATCGGCCATTCAGGACCCAAGCCGCAAAGCTCATAGGGGGTTTTCCCCATAGATCCATATCGATTCGGTCAACACTCCCCAAATATCTGTCTCTTGAGTAAAGCTTTGCGGTCATTCGACGCACTTTCCTTTACCGACAAAGGATGCCGATGAGCCTCACCCCCCAGAGCGATCCGAGAACGGGCGCGAGACGCGTGGCCCGCATAGCCGTGGCCGCGGGTCTGGTCGCCGCGCTCTCCGCAGCCGGGCCGATACCCCTGGCCTTCTCCGCGGACGAGACGCCGGCCACGGCCGACCCCGGCGTCAAGTCGGCCCACGACAAGCTGGGCTCGGACGACGCCGGCCTGCTCGCCGAGGCCAAGGCCGACGGCGACAAGACCATCACGCTGATGGTCGCGACCGCCCCCGGACAGACCGAGAAGGTCGCCGAGGAGCTGGACTCCGTCGACGGCGGGCTGGTCGGCAAGCGGGACGACAAGCTCGGCTACGTCCGGGCCACCGTTCCCACCGCGAAGGCGGACAAGACCCTCGCGGCGGCACTGAAGCTCTCCTCCGTCCAGGCGATCGACCTCAAGCAGGAGATCAAGCTGGACGACCCGGCCCCGGACGGCACGGCCTCCCAGGGCTCGTCGGCCTCGGGTGCCGGATACGCGGCGCCGGACAAGAAGACGCCGGCCGTGAACCCGTACAACCCGTCCTTCGAGACCGGCGCGGTCTCCTTCGTGCAGGACCACCCGACGTACGACGGCCGTGGGGTGACCATCGGCATCCTGGACTCGGGTGTCGACATCGCCCACCCGGCGCTGCAGAAGACCACCACCGGCGAGCGCAAGATCGTCGACTGGGTGACGGCCACCGACCCGGTGGCCGACAGCGACGGCACCTGGCTGCGGATGAACGCCCCGGTGACCGGCCCGGTGTTCACCGCGGGCGGCAAGACCTGGCAGGCGCCCGCGGGCGACTTCAAGTTCCGCACCTTCGCCGAGTCCGCCACCCTCGGTGGCGACATGGCCGGTGACCTCAACCGGGACGGCGACACCACCGACGTGTGGGGCGTGCTGTACGACGCGGCCGCCGGCACGGTCCGGGTGGACCTCGACGGCGACGCCGACTTCACCGACGAGAAGGCGCTGAAGCCGTACAAGGACGGCTTCCAGATCGGCTACTTCGGCACGGACAACCCGGCCACGCCGATCGCCGAACGCATCCCCTTCGTGGTCGAGACCCGCAAGGACGTCGTCTACAACGCGGCCGGCGACAAGTCCGACTTCGTCAACATCGGTGTCATCGAAAGCCGGCACGGCACGCACGTCGCGGGCATCACCGCCGCCAACAGCCTCTTCGGCGGCAAGATGAACGGTGCGGCGCCCGGCGCCAAGCTGGTCTCCTCGCGCGCCTGCACCTGGACCGGCGGCTGCACCAACATCGCGCTCACCGAGGGCATGATCGACCTCGTCACCAAGCGCGGCGTCGACATCGTCAACATGTCGATCGGCGGTCTGCCGCCGCTGAACGACGGCAACAACGCCCGGGCCCAGCTCTACACGCGGCTCATCGACACCTACGGCGTCCAGCTGGTGATCTCCGCGGGCAACGAGGGCCCCGGCACCAACACCATCGGCGACCCCGGCCTCGCCGACAAGGTGCTCTCCGTCGGCGCCTCCGTCTCCAAGGAGACCTGGGCCGCCAACTACGGCTCGGTCGTGAAGACGAAGTACGCCATGTTCCCCTTCTCCTCGCGCGGCCCGCGTGAGGACGGCGGCTTCACCCCGACCATCACCGCCCCCGGCGCGGCGATCAACACCATCCAGACCTGGGCGCCCGGCGCGCCCGTCGCCGAGTCCGGCTACGACCTGCCGCCCGGCTACGGCATGCTCCAGGGCACCTCGATGTCCTCCCCGCAGGCCGCGGGCGCGAGCGCGCTGCTGCTGTCCGCCGCCAAGCAGCGCAAGATCGAGCTGTCGCCGCTCACCCTGCGCACCGCGCTGACCAGCACCGCGCGCCAGATCAAGGGCGTGCAGGCGCACGAGCAGGGCGCCGGCCTGATGCGTATCGTGCAGGCCTGGGACGCCATCAAGGACGGCGCGACCGCCCACGACTACACCGTGAAGGCCCCGGTCGACACCGCGATCGACCAGCTCCTGGCGACCCCCGGCTTCGGCACCGGCCTCTACGACCGCGAGGGCGGCCTGAAGGCCAAGCAGAAGAAGACGTACGACGTCACCATCACCCGCACGTCCGGCCCCGACCGTCCGGTCCGGCACGAGCTGGAGTGGAAGAACAACGACGGTACGTTCCGTCTTCTCGGCGACGACGACATCGTGCTGCCGCTGAACAAGCCGGTCACCGTCAAGGTCCAGGCGCAGGCGAGGACCGCGGGCGTGCACAGCGCCATCCTGGAGGCCGACGACGAGCGCACCGAGGGCGTGGACAAGCAGATCCTCGCCACGGTCGTCGTCTCGCAGCCGCTGGCGAAGCCGTCGTACGCCCTGTCCGCCTCCTCCTCCGTGCAGCGCAACAGCTCCACGTCGTACTTCGTGACGGTGCCGGAGGGTGCGAAGACCCTGGAGGTGGCGCTCGGCGGGCTGAAGGAGAAGAGCCAGACGCGCTTCATCTCCATCCACCCGCACGGCGTCGCCGTCGAGGACAGCGCGACGATCTACTGCTACCCGGACTACTCGCTGCCCTCGGACCCCAACACCTGCCGTCCCGACCTGCGGACCTACGTCGACCCGCAGCCGGGCGTCTGGGAGATCGAGGTCGAGTCGCGGCGCACCTCGCCGTACCTCGACAACCCCTACAAGCTCGACGTGTCGGTGCTCGGCACCTCCTTCGACCCGGCCGTGACCACGATCCCGGAGGCGAAGGTCGGCACCCCGATCGCGGCCGAGTGGACCGTGACCAACGCGTTCGCCGCCATCGAGGGCAAGCTGCAGGGCGGCTCGCTGGGCTCGGCGAAGCTGGAGACGCCGACCATCGCCCACCGTGACGTCCAGACGAAGACGGTCGAGGTCCCCGAGGGTGTCGAGCGCCTCGACATCTCCATCGGTGACGTCTCCGACGCGGCCGCCGACCTCGACCTGGTCGTGCTCAAGGACGGTGTGACGGTCGGTCAGTCCGCGGACGGCGACTCGGAGGAGGCGGTCAGCCTCACCAAGCCCGCCGCCGGTACGTACACGGTCCGGATCGACGGCTACAGCGTGCCGTCCGGCTCGACGACGTACGCCTACAAGGACGTGTACTTCTCGTCCACGCTGGGCTCGGTGAACGTCGACGCCGGCAAGACCGTCTCGCTCGCGAGCGGCGCCTCCGCGAAGGTCTCCGCCGAGGTCCTGGTCCGCTCCGCCGGTGCGGCCGGCCGGCAGTTCTTCGGCGAGGTCCGGCTGGTCAACGGCCGCGGCACCGCTGCCGGTATCGGCACCGTCACCATCGAGAAGGTCACCGGCTGACGGTGATCGCGGAGGTCACCGGCTGCCGGTGATCCCCGAGTGGGCCGCGCTGGTCAGGCGCGGCCCACTCAAGGCACGGTCACGGCACGGGCGCTCCCCTGTGGCGTCCCTACCGCTTCCGTGTTCGCGGGGCGGATGTTCCCTCGGGGCATCCGCCCCCGCCCCGTTCCGCCCGTGGCGGTTCCCCCGCGCCACGGACCCCTCACTGCCCGACGGTCAGCGCCCAGCGCACCCCGGAACCCGCGGTGACCTGGAGCACGGCGTCCTTGCGCGCCTTCTTCAGCGCGATCTGGTTGTACGTGCTGCTGACCTCGCCGTCGACGCACTCCAACGGGAAGCTGAGGCCCACGGGCTTCAGTTCCACCGTCAGCGTCCCCTTGCCCTGGCAGTTCACGGCGATGGACACCGGTCCCGGGCGCACCCCTCCGTCCAGTTCCATGACGCGGTTCCCCCGAACGTTCGCCACGGACTCGATCACCTCGCCGTCGATGATCTGCGGCGCCTCGGTGACGGTCTCGCCGTCGATGTGCTCGCCCCGTGCCGAGCCCTGCGCGGAAGCCGCCGCCGGCCGGGCGGATCCGGTGCTCTTCGAGGGGGTGGCACTGCCCCGCGCGCCGGGGTCGTCCGCCGAGCAGCCGCTGGTCAGCAGGGCCACCAGGCAGGACACCGCGAGGACGGCGCCCCGTGCGGGGCGACGTGTGCTCAGCCCTCCCACAGGTACCAGCCGACCTTCAGCGGCGTGTAGCTGGTGACGGTCTTCTTCGCCGACGTCTGGCAGTTGCTGTAGATGATGTAGCTGGTGCCGGTGTTCTTCAGCCGGTAGACCCCGTACTTGGCGTTGGTCGTCTTCCGCGACGGGGTGTCCACGCTGATGCTGTTGCCGAGCTTGGCGGTCATCGAGGCGGACAGGTTGACGTCGTACTTCGCCTCGATCTTGGCGATCATCACGTCGACGCCGACCGAGAGGCCGCCCGAGACGCTGACGCCGACGGTGCCGGACACCTCGGAGGTGAACGTCGACTTCGCGGTGCGCGAGGTGTTGTTGGTGTTGGAGAGGGTCGCGCCGACGCCCTTGTGGTACTTCGCGCCCTTGGTCTTCGGCGTGTAGACGTTGGCCCGGTCGCAGTACTCGGCGTCAGTTCCGTCGGTGGGCTTCGGCTTGGTGGGGATCGGCAGCTGGATGTCGCCCGGGTCGGTGGCCGGGGGCTGGGTGACCTCGGCCTCGGGCACGTCGGTGACGTCCTCCTCGGGCTCCGCCGGGGGCGCCGTGCCGACGACGACGTCGTCCGTGGCCGGATCCGTGCCGTCCGCGTGAGCAGCGGCCGGGGCGGCCGCGGCCAGCGCGGTGACCGCGGCGACGGTCAGGGCGGCACGGGCGGCGGTGCGCCAGGCGGAGCTGGGTCTGTTCGCGGACATGCGTGAACTCCCTTACGGAGATGGTGGGTTGAGTGATCTCAAGTGACCGGGGTGGAGGCCGGAATCCGTCCTCCGCTTCCCGGTGCACCCGACACTAGGGCCGCGCAACCCCCGGTGGTGTGCATGTCGGCTGGCACCCGGCGGCCATGGCCGGGGGATGCCAATGAACAACTTCCGACGCCTCGAACGGAGGATCGGATACCGTCAGCCCACGCGACCTGACCAGTCAGTCACCACCAGTCACCGTCCTTGTGGGGGAACCATGCTGGAGACCATCGGCATCGACAGACCGACCCACGACGTCTACCGATCCCTTCTGCTGCACCCCTCCTGGACGTTGGAGGACATCGAGCGGGAGACCGGTCTCACCACCGCCGAGGTCCGCGCCGCACTCGACCGGCTCACCCAGCTGTCCCTGCTGCACGAGGCCGCCGACCACCAGTTCGTGCCCGTCAGTCCCGACATCAGCCTCTCCCCGCTGCTCCTGCGCAAGGAGGCCGAACTCGACGAGCAGCGGGCCCGGTTGTCCCAGGAGCGGGCCGCGCTGGCCGCGCTCACCTCCGAGTACGCGTCGCTCGCCGCCCACCGGAGCGACAGCGGGGTGGAGCGGCTGGAGGGCGTCCACGCCGTGCGGGTACGGCTGATGGAGCTGGCCCACCAGGCCACCAGCGAGGTGCGCACCTTCGTACCCGGCGGGGCGCTCAGCGCGGCGGCACTCGAGGCGGGCCGTCCACTGGACGAGCAGAACCTCGCGCGCGGGGTGCGGATGCGGACCGTCTACCTGGACAGCGTCCGCAACGACCCCGCGACCGTCTCCTACGCCACCTGGCTCGCCTCCGTCGGCGGTGAGACGCGTACGGTCCCCACCCTGCCCATGCGGATGATCCTCTGCGACCACACTTCGGCCGTGATCCCGATCGACGCCGAGGACAGCAGGCAGGGAGCGCTGCTGATCCGCTACCCCAGCATGGTGCAGGCGCTGGAGGAGCTGTTCGACCTGGTGTGGGAGAACGCGGTGCCGCTCGGCACGGCACCGCAGGGCGTCGCCGAGGACGCGCCGAGCGACCGGGAGACGGCCCTGCTCAAAATGCTCGCGGCGGGTCTGACCGACGAGGGGATCGCCCGCAAGATGGGGGTCTCGCTGCGCACGGTCCGCCGCAACACGGCCGACCTGCAGAAGCGTCTGGGGGTACTGAGCCGCTTCCAGGCGGGCGCCGAGGCGGTCCGGCGCGGCTGGCTGTGACGGTTCCCGCGGCGCCTTTCGGAGGCTGGCCGCTCCCTGCCATGACCAGGGGCTGACACGTCCACGCAGGAGGTACGGACCTGTCTCGTGCCTAGGGTCGGTCGGGTGTACGCAGTCAAGGTCGTTCTCCTGCCCTTACCGGCCCCCGGCTTCCCCGACGGCCCAGGACCGCCGGCCGCCGTGCCCGGTGACCAGCGGCTCGACGCGATCTCCCGGTGCATCCGGGCCGCCCCGCAGCCGGGCATCGCGCACGTCACGCTGGCCCCTTGGGGCGGGCGCCTGGTGGGCATGACCTTCGTCGAGGCCGCGAGCCTGGACGAGGCGGTGGTCAGGGCCCGGTACGGATGGCGGCAGTGGCTGGACATCCCGGGCCTGCTGCCGGACTGGATGCTCAGCGACTGCAGGCCCGACCGCTATCTGAGCGCCCACGCACACACCCCGGCGACGGGCAGATGGCTGGCATGACGATGCCATGTCCGCCTGAGGCCACCGGGAACTGCTGACAGGGACATGGGCACCCCGGATGATCGATCCCAGATCGACGCAGGACGCACGATGCAGGACGTACGACGCACGACGCACGACGCACGACGCACCACGCATGACGACCGGCACCGAGAATCGCAGAGGCAGAGGCAGAGAATGAGACACGTCACCGGGCGAGCCGTCCGAATCGCCGTCGGCACCGCGGCAGCCGTCGCGACGCTGGCGCTTCCGCTGGCCCTCGGCATCCTGCACACCACGCCGTCGGACAGCGCTCCCTCCGTACGGGCCGCGCAGGCACCGCCCGCGGACTCCGACCCGGGGGACCCCGGCGACCTTCCTCTCCCCAAGCCGTCCAAGCCGACGGGGCCGCCGGAGGACACCGGCAGCTGGGTGTGGGACAAGTTCAACTAGGACCGGCATCGGTCGAGGGGCGGGCGTCCGTAAGGGCGCCCGCCCCTCTGCTGTCGGTGCGGGGTGCCGGTCACTCGCAGGGCGTGCCGCGCGACTCCGGCAACGCCCGCACCACGGCGTCCCGTTCACGGGCGATCTCCCGGTCGCCGACGATCCACACGTCTGGCGAGGCGGAGCCGTGGGAGATGCCCACGAGGACGTGGTCGCCCTCGCTCAGCAGCGGGTCCGTGCCGGAGTCCAGCACGAAGCCGACCTCGTCCTTGCCCTGCTCGGGCTTGTAGAAGCGGGTCACGTGCAGGGTGACGCTGTCCTCGCCGGTGCCGGAGTCGCGGACCACCTTCGTCACGTCACCCTCCACGACCAGGCGGGCGCAGGCGAGGTAACCGGGGTTGCCGAGGGCGCTGTTCGAAGTCGCCTCCCCCTTCGCCTCCGACTTCGAGTCGGAGGCCGCCGTGGCACCCGAGTCGTCCGCGCCGCCCCCGGCCTGCACGAGCAGCCACCCCAGACCGGTCACCATCGCACCGGCGACCGCCACACCGACGGCCCCGAGAGCGACGGGCAGCAGCCGGCGCCGGGGGCGGGGCAGGGGCCGGGAGGGCCGTACCCGTCGGGCTTCCCGGGGTGCGGAAGCGGGCTCGTGTGCAGGTTCGTGTGCGGGACGGCCTGCGGGCTCCGTCAACGCGTCGGCGATGATCCCCAGTTGCTCCCGCAGCAGCGCCACATCGGCCACCGCCGCCCGGTGCCCCGCCATGAACGCGCCGTCCCCGCGCGCCGGCTCGGGCAGGGCGGCGCCGGTGATCGCGACCATCAACGCGTCCATGCCGTCGTAGACCTCGCGGCCGTCGTGGGCCGGGGAGCGGTCATGGCCCGGGGAGCCGCCGCTCGGCGAGTCGCCGTGGGCCGGGGAGCCGCCGTGGCCCGGCGAGCCGTCATGGCGGAGCGAGCCGTCGTCGCCCAGGTTGCCGTCACGGCCCGGCGAGCCGTCGTCGCCGAGCGAGCCCCCGTGGCCCGGCGAACCGTCGCGGCCCGGGGAGTTGTCGTGTTCGGCGGGCATGTCACACCACCTCGTCCTCGTGCAGGCGGGCGCGCAGGGCCCGTACCGCCGTGTGCAGGCGGCTCTTGACCGTGCCCTCCGGGACGCCGAGCTCCTCGGCGATGGAGCGCACCGGCAGGTCGGCGTAGAAGCGCAGGACGAGGACCTGCCGCTGGGCGTCGGGCAGCTCGTCCAGGCCCTGGGCGACGGCGAGGGAGAGCACGCTGGTGTCCTCGCCGGAGGGGTGCTCAAGCTGGCGCAGGGAGGCCAGGCGCTCCCCGACCCGCTCCTGGCGGCGCTTGGCGCGGTGCCAGTCCATGGCCAGGTTGGAGGCGACGACCGCCGCCCACGCCGACACGTCCCGCGGCGCCTCCCGCCCGTCGGCCGCCCGCTCCAGCAACCGCAGGCGGACCTGCTGCACCCCGTCCGGCAGGTCCGCCTGCGGCACCCCGCCCAGTGCGAGCACCGCCCGCACCCGGCGTTCCTGCGCCGCGTCCAGAGGGTCGTCCCGCACCTCGTCCCCCTGGCCGCGGCGAGCCATTCTGCGCAGCACAGCCACCCCTCCCCTCGCCGCGTTTCCCCTATGACGCCGCTGTGGGGGAAAACGTTCGACCGGGTTTCCGGCGCGTGACAGAGGCGTACGTCACATCCCCGTGTGCCCAGGTCGCGGACGGGCAGGCGAGCTTGCGGTCAGGGACCATCTGCGGGCGAATATCTCCAGCTCAGCCGGGGTGGACACCGCAGGTCCGCAACCGGCCGTCGGATCGTCGCGTCCCACTCCTCGGGCGGGCGGCGCAAAGAATTGGCAGGCGGGTCGGGGTCGGCCGCATGATGGAAATGCCTCGGCCGGACAACAGGCACGTGAAGAGACAGACAGAGGGAGTCGCCGTGAGGGTCGGAATCGTCGGAGCCACCGGGCAGGTCGGCACGGTCATGCGCAGGATCCTCAAGGAGCGCGACTTCCCGGTCACCGAGCTGCGCCTGTTCGCCTCGGCCCGTTCCGCGGGGTCCGTCCTGGACGGCGTGACGGTGGAGGACGCGGCGACCGCCGACTACTCCGGCCTGGACATCGTGCTGTTCTCCGCGGGCGGCGCGACGTCGAAGGCGCTGGCCGAGAAGGTCGCCGCGCAGGGCGCCGTCGTGATCGACAACTCCTCGGCGTGGCGCAAGGACCCGGACGTGCCGCTGGTGGTGTCCGAGGTGAACCCGCACGCGGTCGCCGACCGCCCCAAGGGGATCATCGCCAACCCGAACTGCACGACGATGGCCGCGATGCCCGTGCTGAAGCCGCTGCACGAGGAGGCGGGGCTCGAGGCGCTGGTCGTCGCCACCTACCAGGCGGTGTCCGGCTCGGGTCTCGCGGGCGTCGCCGAGCTGCACGGCCAGGCGCAGAAGGTGGTCGCCGACGCCGACAAGCTCACCCACGACGGCGGCGCGGTCGACTTCCCCGAGCCGTCCGTCTACAAGCGTCCGATCGCCTTCAACGTGCTGCCCCTCGCCGGCAACATCGTCGACGACGGCCTGAACGAGACCGACGAGGAGCAGAAGCTCCGCAACGAGTCCCGCAAGATCCTGGAGATCCCCGGGCTGAAGGTCTCCGGCACCTGTGTGCGCGTCCCGGTCTTCGCCGGGCACTCCCTCCAGGTCAACGCCCGCTTCGCCCGTCCGATCAGCCCGGAGCGCGCCCAGGAGCTGCTGGCCGGCGCCCCCGGCGTCGCCCTCTCCGACATCCCGACCCCGCTCCAGGCGGCCGGTCAGGACCCGGCGTACGTCGGCCGCCTCCGCCGCGACGAGACGGTGGAGAACGGCCTCGCGCTGTTCGTCTCCAACGACAACCTCCGCAAGGGCGCGGCGCTGAACGCCGTACAGATCGCGGAGCTGGTGGCGGCGGAACTCAAGGGCTGACGCGCGGGTCTTTCGAGGGGGCGGGTGCCTGGAAGGTGCCCGTCCCCTTCTCCTTTTCCGGACTGGACGAATCCGGCCCGGTGCCCGGCGCATTCGTGTGACGATCAAGCCATGACCCAGATGGCCAAGGGCGGCAATCTGCCCGTTCCCGCGGAAGCGCTCCAGGTGGCGGTGACCTGGCAGCAGGGGCCCGGCGTTCCCGATGTGGACGTCTCCGCTCTGCTGCTCGACGCGGCGGGCCGGGTCCGATCCGACGCCGACCTCGTCTTCTACAACCAGCCCGCCCACCCCTCCGGCACCGTGCGCCACCTGGGCAAGGGGCAGGGCGCAGGGGGCGCGAGCGCCGACTGGCTGTGGCTGGATCTGGCGGCCGTGGAGCCCGGGGTGGACCGGGTCGTGGTGGCCGCCTCGGCCGACGCCGGAACATTTGGACAGATACCCCTGCTGGACGTGCGGGTCGCGCTGCCGGCCGGGCAGCCGGTCGCGTCCTTCGCGATCGACGACGCGAGCACGGAGACGGCGTTCGTCTTCGGCGAGTTCTACCGCAGGAACGGCGCCTGGAAGTTCCGCGCGGTCGGGCAGGGCTACGACTCGGGCCTTGCGGGGCTCGCGACGGACTTCGGCATCACGGTGGAGGACGAGCCGGGCGCCCAGGCGCCGACGCCCCCGACGCCGCCCATGCCGCGGGCACCCGCTCCGGCCCCGGCCCCCCTCACCACCATGGACCCCGACCAGCTGCTGGCGGCCGAACTGGCCGCCTCCTTTCCCGCCTTCGTCCACCAGGGCACCGGCAAGCAGCGCGTCACCTGCCCGCCGAACCTGCCGCCCGGCGGCCGCGTGGTCGTCGAGATCGAGTGCCGGGACAGCATCTCCGTGCACGTGGACAGCTGCGACGCGTACGGCCGCAGCGACCGGGACCTGCTGTCCGCCTACGAGGACGAGGTCCACGGCCGTTCGGTGGCGATGGTCCCGCAGGACCGCCCGCTGTCCCTGCTCGTGCGGGCCGACACGTCCTGGACGCTGCGGGTGCTTCCGCTCGGCCACGCCCGGCGCCTGCACCACAGCCTCAACGGGCGTGGCCCGGACCTGCTGTTGTACGAGGGCGGGGCGGGCGTGCTGTCCTTCGTCCACCAGGGCGAGAGCAACTTCGCCGTCTGGCATCACATCCGCTCCACCCTGCCCGACATGCCCGAGGACGAGGAGGACCTCCTCGTCAACGAGGTCGGCCGCCTCGACGTGCTGGCCCCGGTGCAGCGCCCCGGACTGCTGCGCATCGAGGCGGACGGGCCGTGGCGGGTCGGGGTCGGCGGCTAAGGGGTCCTTGCACTATGAGCGCCCGATCAGGTCGCGTGGTCTGGTGCCGTGCATCGCAAGGCGCCGGAGAGCCCTCGTAGCGGAGTTACTAGGGCTTTTCGGCAACGCGGCGAGGTGCGGTGCCAGGCCGCGCGACCCGGGCGGGCATAGTGCAAGGACCCCTAAGCCCCGCGCCCCACGCTCCCGCCTCAGCCGCGGCGCACCTCGTACAGGAAGCAGCCGTACTCGACGGCCCTGACGTGGACGAGCGCGACCTCGGGGTCGGCGAACGCCTCGGCGAAGGCCGTGTCGAACCCGTCGGGGTCCTCGACGAGCCGTCCGCCCAGGATGTGCCCGTCGGCGGAGTAGCGGCGGACGGTGCGGTGGGAGCCGGTGAACGGCCATCCGTCCCCGGCCGGGCCCTCGCACGCGCGCGCGTGGATGAAGACGGGGCCCTGCTCGTCGTACGGGCCGGGCTGGGCGCCGGTCTCGGCCGCCCAGCGGCGCAGGGGCGCGTAGGAGACGAGGGCGATCCGCTCACCGGGCTCGCTGTGGCGCAGGCAGCAGCGCAGGGGTGAGCCGCCCTCCTCGTCGATCACGGGGAGGGTCGGGCGGCCCGCGTCGTCGGCGGAGCGCAGCTCGGCGAGGGCGTCCGCCGGGATGGGCCGTGCGGTGTGGGCTTCTGGGCGGGTTTCTGTGCGGGCTTCTGAGCGGGTTTCCGTGTGAGTCGTCATGCGTCGAGCCTCCCGCTCACCGCCCCGGCCCACCGGCGGAATCCGGACGTCACGTTCCGCCGGGCCACAGCGGCCCAACGGGTCGGGCGCCTCGGGCACGTGGTCGTCGCCCCCGGCGTCGATCCCGTGGAAGGATGACGCAACCGACACATAACGAGGAGATGACCGCGTGCCTGGCACAAACCTGACTCGCGAAGAGGCGCAGCAGCGGGCGAAGCTGCTCACCGTTGACTCGTACGAGATCGATCTCGACCTCTCCGGAGCGCAGGAGGGCGGTACCTACCGGTCCGTGACCACGGTGCGCTTCGACGTCGCTGAGAACGGCGCGGAGTCCTTCATCGACCTGGTGGCTCCGACCGTCCACGAGGTGACGATCAACGGGGACGCGCTCGACCCCGCCGAGGTGTTCAAGGACTCCCGGATCGCCCTGCCTGGGCTGCTCGAGGGCCGCAACGTGCTCCGCGTGTCCGCCGACTGCGCGTACACCAACACCGGCGAGGGCCTGCACCGGTTCGTCGACCCGGTGGACCAGCAGGCCTACCTGTACACCCAGTTCGAGGTGCCCGACGCCCGTCGGGTCTTCGCGAGCTTCGAGCAGCCGGACCTGAAGGCCACCTTCCAGTTCACGGTGAAGGCGCCCGACGGCTGGACGGTCGTCTCCAACTCACCGACGCCCGAACCCAAGGACAACGTCTGGGAGTTCGCGCCGACGCCGCGCATCTCGACGTACATCACCGCGCTGATCGTCGGCCCGTACCACAGCGTCCACAGTGTGTACGAGAAGGACGGGCAGTCCGTCCCGCTCGGCATCTACTGCCGTCCCTCCCTCGCCGAGTTCCTCGACTCGGACGCCATCTTCGAGGTGACCCGGCAGGGCTTCGAGTGGTTCCAGGAGAAGTTCGACTACGCGTACCCGTTCGAGAAGTACGACCAGCTGTTCGTGCCGGAGTTCAACGCGGGCGCGATGGAGAACGCGGGTGCGGTGACCATCCGCGACCAGTACGTCTTCCGGTCCAAGGTGACGGACGCGGCGTACGAGGTGCGCGCGGAGACGATTCTGCACGAGCTGGCCCACATGTGGTTCGGCGACCTGGTCACCATGGAGTGGTGGAACGACCTGTGGCTGAACGAGTCGTTCGCCACGTACACGTCGATCGCGTGCCAGGCGGCCCACCCCGAGTCGCGCTGGCCGCACTCCTGGACCACCTTCGCCAACTCCATGAAGACGTGGGCGTACCGCCAGGACCAGCTGCCGTCGACGCACCCGATCATGGCCGAGATCAACGACCTGGACGACGTGCTCGTCAACTTCGACGGCATCACGTACGCCAAGGGCGCGAGCGTGCTGAAGCAGCTGGTCGCGTACGTCGGTGAGGACGAGTTCTTCCGGGGCGTGCAGGCGTATTTCAAGGCGCACGCGTTCGGCAACACGCGCCTGTCCGACCTGCTGGGCGCCCTGGAGGAGACCTCGGGCCGCGACCTGAAGACCTGGTCGAAGAAGTGGCTGGAGACGGCCGGCATCAACATCCTGCGCCCGGAGATCGAGACCGACGAGAACGGCGTGGTCACCTCCTTCGCGATCCGCCAGGAGGCCCCCGCCCTGCCCGCCGGCGCCAAGGGTGAGCCGACCCTGCGCCCGCACCGCATCGCGGTCGGTCTGTACGACCTCGACGACGACAGCGGCAAGCTGGTGCGCGACGAGCGCATCGAGCTGGACGTCGACGGCGAGCTGACGGCCGTACCGCAGCTGGTCGGCAAGCGTCGCCCGGATGTCGTCCTGCTCAACGACGACGACCTGTCGTACGCCAAGGTCCGGATGGACGAGAAGTCCCTGGCGTTCGTCACGGAGCACCTCGGCGACTTCGAGTCGTCCCTGCCGCGTGCCCTGTCCTGGGCGTCGGCGTGGGACATGACGCGGGACGCGGAACTGCCGACCCGTGACTACCTCTCCCTCGTGCTGTCGGGTATCGGCAAGGAGTCCGACATCGGCGTGGTGCAGTCGCTGCACCGCCAGGTGA
Organism: Streptomyces sp. NPDC002888; assembly: GCF_042888465.1. Taxonomy (NCBI): domain Bacteria; kingdom Bacillati; phylum Actinomycetota; class Actinomycetes; order Kitasatosporales; family Streptomycetaceae; genus Streptomyces; species Streptomyces sp. NPDC002888. The sequence goes on along the minus strand of NZ_JBIAPU010000004.1, from coordinate 76,293 downwards.
AGCTGGCGATCGACCTGTACGCCGACCCGACCGCCCGCGAGGCCCTGCTGACCCGCTGGACGGACGCCACCCTGGCCCACCTGCGCGCGGCGGCGCCGGGCAGCGACCACCAGCTGGCGTGGGCGCGCGCCTTCGCGGCGACGGCCCGTACGCCGGAGCAGCTGGACCTGCTGGACGCCCTGCTCGAGGGCACCCAGACGATCGAGGGCCTGGTCGTCGACACCGAGCTGCGCTGGGCGTTCGTGGAGCGTCTGGCGGCCGTGGGCCGGTTCGACGAGACGGAGATCGCGGGCGAGTACGAGCGTGACAAGACGGCGGCCGGCGAGCGCCACGCGGCGACCGCCCGCGCCGCCCGCCCGACGCCGGAGGCCAAGGCCGAGGCGTGGGCGTCGGTCATCGAGTCCGACAAGCTCCCGAACGCCGTGCAGGAGGCGGTCATCGGGGGCTTCGTCCAGACCGACCAGCGCGAGCTGCTCGCCCCGTACGCCGACAAGTACTTCGAGGTGGTCAAGGGCATCTGGGAGTCCCGCTCCCACGAGATGGCGCAGCAGATCGCCATCGGCCTCTACCCGTCCCTCCAGGTCTCCGAGGAGACCCTGGGCAAGACGGGCACCTGGCTGGCCGCTGCCGAGCACAGCGCGGCCCTGCGCCGCCTGATCTCGGAGAACCGGGCGGGTGTGGAGCGCGCCCTGAGGGCCCAGGCGGCGGACGCGCAGTAGTCGTCGCTCCGTGGATGAGGGGCGCCCGGTGTCGCACCGGACGCCCCTTCCCTATCGGTGCGACGCCGTCTTCAAGGGGCTGCTCCCCGAGGAGGCAACCGGTGCGGGCCCCGTAGCCCGATGGCCTCCTCCCCTCAGCTGCCCCACCACCGTCGCGCCGAACGCCAGGGCCATGCCCGCCAGTTGGAGCGGTGTCAGCGCCTGGCCGAGGGCGGCCCAGCCGACCACGGCGGCGGTCAGCGGGGAGAGCGGGCCGAGGAAGGTGACCTGGGTGGCGGAGAGGCGGCCGATGCCGCGGAACCAGAGCCAGTAGGCGACCGCCGTGTTGGCCAGCGCGAGGTAGAGGTAGCCCCCGATCGCCCGGCCGTCCAGCGCGGGCGGGGCGCCCTCGACCAGCAACGCGACGGGGGCGATGAGCAGACCGCCCGCGGTGAGCTGCCAGCCCGTGAGCGCGAGCGGGCCCACTCCGTCCGGCCGGCCCCACTTCTTGGTCAGCACGGTGCCGGCGGACATGGACGCGGTGGAGGCGAGGGCCGCCGCCACGCCGAGCGCGTCCAGCGCCCCGGCCGCCTTCAGCACGACCAGGCTGACGCCGAACGCGGCCATGACACCGGTGAGTACGGTCCGTACGGTCGGCCGCTGCCCCAGCAGCAGCGCCGAGAGTCCGACGACGAACAGCGGCCCCACCGAGCCGACGACGGCCGCCATGCCACCGGGCAGCCGGTACGCGGAGAGGAACAGCAGCGGGAAGAAGGCGCCGATGTTCAGTGCGCCGAGCACCGCCGCCTTCCACCACCAGGCGCCGCGCGGCAGCACCCGGGCGAGGGCGAGCAGCAGCAGCCCGGCGGGCAGGGCGCGCATCAGGCCGGTGAACAGGGGGCGGTCGGGCGGGAGGAACTCGGTGGTGACGGCGTAGGTGGTGCCCCAGGAGACGGGGGCGAGGGCGGTCAGCAGGGGGGTCGCGAACCGTCGCATGGCCGGGTCCCTTCGGAGAGTAGAGGTTGATGGCTCAGGCGGTGACGGACGAGGTGGCCGCGGTCGACGCGCCGGTTCCGTGCGCGACGGCGACCGGCACGGGCCGTACCGCTTCCGCCGGCAGGTGGCGCTCCACTCGGATCAACAGGCCCGCGGCCACCGCCGAGGTGACGATCAGGACGGCCCACGGCACCCGGCCGTCGACGGCGAGCAGGGCCGTGAACATCGACGGCGCCACCGTCTTCGCCAGCGACCAGGACATCTGGTAGGCCGCCATGTACCGGCCGCGCAGCTCCTCGGGCGCCGCGGCCACGGCGAGCACCTCGGCGGCGGGGCTGTGGACCAGTTCGCCGAACGTGTGGACGAGGACCACGGCGGCCAGGGCCGTGCCGAGGACCGCGGCGGAGCCGGGACGCAGGGTGCCGAGCACGATCTGCGCGGCGAACCCGACGGCGAACAGTCCACCGCCGAGAGCGGCCGCCCGGGTGCGCCGGGCCCCGGTCCGCCGCACCCGGGCGCCCACGTACACCCCGGCCACCGCGCACACCACCGTGTTGAGGGTGAAGGCGGCCCCGGAGAGCGCCGCGGGCCCACGCAGCCACTCCACGACGAACAGCGGGACGAGCACCGACAGGGCCGAGTAGTTCAGCGCGTTGAGGAAGTTGGCGCCGGTGACGACGAGGAAGGGCCGGTCGGCAAGGACGAGCCGGTACCCGGCGCCCGTACGCCCGTCCCCCGCCCCCTCGCTCGCCCGCACCGGCCTGAGCGGGCGCAGCAGCAGTGCGGCGAGGGCGAAGCAGAGCGCGTTGCCCCAGGCGGTCCAGGTGTAGCCGGTGCCGCCCGCGAAGGCGATGACCAGCGTGGCGGTCAGCGCCCCGGCCCCGTACCCGGCGTTCTGCAGCGCCCGGGTGGCAGCCTGGAGCCGGTCCAGTTCGGCCCCGCGCGCCACCTCACCGATCAGGGTCTGCTGTACGGCGGGAAAGCCGCGGTCGGCGGCCGCGGTGACCAGGGCGACGGCCGCGAAGGCGGCGAGGGAGTGGGCGAAGGGATAGAGAGCGAACCCCACCACCCGCACGCCGTACAACGCGTACTGCACGCGCTTGGCGCCGTACCGGTCGACGGCCGCCCCGACGAGCGGGAGGAGGGTGAGGCCCACGAGTCCGGTCGCGGTGAGCACGGCGCCGACGACGGTGAAGGACAGGCCGGTGACGTGGTGGAAGAACACCAGCGTGAACGGGACGTACATGCCGGTCGCGACGCCGTTGACGGCGGCGGTGACCGGCAGAACCCACCGGCCCGGCAGGGACGCGGTGCTGACCTTCGCCGTCATGGCAAGGACCCCCTTGAGTTAGCTCGCAATTAGCTTAGCGCTAAGCAACTTACCGTCAAGCCACTTTCTTGCGGTCGAGCGAAAGTGCCCGGATACTCGCCCCATGACGCAGAGCCACCCCCCACAGAGCCCCCGGCCGGGGGCCTCCGCCCCCCACGATCCGGTCGACGCGATCATCGAGCAGTGGGCCGCCGTCCGGCCCGACCTCGACACCCGGGCGATGGAGGTCTTCGGCCGCGTCTACCGGCTCTCGCGCACGATGGGCGACCGCGTGGAGCAGGCGTACGCCCGGTTCGGGATCGCGCGCGGCGAGTTCGACGTCCTCGCCACCCTGCGCCGCGCCGGCGAGCCGTACACCCTCTCCCCCCGCCAGCTCTCGGCGACCCTCATGCTCACCACCGGCGGCATGACCGGCCGCCTCGACAAGCTGGAACGCGCCGGCCTGCTGCGCCGCTCCCCCGACCCGCACGACCGCCGCGCTCTGCACGTTACGCTCACGGACCAGGGCCTGGCCCTGGTCGACGAGGCGGTCGGCGCGGGCCTCGCCGTCCAGACGGAGGCCCTGGCCAACGCCCTGAACGAGGAACAGGCCGACCAACTGGCCGACCTGCTGCGGGAGTTGCTAGCGGGAACGCAGGGCCCCACCCACTAGGGCCTATCCGACATACGCGGCGAGGGCCGCCTCGATCGCCGCCCGCTCGGCACGGTCGGCCGCCCAGGCCACATACCCGTCGGGCCGCACCAGCAGAGCCGTACACCGATCACTCGCCCAACGAGCCACGCTCAGCCGGTCCTCCCTCTCCCCCCGATCCTCGTACGCCTCCGGGGTGATCAGCACGAAGCGCCCACCACGCAGGGCCTCATGCAGACGACCGCCACCGGCGAGACGGACATCCGGAACGCGGACCCCGGTCAACCGATGGGAGCCCCGGGGGGCGCGGTACCTGTACCCGATCCCGGTGACCTGGGCCAGGGCCCTGCGCCGCACGGGACCGGCGAAGTCCGCGGATGCCGCGAGAAAGCCCCGCAGCGCCCGAGTCCAGGGACGCCTGGCCAGGGCCAGCCGGACGATGCCGCCGCTGCTGAGGAGCACCGCCCTCCCGACCGGATGCCGTTCGGCCTGGTAGGTGTCGAGAAGCTCCGGGGAGGCGTGCCCCTTGACGACGTGGGCCAGCTTCCAGCTCAGGTTGGCCGCGTCCTGAAGGCCGGTGTTCAGCCCCTGGCCACCGGCCGGCGTGTGCACGTGCGCGGCGTCGCCGGCCAGGAAGACACGGCCCACGCGGTAGGCGGGCGCCTGGCGTTCGTCGCTGTGGAAGCGGGACATCCAGCGGGCGTCGTGCATCCCGAAATCACGCCCCAGGGCGAGGCGGACGATCTCCTTGACCTCGTCGAGGTCGACGGGCCGGCCCTCGGGAACGTCACGGCCACGGTGCCACCCGATGACCCGGTGATAGCCGTCGCCGAAGGGCGCGAGGAACGCGAAGGCGTCACCGGCGGCGTCGACCGTGAGCAGGGTCTCGGGCGGCTCGGCGAGGCGGACGTCGGCGAGGACGACGGACCGGATGACCGACCGGCCGGGAAACGGCAGACCGATCGCATCCCGCACCACGCTGCGCATGCCGTCGGCGCCGACGGCGTAGGCGGCGCGGAACATCACCGGCCTCTCGCCCGCACCGCGCGCTTCGACGACGACCCCGTCCCCGTCCTGGGCCAGTCCGGTCACCTCGGTCTCGTACCGGAAGTCGACACCGGCCTGGACGGCGCGCCGCTGCAGAACCCTCTCCACCTCGTACTGGGGAATCACAAGAAGGTGGTTGAAGCGGGACGGAAGCGTGTCGAGGCGGATGTCGAGGCGACCGTAAAGACGAAGCCGGTCGAGCCGGCGCCCCACGGCTTCCAACTCGTCGGCCAGGGCACGCGCGTCGAGCTGTTCGAGGGTGCGGGCGTGCAGGACGAAGGCGCGCGAGAGGTTGCCGATCCCGCGCGGGCGCTTTTCGAGGAGGGTGACGGAGACGCCGGCGGTGGCGAGGTCACCGGCGAGGAGCAGGCCGGTGGGTCCGGAGCCGACGACGATGACGTTCACGGGGCCTCCTCAGCAACGCCGAGGGCGCCCGCGTCAGGCGCCGGCGTTCGCCTTCGCCTTGCCCTTCGTCTTCGGCTCGCGGTCCGTCGACCCGTCCAGGACCATCACCAGACCGGTGATGACCGCGAAGATCACGAGCGGGGCCAGGACATAGAGGCCCAGCGTCTCGATGACGCTCAGGCCCTGACCGGGGTCGTCGCCGTCGTCGCGGGTCAGCGCGAGCGCAGGGGACGACATGAGCAGCATCATCAGCGTCGTACCGGCAGCCAGGGCGCCGGCGCGCAGGGCGTTCTTCTTGTCCACCCTGCAAAAGTAGCGAACGCCGCGAGGGGCTGCGCGCCCGGGGTGCCGTATGAGAGGCACAGGGGCCGGGCCGCGACCGTCGCGCGCCACCGTGGCGGGGAGGCCGCCAGACGGCGGGAGTGGGGTGTGAGGGTATGGCGCGACCCGTCGCGCGCCACCGTGATGGGCAGGCCGCCAGACGGCGGGAGTGGGGTGTGGGGGCATGGCGCAGCCCGTCGCGCGCCACCGTGGCGGGCAGGCCGCCAGACGGCGGGCGTGGGGTGTGGGGGTGTGGCGCAGCCCGTCGCGTAGCTGGTCCCGACGCCGGTGCACTGTGGCAGCGGGACAGAGGGGCCCGACAGGCGACGGGCTCGCCGCACCCCCACACCCCCGACCCACCCACCGGCCGCACGCGCCCCAGCCACCCACCCGACGCCCAACGCCCAACCGCCCTACCCCTCCCTCAACACCTCCACCAACGCCCGCACCCGCGGAGAAGCCGCCAGCTCCTCCAGTGTCACCGGGCGGCCCTCCGCGTCGGCGATCGGCAGGCGCCAGTTCGGGTACTGGTCCCAGGTCCCGGGAAGGTTCTGGGGCCGGCGGTCGCCAACAGCGTCGGGGAGCCAGATGCCGAGCATGTGCGCGGGCGTCCGGCGGAGAAAGCGGTGGACGGCCTGGATCTCGGCCTCCTCCGAGGGCGCCCCCACCCCCCCGGACCCACCCTCCAGCAGACCGAGCTCGGCGAGCAGCGCCAGCCACTCCCCCGTGTCGGCGGCCGCCTCCGCCCGCTCCGTCTCGACGTCCCCCGTCAACAGCCCCAGGCTGTCCCGGAGTTCGACATGCTCCCCGGCGAGCCGAGCCGCGGTGGGCGGCAGGTCGTGCGTCGTGGCGGTGCCAAGGCAGTCGGCCCGCCAGTCCTCGGGCCGCAGCGGCCGACCGTCACCCTCCCAGTCCCGCTCGAACCACAACACCGACGTCCCGAGCACCCCCCGCTCCCGCAACGCCTCCCGCACCCCCGGCTCCACCGTCCCCAGGTCCTCCCCGATCACCACCGCCCCGGCCCGCGACGCCTCCAGCACCAGGATCGCAAGCATGGCCTCGGCGTCGTAACGAACGTACGTACCCTCCGTAGGCGCCTCCCCCTGCGGCACCCACCACAGCCGGAACAGCCCCATCACGTGATCGATCCGCAGCGCACCCGCGTACCGGAAGAGGCCGCGCAGAAGGTCGCGGTACGGCGCGTAGCCCGACGCGGCCAGCCGGTCCGGCCGCCAGGGCGGCAGCCCCCAGTCCTGCCCGCGCGCGTTGAACGCGTCCGGCGGCGCCCCCACCGACATCCCCGCCGCGAAGTACTCCTGCTGCGCCCACGCGTCGGACCCCTCAGGGTGCACACCGACCGCCAGGTCGTGCACGAGACCGATCGGCATCCCCGCCTCCCGGGCCGCACGCTGCGCACCGGTGAGCTGCGTGTCGGTGAGCCAGGCGAGCCGGCAGTGGAAGTCGACCCGGTCCATCAGCTCGGCCCGCGCACGCGCGGTCTCCGCCGAGCGGGGGTCCCGCAGCCCCACCGGCCACCGGCTCCAGTCCGACCCGTGCACCTCCGCGAGCGCACACCAGGTCGCATGGTCCTCGAGGGCCTGCCCCTGCTCGGCGAGGAAGTCGCAGTAGGCGGCCCGCCGCCCGGGCCCGAGCGGCACCTCACCCACGGCTTCGAGCGCCTCCCGCTTGAGCCCCCACACGGCGTCGCGGTCGATCAGCGCGCCCTTCTCCAGCACCGCGTCCCGCAACTGCCCGGCCCGCCCCGACGCCCCCCGCACTCGCTCGCCGCCCTCTCCGACGACGTACGCGTACTCGGGAACATCCTCGACCCGCAGATGCACCGGATCAGGGAACCGCCGTGAGGACGGTCGATAGGGCGACGGATCGGTCGGAGCCCCCGGAACGGCCGCGTGCAACGGATTGACCTGCACGAACCCGGCCCCCAACGCCCGCCCCGCCCACCCGGCCAGCTCTCCCAGGTCACCGAGGTCACCCATCCCCCAGGACCGCCGGGACAGCAGCGAGTAGAGCTGGACGAGAAGCCCGTAGGACCGAGTGGTGGGCGTGGGCAGCCGGGGCGGTGCGACAACGAGGTGGGCACGGGCCGTGCGCCCGTCGGGCGCGGTGGCCGTCAGCAGATGAACCCCCGGCGGAAGGTCTTCGACATCGGCGCGGCTCTCACCCTGCTCGGTCTCGACACGCAGAAGGGTCCCCTCCGGCAGCGCGGCAAGCACAGCGGGCCCGGCAGGTACGACAGGCACGCCAAGCCCGGCAGGCGCGGCAGGCGCGGCGGCACCGCTCCAGCGGACCACGGTCGGCGGCAGCAGCCGCTCGCTCAGTTCCCGCTCCCGGTCGGCGAGCGCGGCGCGGGTGGCCTCCGGGGTGCCGGCGTCCACGCCGAGGGCGGCCAGGGCCCGGACGACGGCCGCGGCGGAGGCCGTGACCGTGCGGTCCGGGGAGGGGCGGTAGGAGGCGGCGACGCCGTGCAGCTCGGCGAGCCGGGACAGGTCCTCGGTGAGGACCGGCCGGGGTGGGGTCATCTACGGCCTCGTGGTGCCGGAGTCCAGGGCGGCGTCGGACTCACTGGTCAGGGGTGCCGCGTCGGAGAGCGGCGGCTCGCTGGTGAGCGGCTCGGCGTCGGGAAGGGGCGGTTCGCTGGTCAGGGGTGCCTCGGCATGGGCTGCCTCGGCGCTGAATATGCACAGGCGGTCGTCGTCGGGCTCGGCGGAGTGCTCCACGTAGGGCTCCGCCTCAGGTTTGGAGCGGGCGAAAAGCAGGGGGTGCACCGGTGTGGCCACGAGGGCCTCCTTCGTCGAGTACGGAGTCGTAATCGTCGTAACGGGTTATCGCAGCCCTACCCACCAGGCGCGAGGGCAGACGTGTGAACCCCGAACAAGACACATGTTCCAACTCACTCCTCCTTTCTCCTCCCCTCTCTCCTCCCTGCTATTCACTCAGTACATATATCGAGTGCATAATGATCCCCATGAGCACCCGTCACATCCTGCTGGGGCTGCTCGCGACGGGGCCGAGCCATGGCTACGACCTGAAGCGACGCCACGACGAACGCTTCCCCCAGGCCCGTCCACTGGCCTACGGGCAGGTGTACACGACCCTTCAGCGCCTGGTCCGCGACGGCCTGGCTGAGGTCGAGGGCACCGACTCGGACGGCGGCCCGGAGCGGACCGTGTACCGCTCGACGCACGAGGGCTCGCGTGAGCTGACGCGGTGGGCCGGGGAGATCGCCCCGCCCGCGCCGTTCATCACGAACGAGATCTTCGCCAAGGTCGTCGTCTCGATCCTCTCGGGTGGCGACCCGGCCGCCTACCTACGGACTCAGCGCGCCGCCCACATGGAGCGGATGCGTGAGCTGACCGCGGTGAAGACCACCAAGGACGCGGATCTCGCGACCGTGCTCTCGGCGGACTACGCCCTCAACCACCTCGACGCCGACCTCCGCTGGATGACCACGACGGCGGCCCGGCTGATCACTCTGACCGCGGAGGTCGACGCAGCATGAGCAACAACGGGGGTACGTCGGTACCGCTCCTCGCGGGCCGTGACCTCGCCAAGACACACGGCAGGTCGCAGGCCCTGCGCGGCGCCTCGCTCGAACTGCACGCCGGCGAGATCCTCGCCGTCACCGGGACCAGCGGCAGCGGCAAGTCCACGCTGCTGCACTGCCTGGCGGGCATCGTCCGCCCGGACGAGGGCTCGGTGGTGTACGCCGGGGAGCGGCTCGACCAGCTGCCCGAGAAGCGGCTGAGCGTGCTGCGCCGTACGGACTTCGGGGTGGTCTTCCAGTTCGGTCAGCTCATTCCGGAGCTGACGGCCGTGGACAACGTGGCGCTGCCGTTGATGCTGGCCGGGGCCGCCCGCGCCGAGGCGCACGCCCAGGCGGGCGAGTGGCTGGAGCGGTTCGGGGTGCGCGGGCAGGAGGGGCTGCGGCCGGGCGAGATGAGCGGCGGCCAGGCCCAGCGGGTCGCGCTGGCCCGGGCCCTGGTCACCGGCCCGAAGGTGGTCTTCGCGGACGAGCCGACGGGCGCACTGGACTCGCTGGCGACCGAGCAGGTGATGACGGCGCTGGTGCACACGGCCCGCGAGTCCGGGACATCGGTGCTGCTGATCACGCACGACGCCCAGGTGGCGGCGTACGCCGACCGCGAGGTCCGGCTGATCGACGGCGGCGTGGCACCGGTGGGGGTGACGGCATGAGCACCGAGGCAGGCACAGAGCGACGCCCCGGGATCACGACCGACGTCCGCCTCGCCTGGCAGCTCACCCGAGGCTCCGACCGCAGGGAGTGGTGGCGGGTCGGGCTGACGGCGGCCGGGGCCGCGCTGGCGACGGGGTTCGCCCTCGCCGCCACCGCGCTGGCCTCGCTGCGGGGGCAATACAGCGTGCCCGTCGGCAACGGTCTGCTGAACCAGCCGGGCGAGCGGTCCGGGGTGATCGTGAGCCTGCTGCTCCTGCTGGTTCCGGTGCTCGGCTTCCTCGGGCAGTGCGCCCGGGTCGGCGCCGTGCACCGCGACCGGCGGCTGGCGGGCCTGCGCCTGGCGGGCGCCACTCCGGCGCAGGTGCGTCGGATCGCCGCGCTGGAGACGGGGCTGGCCTGCCTGCTGGGCTCGGCGCTCGCCACGGCCACCGCGCTCACGGTGCTGCTGAGCCGGTGGGACCACCCCGTGGCCCTCGCCTGGGCCGGGTTCGTCCTCGTCGCGTTGGGCGTGCCGGTGCTGGGCGCGGCGGCGGGGGCGCTGGCGCTGCGCCGGGTGGTGACCTCGCCGCTCGGCTGGGTGCGCCGGGTGCGGCCGAACTCGGGTCGGGGTCCGGGGCTGCTGTTCCTGGGGGCGGTGCTGCTGGTGGTGCTGCTGGCGCTTCTCGCCGTCGCGGGCACCTCGGGCAACCAGCCGGGCCGCAGCCACGGGCAGGTGCCGCTGCTGATGTTCGGCCTGGTCCTCGCGGTCGGCGCGGGCACGGTGTGGCTGGCGGGGGCCGCGGCCAAGGTCACCGGGCGGCTGCTGGCCGCCCGGGCCCGGACGGCGGCGACGCTGATCGCGGCGGAGCGGCTGCGCGACGACCCGTGGGCGGCGGCCCGCACGCACGCGGCGGTGCTGCTGGTGACGGTCGTCGGCACGGCATTCGTGGGGATCCGGCAGACGCTCCTGACCGAGCTGAACGGCATGCAGGACCGGGGCGAGCTCGGCATGCCCATGTCCTACTACTCGACGGGCCTGAACCTCACCGCCGCGGCGATCGCGGTCGCCCTCGCCATCACCCTGTCCGGACTGGCCGTCGGCACCGCGGAGTCCCTGGCCAACCGCCGCCGGGGCCTGGCCGCGCAGGCCGCCGCCGGGGTGCCGCGTGCGGTACTCGGCCGGGCGCTGCTCCTGGAGACGGCGCTGCCGCTGGCGCCCGCCGTGACCGTCGCGGGTGTCGGGGGCATGGCGATCGGCGTCTGGTACGCGTCGCTGCCCATGGACGCCCCCACGAGCGTGCCGTACGTCGCGCTGCTTGTCCCGGTGGCCGTTTACGCGTGCTGTCTGCTGGCGGCGGCCACCTCGCTGCCCCTGCTGCGCCGCTCGGTGCACCCGGCGGAGCTCCGCTACGTGTGAGACGCGCGGAAGCGCACTCAGGGACAATGCACGTGAAACGCTCCGAGGCAAGGCACCTGAAAACGCGCCGGAGCGCACCACAACGGCCCGCCCCGGGGGCACGGGGGACCCCCGGGGCGGGCAATGCGAAGGCCCGGATCGTCAGGCGGAGATGCCGTCGATCCGGGCCAGGGCGTCATCAGCGCCGTAGGGCTGCAAGTACGGCATCCAGCGCGGGTCCCGATGGCCGGTGCCGATGATGCGCCAGGCCAGTCCGCTCGGCGGGGCGGGTTTGTGGCGCAGCCGCCAGCCGATCTCGACGAGATGTCGGTCGGCCTTCACGTGGTTGCAGCGGCGGCAGGACGCCACCACGTTGTCCCAGACGTGCTTGCCCCCGCGGCTGCGCGGGATGACGTGGTCGACGCTGGTTGCGACGCCACCGCAGTACATGCACCGGCCCCCGTCGCGGGCGAAGAGCGCCCTGCGGGTGAGAGGAACGGGCCCCCGATAGGGAACCCGGACGAATCGCTTGAGCCGGACCACGCTGGGTGCGGGGACAGTGACGGTTGCGCTGTGCATGAAGGCGCCGGACTCTTCCAGAGAGACTGCCTTGTTCTCCAGTACGAGGACGAGCGCGCGGCGGAGCGGTACGACGCCGAGCGGCTCGTACGACGCGTTGAGGACCAGGACATGCGGCACGGAGGCCTCCTTGGGCGTCGGCGGCGCGTGGCTCGCGCCGGGACGATGTGCAGTCAGTCTCTCCTCATGCCTGGTGGAAGCGCCACCATGTCCCGGTAACGGGCTGGGAGTGTTTTCGACCACATCTGATTCATCCCCCGGATCATGACCGGTTCAAGCCCAGGTGAGCACGGTCTCTCCTTCACACATCGGGCCGCCCCCCACACAATGCCCCGTTAGTGTGGTGGTTCTGCCCGTCCGGTGACCTTTCCGTGATCTGGACGACCTGACCGCCGTACCGGAACGGGTGGACCGTTGTACCTGGAGGTACCTGCCGTGTCCTTGTCCGCCGTCCTACTGGCCGCCGGTTCGTCGCCATCCCCGTCCCCGTCCCCCTCGGGGACGACGGTCCCGGCGGTGCCCACGCTCCAGGACGCCCAGGAGAGCGCGACGAACGCCGCAAGCTGGGTCGAGGAGAACTGGTCGACGTGGCTCGCGATCGGGCTCAGGGTCCTGCTGATCCTGGTGATAGCGGTGATCCTCAGAGTGGCGGTGCGGCGGGCGATCACCAAGCTCATAGACCGCATGAGCCGCACAGGGCAGGCGGTGGACGGCACGGCGCTGGGCGGTCTGCTCGTGAACGCCGAGCGGCGCCGGCAGCGCTCGCAGGCGATCGGCTCGGTACTGCGCTCGGTGGCGTCCTTCCTGATCATGGGCACGGCCGCGCTGATGGTGCTGGCCACGTTCCAGATCAACCTGGCCCCGCTGCTGGCGTCCGCCGGTGTCGCGGGTGTGGCGATCGGCTTCGGCGCCCGCAACCTGGTGACGGACTTCCTCTCCGGCGTGTTCATGATCCTGGAGGACCAGTACGGCGTCGGCGACACGATCGACGCGGGCGTGGCCGCCGGCGAGGTCATCGAGGTCGGGCTGCGCGTGACCAAGCTGCGCGGCGACAACGGTGAGATCTGGTACGTCCGCAACGGCGAGGTCAAGCGCATCGGCAACCTGTCCCAGGGCTGGGCGACGGCGGGCGTCGACGTGACCGTGAAGGCGTCCGAGGACCTGGACCGGGTGAAGGCCACCCTCGACGAGGTCGCCGAGAAGATGAGCAAGGAAGAGCCCTGGAACGAGCTCCTGTGGGGCCCGATCGAGGTCCTCGGCCTGGACAGCGTGCTCCTCGACTCGATGGTCGTCCACCTCTCGGCCAAGACGATGCCCGGCAAGTCCCTCACCGTCGCCCGCGAGTTGCGCTGGCGCGTCAAGCGGGCCTTCGACGCGGCGGACATCCGCATCGTCGGCGGCGCGACGGCCCTCCCCGAGGAGGAGGCGGTCCTCGACCCGACGGCGGCGGTCGCGGCCCCGTCGGTGTACGCCAACACGGAGTCGCCCCAGTCGGCGGTGGCCTCCCCGATCGCCCAGCCGAGGCCGGCGGCGAAGTAGGCAGCCCAGTGATGGGGGGGGGGGGGGGGGGGGGGGGGGGGGGGGGGGGGGGGGGGGGGGGCCCGCGCGCCCGCCGGGGGGCGGGGGGGCGGGGGCGCGCCCCGCCCCGGGCGCGGGCCCGCCCCCCCCCCCGCCCCGCCCGCCCCCCCCCCCCCCCCCCCCCCCCCCCCCCCCCCCGCCTCTCTCGCATCAGAGTCCGAGGTGCTCGGCGGCCACGTCCAGCGCCTCCGCGAGGGAGGCGACGTACCGGCGCGAACCCTCCGTCCCCGTGTCCTCGACCCGGTAACGCCCCGCGTCGACCGGGAGGATGTGGATCTCCCGCGCGCCCTGCACCCCGCCGCCGGTGCTGAGCCTCAGCGTGCCGTGGCTGAGGTTCGGGTACAGGCGGCGGAACCTGCCGTCGGCGTGCACGGCGTCCACGAAGGGGCGCTCGTCGGCGAGGTACGGGGATGTCCGCAGATGCTCCCACTGCGCCGCCACCGGATCACCCGACTCCTGGGCCTCGGCGAGGCGCCCCGCGGTCATGAACGGGTACGCCGCGACGAACTCGGCGATCCGGGTCCCGCCCCGCCACGCCGCCACGGCCCGTACCAGCGCCGTGAGGTCGTCGGTCACGCCGGTGGCCCACTGGAAGCCCCGGTGCGTCCCGCCCAGTGTCAGGTAGAACGCCCGCCTGGCGCCGAGTTCCACGGAGATCCTTCCGCGGTCCGTGTCCACTTCCGCGGTGTGTGGCCCGAGGATCTCCCGGTTGTACACCCGCCCCAGGTCCACGCCCTCGCGTCGCGCGACGGCCTCCAGCGCCGGGACCAGTCCGCCCGCCTCGACGACGTCCGGGTGGCCGGCCGGTTCGATCCCGTCCATGTCCGAAGGTTCTCCTCGTTGATCGCTGCTAGCACGTGCACGACGGACTCGCGTCCGTGATGAACCTGCGGATTCCGGCCATCTGTGACCAGTCGGGTTCGGGTCCGGTCGGCAGGGCCGTCAGCTCGTTCCCCTCGCGTTTGTAGAACGTGATGCTCTTCCACGACCGTTCACCGGAGTAGACGGCCCGGGCGATGAGTCCCATCTCGATGTCCGTGGCGAACGGGTGCCCCGGGGTGAGCCCGTCGGTGGCGGCGTCCATGAAGTTGCCGACGCCCTCCAGGTTGACGTGGAGCTTGACCTTCGGGTCGCGGATCGCGTCCTGCACCGGCCCCATCCAGTTCTCCCCCGCCTTCTGGAAGTGCTTGAACTCCTTCTTCTCCGCCCAGGCGTAGGTGCCCTCGTCCTTCTGTCCCAGGGCCACATCGCAGTTGTGGACCAGCAGCGGGGTCTCGCCGGCCGCCACATAGTAGGTGTGGATGCCGGTGACGGTGAGGTCGTGGGTGCGCTGGCGGCGCTCGAAGTGGCGGACGTCCTCGACGGTGGCCGTGGTGCCGCTCGCCGTGCGCAGGGTCATGCCCGGGCGCAGGTCCCCGGCCTGGACCCAGCGGTTCTCGGAGACCACCCAGAACGGGTGGGTGACCGTGGCGACCAGGGAGGCCGCCCCGACCGTGAGGTCGACGAACTGCTTGTCGTCCTCGGTGACGATCGTGCCCGCGACCTCACGGACGACCGTGCGGCCGGTCTCCGGGTCGGTGACCGTGATCCGGTCGCCGGGCCTGATGTCCTTGATCTTCTTGCGTTTGCCGTCGGCGAGCAGGACCTCGGCGTCCGGCAGGAAGCTGTGGCACTTGCCGGCCTTGCCGCCCCCACCGACCGAGCTCTTGATCCGGTCGACGGCGGCGAGCGCCTTCTCCCTCGCCTTCGCCAGCGCCGCCCGGGCGCTGTTGAGGCGCTCGGACGCCTTCGACATGGCCTTCAGGCCGCCGAAGATGTCCTTCAGCAGACCGGTGACGCGTTTGGCGAGCTTGATGCCCTTGCCGATGTTCCAGGGCATGCCGTACTTCGCCAGGAGTTTTCCGGCGATGCCGCCCGCGAAGCTGCCCGCGATGTTCAGCAGCGTCTCGCCGCAGGCCCCGATGTCACCGCTGGAGATGCAGTCCATCGCGGCGTTGATGCCGAGGATGTCCTTGACGATGTGGACGATCGCCTTGACCGACGACTTGACCTGCTGCTGGGCCCGGGACTGCTGGGCCTCCGCGCCGGCGACCTCCTGCGCCGCCTGACCGACCTCGGCACTGCCACTCGGGCAGTACGGGTCGATGGCGCTCGGGCACCAGGCGCCGTCACCGCGGGCGTTGCCGTGCTGGTCGCAGTTCATGGAGCGGCCGTTGCGGCACTCGAACAGGCCGGTCGGGTCGGACAGGGTGACCGGGGTGTTGCTCGCGTACGCGTATCCGTTCATCTGCTGGGGCCGCGTGAAGTCGAGCAGCGGGTCCGGCGAGACGAACTTGCCCAGGTCGGCGTCGTATTGGCGGGCGCCGATGTTGACCAGGCCGGTGGAGGCGTCGATCGTGCCCCCGACGAAGCCCTTCTGGCCGGGCCAGGTGCCGGTCTCCGGCGACAGCTTGCCTCGGGCGGCGCCGTAGGGGTCGCTGCGCCGCTGGGTGACGGCGCCGCTCACGGCGTCGACGGCGAGTTCCCCGGTGCCGTGGTGGTCGGCGGAGAGGAAGGAGACCTTGTTGTCGGAGGTGCGGATCGCGACGGTCTGGCCGGCGTACGTGTAGTAGCGGGTCGCGGTGGCCGTCGTGGAACCGGTCTTCAGCTCCAGTTCCAGGCCGGGCAGGTAGACCGTGGTCTCGTCGGCCGTCGTGCGCTTGAGCCGGTTGCCGCCCGCGTCGTACAGGAACGACGTCGCGGCGCCGTCGGCCTCGACGGCCTTGGTGAGCTTGCCGGTGGCGTCCCAGTCGAGGGTCTGGGTGTCGCCGCCGATCGTGCGCTTCCAGGTGTTGCCCGACACGTCGTAGGCGTACGTCTGCTGCCGGTCGCCGGTCGGGGTCTTCTCGGCGATCTTGGTCACCTGGTGGGGTCCGCCGTCGCCGGCCTCGCCCGGGGTGCCGTCCTGGTCGCCGTCCTGGTAGGCGAAGGTGCGCGTGGTGTTCTTGGCCGCGTTCAGGGACGGGTCGTGGCGGATCTCCTGGGTGCGGTTGCCGATGTCGTCGACCGACCAGCTCGTCCAGTACGCCGCCGGTCCGCCGAGCGGGTTGGCACCCGCTGCCGCGTCACAGGCGGTGGGCTTCTTGCCGGCGTAGTCGGGGGTGCCCCCGATGGTGCCCTCGCCCTGGGCGGTGGCGGCAGTGGCCGCCGGGGTCCAGGCGTCGACGAGGCGGGCCTGGCCGTCGTAGGCGAAGCACTGCACGTCCAGGCTCGCGGCGCTCGCCGGGTTGGCGGTGTCGGCGACGGAGAGGACGTTGCCGGACTGGTCGTAGGAGTAGTGCTGGTCCTTGGCGACGGTGGCGGTGGAGCCGACCTTCACCGTGGAGCGGGTGAGGCGGTCGGTGCCCTTCTCGTAGTAGAAGTTCTCCTCGGTGCGCGCACCGCCGGTGCTGAGGGAGAGCTGCAGCAGCTGGCTGGTGTTGGACCAGACGGTGCCGGTGACGTACGTCGACGTGGCGCTGCTCATGGTGAGCGGGCGCTGCAGGTCGTCGTAGGTGAACTTGAGGCTCTCCGTGGGCAGTCCGCCGGCCGCCGGAACGCCGTTGCTGGCGACGGTGCCGTCGCGGTTGTAGGCGGTGGTGAAGGGATAGGTGCCCGCGAGCTTCCCCTCGGAGGGCGGGACCGTGTAGTTGGTGGTCGTCGGCCGGTAGAAGGAGTCGAAGGCGCCCACGACGGTCGAGTACGCCTCGCCGTTCGTCAGGTAGCGGTAGGTGGCGTAGGAGTAGCCGAGCGAACCGGAGCGGTCGTACTTGGTCTCGGTCAGCTTGGTGCCCGAGTCGACCGCGCCCTCCCAGGTCGACATGGGGCGGCCCAGGCTGTCGTACTCGGTGGAGACGATCCGGTGCCGGGCGTCCTCCGTGGACTTCAGGCGGTCCGCGTCGTCGTAGGTGAACTTGGTCTCGCCGGTGTCCGGGTCGGTCTTGCGGACCAGGCGGCCGCGCTGGTCGTACTCCTGGCGCCAGACGTTGCCCTTGGAGTCCGTGACGGTGGCGAGTTCACCGGCGGGGGTGTGGGTGTACTTGGTGACCGTGCGCTCGGTGCCGGGCCCCGTCGGGACGGGCGTGTCGCCCTTGTAGTGCCACAGCTCCTTGATCTTGCCCTCGGCGTCCGTGACCGTCGTGGTCGCCACTCCGCCGGGCGGCGGGTCGCTGTGGGTCATGTTGCCGTCGTACGCCGTCGTGGAGCGCCACTGCTCGTACCCGGCGATGGTGAAGATCTCGGCGGTGGAGCGGCCCAGGCCGTCGTACTCGTACCGCATCTGGTTGGCGACGTCGCCGTTGGTGACCTTGAGCAGCTGGTCCGAGGCCGCGCCGGCCGCGTAGTACGTCTCGTTGGCGCGCTTCACGGAGCCGGTGGCGTCGTAGAAGGTGTCGGCGACCATACGGCCGCCGTTCGGACCCTCGGTCTGCTGCTGACGCGGGCGGAGCAGGCCGTCGTAGAGCTGCCACTCGGTGCCGTAACTGCCGTCCTGCTCGATCTTCTCGGTCTTGACGGCGACCGGGTCGTTCTGGCGGACGAGGTAGCTGTACTTGA
The DNA here is from genome assembly GCF_042888465.1 of Streptomyces sp. NPDC002888. Taxonomy (NCBI): domain Bacteria; kingdom Bacillati; phylum Actinomycetota; class Actinomycetes; order Kitasatosporales; family Streptomycetaceae; genus Streptomyces; species Streptomyces sp. NPDC002888. The sequence continues at coordinate 58,545 of NZ_JBIAPU010000004.1, read as the reverse complement.
TGCTCGGCGTCTGGTTGCTGCGCCGGTCCGGCAGCCACACCGAGGTGAGCCGGCCGAGCGCGTCGTGGGCCAGGTCGGTGCGCTTGCCGTTGGGGTCGGTCTGTCCGGTGGACTGGCCGCGCAGCCGGTCGAAGGACGTGATGGTGTTGTGGCCGAGGTCGTTGGTGACCTTGGTCTCCGAGATCAGTCCGTTGACATCGGTGTAGAAGGTCCTGGTCAGCGCCCCGGCCGTGTCCTCCTGGGTGCTGGGACGGCCGAAGTCGTCGTAGCTGGTGATACCGGTGGTCTGGTACGTGCCCTTGGTGCCGTCGTGGGTGACCAGACGCTGGGTGGAGGTGGCCAGCCCCTTGGTGGGCGCGGCGCCGTAGGCGCCGTTGTCGTACAGGGTGCGCTGGTCGGTGACGACGTCGCCGGGGGTCTTGCCGTCGGTCTTGCGGTTCGGGGTGACGTCGCAGGCGACCGAGACGGTCTCGATCTGCTTGGGCAGCGAGTGGATGTGCTTGGCCGCGTTGTCGGCGTACGACGTGCGCGTGCAGGTGTTGTCCGAGGCTGTCGAGGTGTCGCCGCGGTTGTCGATCTCCAGGACGCGCCCGTTCTCGGGGTCGTACTCCGTCCTCGACTCCGTCTCGATCCAGCCGCCGGAGGACTTGACGGTGTAGCCGCGCACCTGGGTCGTCTGGACGAGGGTCGCCTTGGTGGTGCCCCAGCTGCGGGTCTGGGTGGCCGTGTCGTGCTTCCACGGCGTGCTGACGGTCTTGGAGACGACCTTGCCCTTGTCGTAGGCGGCCTTCTCCACCTCGAAGCCGGTGAACTCCTTGTGGCCGGTGTACTCGGTGCCGTTGGAGGCGGTGACCTTCTCGGTGCGGGTGCCGCCGCCGGGCAGCTTGTCGCCGTTCATGCCCTGGAGGTAGGTGTGGTCGACGCGGGTGCTGTGCTCGCTGTCGCCGCTGGTGACGGAGACCTTGCCGTAGCCCTGCCACTGGCTCCAGGTCAGGAACTTCTCGTCGGTGATGCCGTCGGGCTCGGCGTGCCGCCAGGCCGCGTCGCCCTGGTAGTCGTAGCGGGTGACCATCACGTCGTTGACGTCGCCGCCGGTGCGGTCGCGCTGGGTCACGGTGTCGACGACGTACTTGTGGAACCAGTCGGTGATCGGCTCCAGCCAGCCCGGGGGCGCCCACTCCACCGGGTAGCAGCGCTTGACCGACTCACCCGGCTTGGGCAGCGCGTCGGCCGAGCAGTCGGGCGACTTGTAGGCGATGTCGAGCTGGGAGCCGCTCTCGCTGATGACAGTGGCGAGCCGGAATCGGTTCAGGGGCGCGATGTTGTCGCCGATCCTGTCGACGCGGTTCGCCAGCTTGGTGCCGATCAGCGTCACCGGCGGCAGCTTGATGTCCGTGCCGTCGCCGGCCTTGCCGGTGTGGACGATCTCCGACAGCCACAGGGTGTTGGAGTCGTCGCCGTTGTCGGTGAAGCGGTGGGTGAGGGACCAGGCGTCGACGTCGGCGTACGGGTTCGCGCTGTCGCCGGTGTAGGCCTGGGTGGTGATCGACTCGAGGCGCTTGCGGGTCCAGAACGACGGGGAGGACTGGACGGCCGAGCACTTGGTGTCGGCCTTGCAGTAGCGGTCGAAGGGGGTGTCCGGCCACTTGCCGGCGTTGGCCGAGGTCCACTTGTCCGCCGCGCAGTCGAACGTGTCGGTGGTCAGGCAGCGTTCGGCGGTGCCGAAGACCACGCGGGCCGGCGCGGGCTGCGTGTACAGCGTGGACTCGCGCTGGCCGTACTCGACGCGCTTGAGGTAGCCGCCGCGGACGTAGGAGGTGCCGTTGACGTCGGTCTTGCCGTTCAGGGCGTAGTGGTTGACCTCCTGCCCGTAGTAGTAGGACATGACGTTGCCCTGGGGGTCCTTGACGTGGTCGAGGTTCCAGCGCCACCCCTGCTTGCACCACGCGCTGGTGAACGTGGCGTTGTAGCAGGGCTCCTTGTCGTCGTCGCCGAAGACGGGCGTCGTCCAGGCGGAGTCCGTCTCGGCCTTGCCGTCGCTCCAGCCCGGGAGGCGGTTCAGGCCGAACCAGTACTCGGTGCCGTCGGCGGTGGTGACCTTCCAGTGCTCGCCGTCGTCGTCGCCGTTCTTCGCGCCGGTCAGCTGCTCGACCTTCGAGCCGTCCTCGCCGGAGACGTGCCACTTGCCGTCTTCGTCGCTCTTGACCAGCTGCGCGGCCGACCCGTTGAGCATGAGGGTCGCGTTGTCGAAGGCCCAGCACTGCTCACCCGACGAGGAGTGCCCGTCGTCGGCGCACGGCTTGTAGGAGCGCTCGACGTAGCCAGGCTCGAACGCGAAGCCCTCGCCCACCCAGGAGCCCTGGTTGTTGGTCGTCGTGGTCCGGCCGTCGGCCGTCTGCGAGGAGTACGACAGCCCCACGGAGGGGCTGAGCCCGCCCGGGGTCGGCACGACCGGGATCGGGTACGACCAGGAGAAGCCGCCCGAGGAGGGCGCCACGTTCCACTCGGCCGACGGGGAGAGCGGGGTCGCCTTGTAGTCGCCCTGGGCGGAGGCGTCGCCCGCGGCGAGGGCGACCACCGTGCCGGCGGAGGAGGCGGACAGCGGTGCGGAGACCGTCCGGGCCTTGGCGTCGTTGACGGACGCCAGCGGTTTCGGGCGGCCCGGGCACCCCTTGCCGCCGAGCTTCTGGTCCAGGGCGCAGGCGGGCACCTCGTACAGCGCGAGTCGGGAGCCGTGGCTGCCGCCGTACGCCTCCGCGAAGGCGCCGTAGTCCACGCTCAGCCGCACCTTCGCCCGGTCGGCACCGGGGTTGTTCACGCGCAGCAGGACATCGGCGCCGGCCGCGGTGGCCCGGGCGTGGGGGAGGACTTCCACGGCCAGGTCGTCGGGGGTCGTGGGGGTGGTCGTCCGGGCCGGCTTCGACGACTTGGCAGTCTTCGGCGACTTGGCCGTCTTCGGCTGCTCGATCGCCGACAGACCGACCGGCAGCCCGCCGATCTTCTGCGGTGTCGCGCGGGACTCCGACGCCGAGACCGGTACGGTGCGTCGGCCCGCGCTCGGCCAGGTCGCCTTGTCCAGGCCGCGGATCGCGGCCTTGCGGGTCGGGTCCGCGGGGATCTTCCGGGGGGCCGGGGCGTCCTTGCCCTCGACGGGGTCGCCGAGCTCCTGGACGGCTGGGCCGGGGGTGCCCTCACGGTCGGGGAAGGCCACGGCCTGGACCGTGCTCGCCGTGAGGGCGAGTGAGACGGCGGCGGCCACGACCGCGGCCCGGCCTCGCAGGCGGCGGGTGAGGAGGGATCTGGCAGCAGGCATGCAGGTACTCCGCGGGTTGAGGAGCGAAGGCGGGGGGTTGGAAGGGCCGCTGGGCGTCTCCGGCCGGAGGGTTCTCCCGGAGAGCGGGGCCACGAGGTCGGGGACGGGGTTCCGGCCGAGGCGCGCGCCCCGGCCGGAACCGTCCGTCACAGGGTCGGCTGGGCCAGCCGCTCGGCCATCCAGCCGACGGCGACCGCGTCGGCCGCTCCGGCGTAGACGCGAACGTCGTCCACCTCGCCGCCGAGGTAGTTGGCCCAGCCCGTGCCGGACTTGGCGCGGCCGACCTGCAGTCCGCCGGTCGCGGCCCAGTAGCCGATCCTGTGCTTGCCGGCGTTCTCGGCGTCGGCGAGCTGACCGTCGACGTAGAGGCGCAGCCGCTTGGTGAGCCCGTCGTAGACCACGGCGATGTGCTGTCCGCCGTCCAGGGTCGGGTCGCCGGCCTGGTCGTCGGGGATGGTCAGGGTCGCGGCGGCCGGATCGTCGCTGCCGGGGACCACCAACTCCCAATGGCCGTAGGGGTTTTCGTCGGTGTACTTGGTGTAGCGGACCAGGAAGCGGTTGGTCTTGCCGCCCGCCAGCGCGAACAGGGTCTGGTCGGTGGTGGCGGACTCGGCGGCCACCCGGACCCGGGCGGCCACGGTGAAGCTGCCGTCCGCGCCGACCGGTGCCGAGGAGGTGGCCGCGTAGCCGTTCCCGGCGAGCACCAGGTGGCCGCCCGGTACCGCGCCCTGCTCGCCCATGGACGTCACCAGCGGGTACGGCCCTTCGGCGACCTGCTCCGGCGTCTGCTGGAACAGGGTGGCGCCGCCGCCCAGCGTCAGGGCACGGCCGCCGACGGTGTCGGGGCTCGCCCCGGAGGTGACGGTGTCGAGCGGCCAGTAGCCCTTGCGGGACGGCTTGACGGTGAGCATCGACTTGACCTCGGCGGCCGGGGTGAGCCGGTCGAAGACGCGGACCTCGGCGATGTCCCCGGTGAAGTTGCGGGTGTATCCGGCCTTGGTGACCGCGCGGCCGATCTGCAGTGCGCCGCGCGCCGACCAGGTGGACTGCCGGGCGGTGGACTTCTTCAGCTCGCCGTTGACGTACAGCTGGAGTTGGCCGGCCGCCGGGTCGTAGGTGCCGGTCAGGTGGACCCACTCGTTCGGGCACACCGGTTTGGTGGTGCTGTCCTTGCAGGTGGCGGTGGAGGTGGCGGTGGCCCGCCACTCGCCGAGGGACTCGACGTCGTTGGCGGGGACGCCGAACGACCAGTTCTTGCCGACGGCGTCGTAGCCGAGGGTGAAGCCGGGTTCGCCGGTGCCGTCCTGGCTGACCACGACCCCGTCCTTGTCGAGGGCCGTGGGCCGCACCCAGGCGCTGACCGAGAAGCCCTTGGCGGTGTCGACCACGGGCGCGTCGGTGGTCAGGTAGGCGTCGGCCGTGCCGTCGAGGTGGGCCGCGCGGTCCGCCGTACCGCCCGGGCCGTCCTTCGTGGTGAAGGCGACGGCGGTGCCGACGCGCGCGGCGCGGCTGTTGTCGCTCTCGTCCTTGACGTGCCGGCCCTCCTCGGAGGCCAGCGGGTCGTCACCGAGGTTCCACTGCCCGGCGACGCTCTTGCCCTCCTTGACGACGAACGAGTACACCGCCGGGGCGCTGGGGTTGTTCGCCTTGTCGTACGACGTCACCTCCAGCACCACCGTGCCGATCTCGCCGGGTGTGTGCGGTACCGAGACGGGGGCCGTCGGGGACGAGGGCGAGATGTTCTTCGGTCCTGCGGTGTCCCTGGTGAAGTCGTAGGAGTAGCGGGTCACGTCGTTGTCGAACTTGTCGCCGAGGTTGGGCGAGAAGGTGAAGGTGCCCGTCTCGCCGACGCCGAGCTCACCGGACTTGTCCTCGGGGAAGTCCTTGGAGTCGACGTCCGGCTTGCCCGGCACGTTGCGGTCCAGGACGAACTCGCAGCGCACGGCGGAGTCGCCCTCGTAGCTCCACGGGCCCCAGGTGACCTTGTCGTGGACCGCGGCCGACCAGTAGACCTTGCCGTTCTCGGGGATCGCCGGCTTGCCCTTCGGCACCTTGATCTTGTGCTCGAACTTGGCGCCGGTCGGGGAGGAGTAGCCGGTGTCCTTCTCGTACTTCTGGGCGTTGCCGTTCTTGTCGGTCCACTCGACCCGGAAGCGCACCTTGACGGGTTCCGCCTCGTCCTTGGAGTGGTCGGGGTCGCGCGGGATGACCAGCAGCTTGGGCAGTTCGTCGACGTGCTGGCTGCGCACGGCGCCGGTGGAGGTGGCGCACACACCGCCGGGGCTGGTCCACATCTCCTTCATGGAGACCTTCGCGGGCGGCCGGTTGTAGGTGACCTCCAGGACGGCGTTGCCGCAGATCCGCTTCCACTCGTGCAGGTCGCCCTCGTCGGCGGCCCGCAGTCCGAACGTCATCTGCGTCCAGCCGCCGGTGGCCGCGGACTGCACCTCCTGGGTGAGCGCGCCGCTCCGACCGGACTCGAAGCGCAGGTTGGGGGCGCTGGAGCAGGACACGGGCGAGATCGCCTTGTCCACGGTCATGATGTGGCTGTCCCAGGCGGTGTCGGTGTTGCCCCAGTCCGTCGACGAGTTGATGCCGAAGTTCTTGCCGCCCACGCGGTACAGCCGTACGGGCTCGTCCTCCGGGGTCGCGCTGTAGATGTGCGCGACCCGCACGGCGAACGTGGCCTCCAGGATGTCCTTGCCCTTGTAGAAGGAGGTCGGCACCGTGTACATGAGCCTGCGCACGTCGACGCCGTTGCAGGCGATCGGGTTGTAGTCGATCGGGCACTTGCCCATGCCGGCCGAGCCGCTGAACTTCCAGTCCTGCTCGTTCGGCATGCCCTTCATCACCGAGGTCCAGGCCGTGCGGCTGGTGGTCTTCTCGATGGGGTCGATGACGACGGGGAAGCTGGTGTCGGGGTCGGTGAGCAGGTCCTGGGAGGGGATCAGCGTCAGCTTGTCCTGGCCGACCTCCAGGTCGACCGGGGCGGTGGCCGCGTCCTGCGGGGGCTCGAGGTCACTGGCTGCCGTGGCCGCGCCGGCGAGGGCGGCGGGGCGCACGGTCGTGGCCGGGGCGTCCTGCTGGTCGCCCGCGTCCCACATGACCGGTGAACCGGCTTCCAGGACCACGCCCTTGGAGTCGCTGTCCAGGGCGCGCAGCGCACCGGAGGAGGTCTCCTGCAAGGTCAACGACGTGGTGTCCACGCCCAGGTCGAGGCGGGCGAGGTCCGGGTTGCGGGCGGCCTCGGGGGTGTTGACCACGACGAGGTGGCCGAACCCGTCCGGCTCGGCCTGCACGACCAGGTCCACATCGGGCAGCACGTTCTCGTACGTCGCGGAGTCGCCGTTGACGACCGGCTTCGGGAGCTTGCCGCCCGGCCAGGACAGCGCGAGTTCGCGTCCGGCGACCCGGACCCGGGCGAAGGGCCCGTCGCCGCCGCCGGAGAAGGTGACGTCGGCCGTGGTCGCCTTCGGTGCCCAGCTGCCGTCGGCGCGCTGGACGAGGGACTCGTCGATGTCCGCCCACCGGCCACCGCGCAGGGTGCGTACCGGCTCGGCGAACTCCTTGGCGGTGAAGCTGCCGTCGCTGTTGGCCAGGACGGTACGGCGCTCCTCCCGCAGGCCGGTCACCTCGACGCTCTGGCCCGCCTCCTGCGCGGCCGTCTGCGCCTCGGCCTCGGTGGGCAGGCCGCTCGCGACCGCCTCCCGCAGTGCGGCCGGGGTGGCGGCCGCCGCCGCGGCCTGGGACCGTACGTCCACAGCGTCCGTGGAATCCGTGGGCAGCCCGGCCAGCGTGGTCGCCACGAGCCCGGCCGCGGCGAGCGCCACCGCCGCCGTCGTCGCGGTGCGGCGTCTCACTCTCTGCACCTTCACTTCGTTCTTTCCCCCGTTCACCGGATCACCGCTCCGAAGGACGTCACGCCGTCGGCCGGGATGCCGCCCTCGCCGGGTCGCCAGGCCTGCACGGTGCCCGCGGTGCCGCCGGGGGCGACATTGGCCCAGGGCAGCCCGTACACGGCACGGTCCGCGGCGGGCCCGTAGGGCACACCGAGGTACAGCGAGGCGGTCGTCGCGCCGAGGCCGGTACCGAAGTACTCCTGCGGCCCGACGTCACCGCCGATTCCGGCCTCGCCCTGCTCGATCCACACGTCGCCGTCTCCGGGCTCGCCGACCAGCGGGAACGTCTGCACCGCGCCGGCGTCGCGGTCGTCGCCGATGTCCTCGCCGGGGACACCGACCGCGAGGAGCACGGTGGACGCGGTGGCGGCCGTGTTGGGCGAGATGTTGACCGCGGCCAGGCGTTCCCCGAAGAGGTCGCCGGGTTCGGACGCGCCTTCGATGCCGGGGAGGTCCTGTTGCATGCCCGGGCGTTCCGAGACGGCTCCGGCGGCGGTCACCTTGAAGACCTGCACGATGCCGGCGTCGGCGTCCGCGGGGAGGTCCTCGCCGGGCACGCCGACGATCAGGAGCGACTCGGTGGGCGTACCGGTTCCGGAGGCCCGGAAGGGGACCATGGCGAGGGCCTTGCCGAAGCTGTCGCTGGGCTCGGCGCCGCCGGAGATCGCCGATCCGTCGGTAAGGGTGCCGTCCTGGTCGAGGCCGGCGAGCGCGGTCGGTTTGCCGTCGGTGAAGGTGTGGCCGAAGACGGCGACGCCGCCGGCGAAGGTGTCCGTGCCGATGGCCTCGCCCGGGGTGGAGACAGCGAAGTGGGTGGCGGTGGCGGCGATCTGGGCTCCGAAGCGGTCGTCCTTCTCGACGACGCCCGGGACGCCCGCCGTGTCCTGGCTGAAGTCGGTGAACTTGCCGTCCCTCAGGTAGACCGCCGAACCCGCGTCCACCAGGGAGGGCGTGCCGATGTCCTCGCCCGGCGAGCCGATGATCAGGAAGGGCTTGCCGCCGCTGGTGCCGGCGGCCACGGAGTACCCGAACCAGTCGCCCGCCTCCGCGGCCCCCGGGACGGAGTCCAGCCCCTGGTCGTAGCCCGCGGACGCGATGCCCTGGCCCAGGCCGTCGGGCGAGCCGTAGATCACGGCGGCGCCTCCGGCGTCGAGGGCGGTGCCGATCGCCTCGTGCGGGATGCCGACCGCCAGGTCGTCGCAGCCGTCCTCGTTGACGTCGAACGTGGCCATGCTGAAGCCGAACTGGTCACCCGCCTCCGCCGAGCCGGGCACCTCGGCGAGACTCTGGTCCAGCCGCTTGGTGCCCTTGCCGCCGCCGTAGACGACGTCGATGTGGCCGGCGCGGGCGCTGCCCGCCACCGTGGCCTCGGGGTCGGCGATCGCCACGTCGCGGATGCCGTCACCGTTGTAGTCCGGGTTCACGCCCCCGGTGCACGTCGCCGCGGCCAACGCCGGAGCCCCTGCCGGGCTTCCGGACAGCCCACCCGCCGTGAGCAGCAGCGCCGCCACACCCACGAGCGTCGCCCGCGCGGCCATGCGGTTCCCCCACCGCACCTTCACAGTCCCCACCCCGTCAAGTCACAGAGAGCACAAAAGTGGCCTGAGTTAACGGTGGGTGAAAACGAACGTCAAGAAAAATTAAAGATGCGGGGAACGGGAGTTGACCTGATCTCGCCCGCCCCTCCCGCCTCGGAACTTCACTACAGCAACCGCTTGCACGTCACTGTCACGACACATCAGGCATGTTCACATCAGAAGCCGCGTGCCAGCGCATTGCGGACCGGCACACACGAAGCCCCTCCCCGCCGGAACCCTTGCCATCACACAGAGTTGGCCGATTCCCGTCGCCGGGCCGGGCAAAGACTCGCCCTCCGCCTTGCCGATTCCTCTTGACGCCCCCTCCACGCCGGGCTTACCTTCCTCCCCACTGGATAGGAAACTTTCCTAACAATGATCCGGAGGGCCTCCTCGAAGCCACCGGATGGACTTCCCTTCCAGGTCACTGAGAAGCTGGGCAGTTGAAAGGCAGGTGTCGACCCCCATGGCAGGAACCGCCGGTACGCCGGGCACCCCGCGCGTCCTGCGCGCCATGAACGACCGTGCCGCGCTCGACCTGCTGCTGACCCACGGCCAGCTGTCCCGCACCCGGATCGGCAAGCTCACCGGCCTGTCCAAGCCGACCGCATCCCAGCTCCTGGCCCGCCTGGAGGCGGCGGGACTCGTCCTCGCCACGGGCACCAGCGAGGGCCGACCCGGCCCCAACGCCCAGCTCTACGAGGTGAATCCGGCCGCCGGATACGCCGCGGGCCTCGACGTCACCCCCGAACGCCTTTTCGCCGCCGTCGCCGACATCACCGGCCGCACGATCGGCGAGTACGAACTGCCCACCCCCGGCAGGCGGCCCGCGCAGTCCGTCGTCCAGCAGGTCACCGACGCCCTCGACGGCGCCGTGAAGGCGGCCGGCCTGGCCCGGGACGACATCCGCCGGCTCGTCATCGGCACGCCCGGCGCCTTCGACCCCAACACCGGTCGTCTGCGCTACGCCTCGCACCTTCCCGGCTGGCACTCCCCCGCGCTGCTCGACGACCTCGCCGCCGCGCTGCCGATGCCGGTCGAGTACGAGAACGACGTCAACCTCGTCGCCGTGGCCGAGCAGCGGCTCGGCGCGGCCCGGGGCCACGACGACTTCGTGCTGCTGTGGAACGAGGGGGGCCTCGGCGCCTCCCTCGTCCTCGGTGGCCGACTGCACCGCGGCTGGACCGGCGGCGCGGGAGAGGTGGGTTTCCTTCCGGTTCCGGGGGCACCCCTGGTCCGGCAGGTGACCAAGGCCAACAGTGGCGGATACCAGGAGCTGGCCGGCTCACAGGCCATCCCCCAGCTGGCCCGGGAGCTCGGCATCACCGGCATCCCGTCGGGGCCGTACGCCGAGGTGGCCGCCGCTCTCGTCGAGCGGGCCGCCACGCAGGACACGGTCCTGCACCGGCTGCTGCTGGAGACGTACGCCACCCGGCTCGCCACCGGTCTCGCCTCGCTCGTGTCCGTCCTCGACCCCGAACTCGTCGTCCTCAGCGGCGCCTCGCTGACGTCGGGCGGCGAGGTGCTGCGCGCCCTGGTCCAGGCCGAGCTGGAGGAGCTGGCGGCCTCCCGGCCCCGGCTCGTCGTCGGCGACGTGCACCAGCATCCGGTGCTGCGCGGCGCGCTGGAGAGCGCGCTGGCCGCCACCCGCGACGAGGTCTTCGACACCTCGCGCTGACCCCCGTACCCACCCCCCTCCCTCCTCACCTCCTCTCTTCCCAAACCACCCTGCCCTGCCCTGCCCTGGGAGACCCTGCCATGCCCGGAATGTCACGGAAGGCGGCCCTCGCGCTCGCCGCCACCGCCTCGCTGACCCTCCTCGCCACCGCCTGTACCGGCCAGTCCGAGTCGGCCGCGAGCGACGACGCCTCCAAGGAGACGACCCTCAACTTCTGGCACGCATGGAGCGCGCCCGGCGAGGTGAAGGCCGTCAAGGCGCTCGTCGCCGGCTTCGAGAAGGCGCACCCCAACATCCATGTCAACGTCGTCGGCAACATGACCGACGACAAGATCAACCAGGCACTGCGCACGGGCGGCGACAAGGCGCCCGACGTGATCTCGTCGTTCACCACCAGCAACGTGGGCAAGTTCTGCTCGTCGGGTGCGCTGGTCGACCTCAACCCGTACTTCAAGAAGGCCGGGATCGATCCGGCGACCACGTTCCCGAAGGCGATGAACGAGTACACCCAGTTCGACGGCGACCGCTGCGCGGTGCCGCTGCTGGGCGACGCGTACGGGCTCTACTACAACAAGACGGCGTTCGAGAAGGCGGGGATCGCGAGCCCGCCGAAAACGTGGTCGGAGTTCGCGGCCGACGCCAAGAAGCTGACGATCACCCAGGGCAACACGTACAAGCAGCTCGGCTTCATGCCGGACTACCACGGCTGGGAGACGACGACCGAGCACTACCTCGGGCAGTTCTCGCCCACCTACTTCGACTCCAGCGGCAAGTCGAACGTCGCGAAGGACCCCGCGTTCACGGCCGCGTTCACCGTCCAGAAGAAGCTCGTCGACGAACTCGGCGGCTACAAGAAGCTGGAGACCTACCGCGCCACGCTGGGCGACGAGTGGGGCCCCAAGCACCCCTTCCACACCGGTCAGGTCGCCATGCAGCTCGACGGCGAGTGGCGGCTGGGCATGGCCCTGGACACCAAGCCGAAGTTCGAGATCGGCGTCGCCCCGCTGCCCGTCCCCGACGACCAGGCCGACCAGTACGGCAAGGGCTACATCACCGGCACCATCGCCGGCATCGCCGCGACCAGCAAGAAGCAGAACGCGGCCTGGGAACTGGTGAAGTACATGACCACCGACACGGACGCGGTCGTCAACTTCTCCAACGGTATCCACAACGTGCCCTCCACGCTGGCGGCCCTGAAGTCCCCGAACCTGAAGTACGACCCGCGCTTCAAGACGTTCCTGGACATCGCCGCCAACCCGAACTCGACGACCGCTCCCGCCTCCATCAACGGCGGCGTGTACCTCACCACGATCCAGCAGCTCGGCTACGACTACGAGAGCGGCAAGCTCAAGGACCTGAAGGGCGGCCTGGCGAAGGCGGCGCAGCAGATCGACACGGACATCGCGCAGGCGAAGTAGCGATGAGCACCGTCACCCTGGCGTCGAAGCGCCGCCGAGCGGCACTGCGCACGACCGCCTTCCTGTCGCCCTGGCTGATCGGCTTCGCGGTCTTCTTCGCGTACCCGATGATCTCGACGGTCTACTTCTCGTTCATGCACTACGACGGCTTCAAGCCGCCGACGTGGACCGGGACGAAGAACTGGACGTACGTCTTCGAGCACTACCCCTTCTTCTGGCCCGCCCTGCGCAACACCCTCTGGCTGGTCGTGATCATGGTGAGCCTGCGGGTCCTCTTCGGACTCGGGATCGGCCTGCTCATCACGAAGATCAAGACGGCTACGGGCGTCTTCCGCACCCTCTTCTACCTGCCCTACCTGGCCCCGCCGGTGGCCGCGACGATGGCTTTCGCCTTCCTCCTCAACCCCGGTACGGGCCCGGTCAACTCGATGCTGGAGAAGATCGGCATCCCGGCGCCGGGCTGGTTCAACGACCCGTCCTGGTCCAAGCCGGCCCTGACCCTGATGTTCCTGTGGGGCGTGGGCGACCTGATGGTCATCTTCATGGCCGCGCTGCTCGACGTGCCCAAGGAGCAGTACGAGGCGGCGGAGCTGGACGGCGCGTCGGCCTGGCAGCGGTTCCGGTTCGTCACGCTGCCGAACATCGCGCCGATCATCATGTTCGCCGTCGTCACCGGTGTCATCCAGGCGATGCAGTGCTACACCCAGCCGCTGGTCGCCGGGAAGGTCGCCTCGGGCGTGATCCAGGGCGCGGGCACCATGTTCGAGCCCGGCTACCCGGACCACTCCACGCTCACCCTCCCCCAGCTCGTCTACAACCTCGGCTTCCAGCGCTTCGACTACGGCTCGGCGTGTGTCGTGGCCCTGGTCCTCTTCGCCCTGTCGATGGCGTTCACCGCACTGCTGATGCGGCGCCGGGGCGGTCTCATCCAGGCAGGTGACTGACATGACCCAAGTACTGGACCGGCCGGTGGAGTTGCAGGCACCGTCCTCACCCGCCGAGCGCACCGCCCGCCGCCGGGCGCTGCTGGAGTGGATCGCGGTCCACTCGCTCGGTGTCGCCGCCGCCCTCTTCTTCACCCTCCCCTTCGTGTTCGTCTTCCTGACCTCGCTGATGAGCGACTCGCAGTCGCTCAGCCGGGACCTGATCCCGCACACCTGGGAGTGGGGCAACTACAAGAGCGTGCTCGACACCCCCGGCTTCCTCACCTGGTGGAAGAACACCCTGATCTACGCCGGCCTGGGCACGGTCCTCAGCGTGGTCTCGTCCATCCCCGTGGCGTACGCGCTCGCCAAGTTCCGCTTCCGGGGCCGCAACCTGCTGCTCATGCTGGTGATCTCGATGATGATGCTGCCGCCGCAGGTGGTCGTCATCCCGATGTACCTCTTCTGGGCGAAGCAGCTGGACCTCTCGGGCACGCTGTGGCCGATGATCATCCCGATGGCGTTCGGTGACGCGTTCACCATCTTCCTGCTGCGCCAGTTCCTGACGACCATCCCCAACGAGTACGTGGACGCGGCGAAGGTGGACGGCTGCGGTGACCTGCGCACCCTGCTGAAGATCATCCTGCCGATGGCGAAGCCCGGCATCGCCGCGGTGGCCCTCTTCCAGTTCTTCTACGCCTGGAACGACTACTTCGGCCCGCAGATCTACGCCTCGGAGAACCCGGCCGCGTGGACCCTGAGTTACGGCCTGGAGTCCTTCAAGGGCGCGCACCACACCGACTGGAACCTCACCATGGCCGCGACCATCCTGGTCATGGCCCCCGTGATCCTCGTGTTCTTCTTCGCCCAGAAGGCGTTCGTCGAGGGCGTCACGCTCACCGGAGTAAAGGGTTGACCCGAATGAAACTCACCGTGGTCGGCGGAGGCTCGACCTACACCCCCGAACTCGTCGACGGGTTCGCGCGCCTGCGGGACACCCTGCCGGTCGAGGAACTGGTGCTCGTCGACCCGGCGGCGGACCGGCTGGAGCTGGTGGGCGGCCTGGCCCGGCGCATCTTCGCCAAGCAGGGACACCCGGGCAGGGTCGTGACGACCGGCGACCTGGACGCGGGCGTCGACGGCGCCGACGCGGTCCTGCTCCAGCTGCGCGTCGGCGGCCAGGCGGCCCGCGAACAGGACGAGACCTGGCCGCTGGAGTGCGGCTGCGTCGGCCAGGAGACGACCGGCGCGGGCGGCCTGGCCAAGGCGCTGCGGACGGTCCCGGTCGTCCTCGACATCGCCGAACGGGTCCGCCGCACCAACCCGGACGCCTGGATCATCGACTTCACCAACCCGGTCGGCATCGTCACGCGCGCCCTGCTCCAGGCCGGGCACCGGGCGGTCGGCCTGTGCAACGTGGCCATCGGCTTCCAGCGGAAGTTCGCCGGGCTGCTCGGCGTCACGCCCGCCGACGTCCACCTGGACCACGTGGGCCTCAACCACCTCACCTGGGAGACCGGCGTGCGCCTGGGCGGCCCCGAGGGCGAGGACGTGCTGCCCAAGCTGCTGGCCGGGCACGGCGACGCGATCGCCGCCGACCTGCGTCTGCCCCGCCCGCTGCTCGACCGGCTGGGCGTGGTCCCGTCGTACTACCTGCGCTACTTCTACGCGCACGACGAGGTCGTACGGGAGCTGCGCACGAAGCCGTCCCGGGCCGCGGAAGTGGCGGAGATGGAGCGGCAGTTGCTGGAGATGTACGGTGACCCGGCCCTCGACGAGAAGCCGGAGCTCCTCGCCAGGAGGGGCGGTGCCTACTACTCGGAGGCGGCGGTGGACCTGGCGGCGGCGCTGCTCGGCGGCGGGGGGAATCCGTACCAGGTGGTGAACACGTACAACAAGGGCACGCTGCCCTTCCTGCCGTCCGACGCGGTGATCGAGGTTCAGGCGGCGGTGGGCCCGTCCGGCACGACCCCGCTGCCGGTCGCGGCCGTGGACCCGCTCCAGGCGGGGCTCATGGCGAACGTGACCGCGTACGAGGAGCTCGCCCTCCAGGCTGCCCTGCACGGCGGCCGGGACCGGGTCTTCCGGGCCCTGCTCGCACACCCCCTCGTCGGACAGTACGAGTACGCCGACACCCTCACCGACCAGCTGATCGCACACAACCGGGAGCACCTCGCGTGGGCCTGACCGACGGCGTCCTCGCCATCGACGCCGGCAACAGCAAGACCGACGTCGCGGTCGTGGCGGCGGACGGAAACGTCCTCGCCATGGCCCGCGGCGGCGGCTTCAGGCCCCCCGCGGTGGGCGTGGAGGCGGCGGTCGACGCCCTCGCCGCGACCGTCGCGGAGGCGTACGACCGGGCCGGGGTCACCTCCGTCGCCCATGTCTCGGCCTGCCTGGCCAACGCCGACCTGCCCGTGGAGGAGGAACAGTTGGCGGCCGCGCTGCACGCGCGCGCGTGGGGCACGGCCGTCGAGGTCCGCAACGACACGTTCGCGATCCTGCGGGCGGGCGTGGCCGAACCCCGGGGCGTCGCCGTGGTCTGCGGCGCCGGCATCAACTGCGTCGGCATGCGCCCCGACGGGCGCACCGCCCGCTTCCCGGCGCTCGGCCGCCTCTCCGGGGACTGGGGCGGTGGCTGGGGCCTGGCCGAGGAGGCCGTGTGGCACGCGGCCCGCGCGGAGGACGGCCGCGGCGGCCCGACCGAGCTGACGCGCACCCTGCCGGCCCACTTCGGCCTGGACTCGGTGTACGCGCTCATCGAGGCGCTGCACCTGGAGCGCATCGCCCCGGCGCGGCGGCACGAGTTGACGCCCGTCCTGTTCACGACGGCGGCCGGGGGCGACCCGGTGGCCCGCGCAATCGTCGACCGCCTCGCCGACGAGGTCGTCACCATGGCGGTGGTCGCGCTGACCCGCCTGGACCTCCTCGCCGAGGAGACTCCGGTCCTGCTGGGCGGCGGCGTCCTCACCGCCCGCCACCCCCAACTGGACGACGCGGTGACCGACCTGCTGGCGTCCCGCGCACCGAAGGCGGTGGCCCGCGTGGTGGAGGCCCGCCCGGTCCTCGGGGCGGCGCTGCTGGGGCTGGACCGGGTGGGGGCGGGGGTGGAGGCGCAGGAGCGGGTGCGGGGGCACTTCTGAGGGGCGCACCATCACCCGAGGCGGTCGGCGGACGCACTGTCAGTGGCGGTTGCGATGATCGTTCCATGAGTGCATCGACCTCCGGGACCTCCGACTCCGTGACGTGGACCACCGACCTCGCCTCCGCCGTACGGCATGTGCGCACCCTGCACGAACTCGACTGGCAGTGGACCCGCACGCACGTGGAATCCCTCGTGGACGCCCATGCCGACTGGAAGATACGGCGCGAGTTCGCCGACCTGCTGGTCGTGGGCCTGGAGCCGAGCAGGGGCGTCGGTGGCTCGCTCGGACCCGAACTGCACCTGGACAAGCGGGAGCCGAAGGCGTCCGACTTCGTGCGGGCCAAGCTGCGGCTGCTCGAGTTCCGGCTGCCCACGCCCGCCGAGGAGCGCGAGCGGGCCCTCGGGGAGCTCTCGGCGGCACTGGCCGAGATCGGCTCCCCGACGCCCGTCCCGGCCGCCGCCGACGGCCACGGCCTGCGCTGGCAGTCGAAGGAGTGGACGATGCTCCTGCACAGCAACGACCGCTGGGCGTGGATCGCGCTCCAGCCGGTGCTCCAGCCGTCGCAGGCCCGCCACACGGGCCCCGAGACCGCCGAACTGATCACGGCATCCGTCCCGCCGCTGTACGACGCCCCGGCACCCGACGCGACGGACCACCTGCGCCTGTACGCCTTCGAGGAGGCCCCGTCCCTGGACCGCCGCCGGGACGTCTTCGGCGAGGTCTACTCCGCGGTGCGCGGCGTCATCGGCGAGCCGACGATCTACGGCGGCGGTCCCACCGGCCCCGACGTGCGCTGGCGCACGGCGGGCGAGGACGCCCGCCTGCTGCGGTTGCGCGCCGACAGGCGCTCGGTGTGGATCGAGACGAGTCCGGCGGCGGAGGTCGAGGACGAGGAGCTGGCGACCTTCGAACACGGCGGCCCGACCGGCGGCCCGGACGGCCCGAGCGACTTCCCCCTCCTCCCCTACAGCTGGCAACTCGTCCTGTACGGCCCCGGCGACACCGCCACCTACCTCCCCGGCGGCCGCCTCGCCCTGAACCTCCCCCACCTCAGGGAGGCCCTGGAGACCCTCCTGAGGGCGTGGATCGAACAGCTCCCCGTCCAACGCCCCGGCGAGAAGGTCACGTTCAGCATCGCCGGCACCCTCATCAGCGGCGGTCTGTCCTTCACGTACGACACCGTCAAGGGCGTCCTGCTGCGCATCGGCAGCCGCGCCGGCGACCCCGAGGAGGTGGCCGCGGCGATGACGGCGGCGGGCTGGCAGCCGGCGGGCCGCCGCTGGAAGGCGGAGTACAAGCAGCCGACGGAGGAGACGGCCTCGGAGGTGGCCACCCTGATCACCACCGAACTCGCCGCCCGAGCCGTCACGTCCCCCCACCACGGCACCACGGCCCGCCGCCCAGGCCTCGGCACCGGGTCGCACGGCCCCCACGGCTTCTTCAGAGCGACGGGTTTGGGCCTGGAGTCGTCGTAGGCGGCGGGCCCCTGACGAGGGAACCGAACAGATTCCCGCAGCGTGTTCCTGGGCAAGGGGTGGTACGGAACCGACCCTCGCGCCGCAAGCGCTCCACTGCGATCCGATCAAGATCCAGCCAAGGCCGGTGCGGATACCGGTCCCGCCAGCGATACTTGCGGCGACAGATGACCATGGGGGAGGTCAACGTGACACACCCGCCGAAGAGCAGCGCGGCGCCACCGGGAATCGGCGTGCCCGGGATGCCGGCCGTCCCGCCGCAACCGGGCCCGCCCCGCATCCCGGGCGCCCCGGGCACCCCCGGCTCGCCGACGGCCAACGGCACCCCGCCCGCACCACCCCGCCGTACCGCCTTCGCAGAGGGCGTCGACCAGCTCCGCACCGCCGCGACCACCGAACCGGGCCGACTGCGCATCATCGGCGCCCTGCTGGCTCTCCTCGTCGTCGCCTTCGGCTCCGTCACGGCCTGGCAGATGACGGACAGAACGGCGGCCGCGGACGACGTCCTGCACAAGAGCCAGCCGCTGAGCAGCGCCGCCGCCGACATCTACCGCTCGCTCGCCGACGCCAACACCGCCGCCTCCAGCGGCTTCCTCGCCGGCGGCCAGGAGACCCCCGCCTCGCGCAAGCGGTACGAGGAGGACATCGACAAGGCCGCCGCGAAGCTCGTCACGGCCGCCGGCAACTCGGACCCGGACTCCCCCTCCGCGGCCACCATCACCAAGCTCAACAAGCTGCTGCCGGAGTACAAGGGCCTGGTGGAGCGCGCCCGCACGTACAACCGGCAGGGCTTCCCGGTCGGCGGCGCCTACCTGCGGTACGCGAACGAGAAGATGCAGAAGGAGATGCTCCCGGCGGCGGAGGATCTCTACAAGAAGGAGAACCAGCGCCTCGAGGCCGACTACGCGGACGCCACGCCCTACCCGTGGCCGGCGATCGCCCTCGGCGTCCTCGCCCTCGCCGCGCTCGTCTGGGCCCAGCACCGCAACTACCGCCGCACCCACCGTGTCCTGAACCACGGCCTGGTCGCCGCCACCGCCGCCGCCACGGTGGTCCTGCTCTGGCTGGTCGTCGGCCACAGCGTCGCCCGCGCCGGTCTGAACGACTCCTACGACCACGGCGTGCGCTCCCTCAACGTCCTGCACGACGCCCGCATCGCCTCCCTCAGGGCCCGCGGCAACGAGAACCTCACGCTGGTCGCCCGCGGGGCCGAGACCGTCAAGGTCGGCGACACCACCGTCGACGCCTACGACCACGACTTCACCCAGAACATGGCGGTCCTCGGCAAGGGCCTGGCCCAAGCGGAGAAGCTCGCCGACGACCAGGCGGGCGAGAAGCCGGTGACGGCCGCCGTCGGCAACATGGCGGAGTGGAAGAAGCGCCACGCCACGGCCCGCGACGAGGACGAGAACGGCAACTACCAGCAGGCGCTCGCCAAGGTGATCGGCGCCAAGGGCGCGACCGGCGAGTGCTTCGACAGCGTCGACACCAACCTGGCGATCGCGCTGACCCACGAACAGACCGAGTTCAAGAAGGCGGCCGGTGACGGCCTGGACGCGATGGGCGGGCTGCCGCTGGGCGCCGCCGTCCTCGCCGTACTGGGCGCGGCGGGCGCCGTGCTCGGCATCGGCCGCAGGCTTTCGGAGTACCGGTGAGAGGGGGCGTGGCGATGCAGGTGCGACGGATGCGGGCCGGCCTGAAGGGCTGGGGCGGAGTGGGCGCGATGGCGGTCGTCTGCGCCCTCGCGATGGCCTTCGTCCTGCTGCTGCCGACAGCGCGGTCCTCCGGCGACGGCAGCACCGGCACCGGCGGCCCGGGCGCCGCCACCGGCACCCACGCGGCCGACACCACCTGCCAGGGACCCGAGAAGCAGACGCTGGCGCCCTCGGGCGCGGACGGGCCCACCATCACCGCCATCAAGGACCGCAGGGGCGAGAAGCGCAAGCTGATCGTCGGCGTCGACCAGAACAGCTACCGCTGGGGCTATCGCGACCCCAACAAGGCGGACGCCGAGCTGGAGGGCTTCGACATCGACCTGGTCCACCGGATCGCCCAGGAGATCCTCGGCGACCCGAAGGCGGTCCAGTTCAAGGCCATCCCCACCGACCAGCGCATCCCCGCGATCCAGGACGGCCGGGTCGACATGGTGGTCCGCACCATGACCATCACCTGCGAGCGCGCGGGCAAGGTCGCCTTCTCCGCTCCGTACTTCAAGACCGGCCAGACCGTCCTCGCCCCCAAGTCCTCGAAGATCACGGGCTACAACGACACGCTGGCCGACAAGAAGGTCTGCACGGCGGCCGGTTCGACCGCCTACCTGAAGCTGAAGAAGGACCGGGAGACGGGCGCGATCCCCTCCTCCGTCGACATCTCCACCACCGTCCCCAACCAGCTCGACTGCCTGGTCAGGCTCCAGCTCGGCGAGGCCGACGCGGTGGTCAACGACGGTGCGCTCGCCGCGAGTCAGGCCGCCCAGGACCCGACGGTCGCGCTGAAGAGCAAGGCCTTCACCACCGAGTACTACGGCGTGGCGATGAAGAAGGACGCCGACGATCTGGTACGCCGGGTCAATCAGATCCTGGTGGAGTACCGCACGAACGGCTGGCAGGCGTCGTACGACACATGGCTGTCGGCGACACTGGGCCAGGACGCGACGGCGTCGAAGCCGCCCGCACCGCAGTATCTGCGCACGAGCTGACGGAACGTCGATCAACAGCGGAGCCCCCAACAACCCACACAGCAGCGAGAGGTGATCGATGGGCGTCACGGACCCCGCCGGGCCGGTGATGGACCGGGACGAGGTGGACCGTGCGCTCGCGCGGCTCGGCGCGGAGCACGAGGCGATCGAGACCTCGCTGCTCGCTCTGCAGGACCACGCGGGCCGCAGACTTCTCGAGGGGGCCGAGCTCACGGGCGTCACCAGAGAGCGCTGGACGGCCGCGGAGGCGTCGATCACGCTGCTGTGGGCGTACTTCGACGCGTACACGGGCGCGTTGCGCCTGGCCCGTGACATCCGCGCGCGTCGCCGCTGGTCCAGCCGGGAGGATCTGGTGGAGCTGACGGAGCTGCTGCGCGGCGAGTCCGTGACGGTCGCGGACTCCGCGGCGGCCACGGCGAACGCCCCGACGCTGCACGGCACCGCCCGGCTCAGTCACACCTTCTCGCTCGTCACGCTGGTGGAGCGGATGAACGAGCTGTACGCGTCGTCGCTGGACATGGTGGTCGCCTCCGACGCGGTGTGGTCGGCGCTGCCCGCCCGGATCGATTTACTGGCCGCGGAGCTCCAGCGCACCCGCCGGCTCGCCCACTCCGTCGGCGTACGCCCCGGTGAGCACCCGGCGGGCGACGACCTGGAGCACATCACGCGAACCTTGACGAACCTGCGGGAGCAGGTGGTGTCCGACCCGCTCGCCTTCTGGGTGCCGGCGCAGGGCAGTTCGGCCCCGGGCGGCGGCCGGCCCGACACCACGGTGTACGACCGTGAGGCGCGCGCCCTGGAGGACGTACGCCGGGAGATCGACGCCGTACTGACGGTACGTCAGGACGCTGAGCAGCGGCTGGTGAAGCTGCGGGACGTGCTCTCCCGCGCGGACCGCACGCTCGCCGAGGCGCGCACCGCGCGCGGTGAGGTCCTCGCGAAGATCGCGGCGACTGAGGTGCCGGTGGTCAGCGGTCCGCCGACCGTGCTGCAGGAGCAGCTGGCGACGGCCGCCGAGTACCGCAGACACGCCCAGTGGCACCGTCTGTCCCCGCTCCTTGAGTCGCTGGAGCAGAAGGCGGAGGACGAACTGCTGCGCGCCCGCGAGTCGTTGACCGAGGTCACCGCGCCGCTCGCGGTCCGCGCCGAGCTGCGCGGCCGCCTCGACGCGTACAAGGCGAAGGTCGCCCGGCACGGGCTCGCCGAGGACCCGTTCCTGGTGGAGCGGTACGACGCGGCGCGCCGCATGCTGTGGAGCGCGCCCTGCGACCTGCGCGTCGCCGAACAGGCCGTGCTGCGCTACCAGCACGCGGCCGCCGAACTGCTCGGCGCCCCGCGTGTGCCGCAGCAGGGCGGTCCCGAGGACCGCAGGGGGGAGCAGGGGTCATGAGTCAGGCAGGGCAGACGTGCCAGCGGCCGGGCTGCGACGGGGCGTACGAGGACGTGGGCGGCGGCGAGCTGTACTGCGACACCTGCGGTCTGGCGCCGGTCGTCAGCTCGACGGGGATGGTCGGTTCGGCTCCGACCGGGATCACCGGCGGCGGCAAGGGCTCGACGGGCAGCAGCAGTTCCCGCTCCAGCGCCCGCAGTTCCCGTACGTCGTCGCAGTCGTCGAAGTCGCGCCGCTCGGTGTCGGGGCGCCTCTCGCGCTCCGCGTCGGGGCGCGCCACGGGCCGTTCGGTGTCGGTGCGCAGCTCCGGTTCGTCGGCGGGCTCCTCGGGGCGGGCGCGGCTGGGCGCCGGTCTGGTCACGGTCCCGCAGGTGCCGCGGCCCGACCCGCGCGCGATGGTCCTCGACAACCCAGAGGTGCCCGAGCGCAAGCGGTTCTGCTCGCGCTCCGACTGCGGTGCGCCGGTGGGCCGCGCGCGGGGGGAGCGGCCGGGGCGTACGGAGGGTTTCTGCACGAAGTGCGGTCACCCGTACTCGTTCGTCCCGAAGCTGAAGACCGGCGACGTGGTGCACGGCCAGTACGAGGTCGTGGGCTGTCTGGCGCACGGCGGCCTCGGCTGGGTCTACCTCGCCGTCGACCGGGCCGTCTCCGACCGCTGGGTGGTCCTCAAGGGCCTCCTCGACACCGGTGACCAGGACGCGATGGAGGCGGCGATCTCCGAGCGGCGCTTCCTCGCCGAGATCGAGCACGCCAACATCGTGCGGATCTACAACTTCGTGGAGCACCTCGACCAGCGGACGGGTTCGCTGGACGGGTACATCGTCATGGAGTACGTCGGCGGCAAGTCCCTGAAGGAGATCGCCAACGCCCGCCGCACCGCGGACGCCAAGCGTGACCCGCTGCCGGTGGAACAGGCGTGCGCGTACGGCATCGAGGCGCTCGAGGCCCTCGGCCACCTGCACAGCCGCAACCTGCTGTACTGCGACTTCAAGGTCGACAACGCGATCCAGACCGAGGACCAGCTCAAGCTGATCGACATGGGCGCGGTGCGCAGGATGGACGACGAGGAGTCGGCCATCTACGGCACGGTCGGCTACCAGGCGCCGGAGGTCGCGGAGGTCGGCCCGTCGGTGGCGAGCGACCTCTACACCGTCGGCCGCACGCTCGCGGTCCTCACCTTCGACTTCCAGGGCTACACGAACGTCTTCGTCGACTCCCTGCCCGACCCCGACAACATCGACGTCTTCCGCCGGTACGAGTCCTTCTACCGGCTGCTGGTGCGCGCCACCGATCCCGACCCGGTCCGCCGGTTCGCCTCCGCACAGGAGATGGCCGAGCAGCTGACGGGGGTGCTGCGCGAGGTGGTGTCGCTGCAGACGGGGCGGGCCCGGCCCGCGCTGTCGACGCTGTTCGGGCCCGAGACCAGGGTCACGGACGCGGAGCTGTTCCCGGTGCTGGACGGTGAGGTGTCGCGGCTGGGGGCGCGGGCGGTGCTCGCACGAAAGCAGCTCGCCGCGCCCGCGACCGTCGCGGCCGGTACGGCGAGCCTCGTCAAGTCCGTCGACTCCCCCGCCGCGTCCCTCGCGCTGCCCGTGCCCCTGGTGGACCCGACCGACCCCAACGCCGGTTTCCTGGCGGGCCTGATCGCCTCCGCGCCCGCCGAGCTGCTCGGTGCGCTCGCCGCGGCGCCGGCCGTGTCGATCGAGACCCGGCTGCGGCAGATCCGCGCCCTGCTGGAGAACGGCGACTTTGCGACCGGGCTGAACTCCCTGGCCGTGCTGGAGGAGGAGCGGCCCGACGACTGGCGGGTGGTCTGGTACCGGGGCGTGGCCGCGCTGGTCACCGGCGACCACGAGGGCTCCGCGCTCGCCTTCGACGCGATCTACGACGCGTTCCCGGGCGAGCCCGCGCCGAAGCTGGCCCTCGGCCTGTGCGCGGAGCTGCTCGGCCAACTGGACAACGCCGCCGAGTACTACCGCCTGGTGTGGTCGACCGACCCGAGCTATGTGAGCGCCGCGTTCGGCCTGGCCCGCGTCCAGCTCGCGGCCGGGGACCGCCCGGGCGCGGTACGGACGCTGGAGTCGGTTCCGGAGGCGTCCATCCACTACACGGCCGCCCGCGTGGCCGCGGTGCGCGCCCGGCTCCGGCAGCGCACGGTGCTCGCTTCCGACGTACCGTTCCTGGAGGACCTGACCGCCGCGGCGGCACAGGTGGAGGCGCTGGACGCGTACGGTCTCGACCCGAGACGACGTGAACAGCTGTCGACCGAAGTTCTCGGCTCCGCGCTGGACTGGATACTGTCCGGTAGCCAGGGTTCCGCCCCCACCGCCGCCGGGGGACGGACGCTGCTCGGCAGCGGCCTGGACGAGCGGGGCCTGCGGTTCGGCCTGGAGCGTTCGTACCGCACGCTGGCCCGGCTGGCGACCGGCGGCGAGGAGAGGATCGACCTGGTGGAACGTGCCAACCGTTACCGCCCCCGGACGTGGGTGTAGTTGATGTCCCAGATGCCCCAACAGGCCGCCCTGTCGAAGTGCCCGAGCTGCGAGGAGCCGCTCGAGTCGGGCGACCGTTTCTGCGGTGCGTGCGGATACGACCTGTCCGCCGTGCCGCCGCGCCCGGACGAGGTGCCGGCACCCACCGTGAACGGCTCGGTGCCACCGCCCGCTCCCCCCGCGGCCGTGCCCTGGCCGGCCGACGCCCCACCGGGCTCCGGGAGCCCGGACGCGAGCGGCCCGCCCCTGCCCGCGCAGGCGCCCGTACCGCCCCCGCCCACCGGTGTGCGGTTCGACCGGGCGCCGGAGCCCGAGGAGTATCCGTTGCAGGCGCCCGATCCACGGGTGGCCGCCGAGGTCGCGGTGCCCGCCGGGGAGGCCACGGTCTGTGTGGCGTGCCGGGCGGGCCGGGTGGACGGCGACGGCTACTGCGAGAACTGCGGACACGCCCAGCCACGTGAACGGGACCATATGGAGCAGGAGTTCGGCCCGGTGGCCGCCGTCAGCGACCGCGGCCTGCGCCACCACCGCAACGAGGACGCGTTCGCCCTCGGCAACGCCACCCTCCCCGACGGCTCACCCGCGGCCCTGGCGATCGTCTGCGACGGCGTGTCCTCGGCGACCCGCCCGGACGAGGCCTCGCTCGCGGCGTCGAGGGCGGCGAGCGAGTCGCTGCTGGCCGCCCTGCCGCTCGGCACGCATCCCCAGCAGGCCATGCACGACGCGATCGTCGCCGCCTCGCACGCGGTCAACGCGCTGGCCGACGAGCCCGAGACGGCCCGTGAGCACGCCCCGCACCAGAACGCCCCCGCCTGCACCCTCGTCGGCGCGATCGTCACCGCGGGACTGCTCGTCGTCGGCTGGGTCGGCGACAGCCGCGCCTACTGGGTCCCGCTCGACCGCACCGCGCCTCCCGCCCGGCTCACCGAGGACGACTCCTGGGCCGCGCAGATGGTCTCGGCGGGCCTGATGAGCGAGGCGGAGGCCTACGCCGACGAGCGCGCCCACGCGATCACCG
This sequence comes from Streptomyces sp. NPDC002888, assembly GCF_042888465.1. Taxonomy (NCBI): domain Bacteria; kingdom Bacillati; phylum Actinomycetota; class Actinomycetes; order Kitasatosporales; family Streptomycetaceae; genus Streptomyces; species Streptomyces sp. NPDC002888. Next base: position 33,518 of record NZ_JBIAPU010000004.1, on the reverse strand, counting down.
GCTGGCTCGGCGCGGACGCGTACGAACTGGAGCCGCACACCGCGTCCTTCAAGCCCGACCGGCCCGGTGTGGTGATCGTGTGCACCGACGGCCTGTGGAACTACGCGGAGGCGGCCGAGGAGATGGCGGACGCCGTCCCCCTGGACGCCGCCGCGCACCCCCTGCACAGCGCCCGGGTCCTCGTCGGCCGCGCCCTGGACGGCGGGGGCCACGACAACGTAACAGTGGCCGTCCTGCCGTTCCCGCCCCCGCCGCAGGGGGCAGGATCCGCCTGAGCCCATAGAAACGGGGACAACTCGACGGATCGCAGACGGATCGGGATCTCGGACGGATCGGAGGGGACCGGTCCGTCCCCAGTCACCATCTCCACCCAACGTGGGGTTTCCGAGGGGGATTTGAGCAGGCATGGCCAATTTCTCGAAGTCGAACGTGCCGCAGTTCTCGGTGGACGTGTACCAGAACGAGTACCTCCCGGAGGGCGGCCGCGAGGTCAACGCGATCGTCACGGTGACCTCCACCGGCGGCGGCACCGTCGGCAGCGCGGTCGCGGCACCCCACCTGTACGCGCCCGGCCAGGGCCCGGACACGGCCGTGGCGATCATGGTCGACTGTTCTGGCTCGATGGACTACCCGCCGGTCAAGATGCGCAACGCCCGCGACGCGACCGCCGCCGCGATCGACACCCTGCGCGACGGCGTGCACTTCTCGGTGATCGGCGGCACCCATGTCGCCAAGGAGGTCTACCCGGGCGACGGCCGCCTCGCCGTCGCCGACGCCACCACCCGCGCGCAGGCCAAGGAGGCCCTGCGCAGGCTCAGCGCCGGCGGCGGTACGGCCATCGGCACCTGGCTGCGCCTCGCCGACCGGCTGCTGTCCTCCGCGGACGTCGCCATCCGCCACGGCATCCTGCTCACCGACGGCCGCAACGAGCACGAGTCGCCGCAGGACCTCAAGGCCGCCCTGGACGCGTGCGCCGGACGTTTCACCTGCGACGCCCGTGGCGTGGGCACCGACTGGGAAGTGAAAGAAGTCACAGCCATCGCCTCCTCGCTCCTCGGCACCGCCGACATCGTCGCCGACCCGGCCGGCCTCGCCGCCGACTTCACGGGGATGATGGAGACGGCGATGGGCAAGGAGGTCGCGGACGTCGCCCTGCGGCTGTGGACGCCGGTCGGCACGGCGATCAGGTTCGTCAAGCAGGTCGCCCCGACGGTCGCGGAACTGACCGACCGCCGCACCGAGGCGGGCCCCCGCGCCGGCGACTACCCCACCGGCTCCTGGGGCGATGAGTCCCGCGACTACCACGTCTGCGTGGAGGTACCGGCCGCGAACCTCGGCCAGGAGATGCTCGCCGCCCGTGTCTCGCTGGTCATTCCGCAGCCCGACGGGAGCGCACAGAACCTCGGCGCACAGGGTCTCGTACGGGCCGTGTGGACCGAGGACATGGTCGCCTCGACGTCGATCAACCCCCAGGTCGCCCACTACACCGGCCAGGCCGAACTGGCACAGGTCATCCAACAGGGTCTCGATCTGCGCAAAGCGGGAGAAGTCGAGGCAGCAACGGCGAAACTGGGCCGGGCCGTTCAGCTCGCCAGTGCCTCCGGGAACGCCGATACTGCGAAACTGCTTGCGAAGGTGGTGGACGTTGTCGACGCCGCGACAGGTACTGTGCGACTGAAGGCGAAGGTCGCGGAGGCCGACGAGATGACGCTCGAAACCCGGTCGACAAAGACTGTTCGTGTAAAGAAGTGACGTAAGCAGCTGCGAGCCCGCCCCCTCGGGGTGGGAAAAAATCCGGTCGAACCGGCCGGAAAAGGAGAGGGGGAAGCGCCGACATGCCGACCTGCCCGAACGGACACCAGTCGGGTTCCGACGACTGGTGCGAGGTCTGCGGTCACCGCATGGCCGGTGCCGTGCCCCCGCCGCCACCGCCGCCCGGCGGTGGCTACGGCTTCCCACCCCCCGGCCCCGGTGCGCCCGGCGGCCCGGCTCAGGGACGCCCGCATCCCGGCGGCTCCGACCACGAGCCGGAGCTCTGCCCGCAGTGCCGCACGCCCCGCGAGGGCGGCGCGCCGTTCTGCGAGGAGTGCCGGTGGAACTTCCTGACGAACACGGCGACGTCGTACACCCCTGCCGCTCCGCGGTCTCCGGCGCCTGGTCCGGGTGGCCCGGGTGGTTTTGGCGGACCTGGCGGACCTGGCGGGCCTGGTGGCCCCGGTGGTCCCGGTGGTCCGCGCTTCCCGCAGGGTCCCGGTCAGGGTCCCGGCCCGGCGGGGCCGTCGTACGGTGGCGGTGACTCGTTCGACTACCAGGGCTCGCGTCCGTCCCAGGTGAACCGGCCTGCCGAGCCGATCCCGCCGGGCCCGGCGTTCGGTGGCGATCCGTCCCGGCAGTCCGGCCCGCCCGGATACGGTGGCGGGCAGTCGGGGCCCGGGGGCGGTCCTGGCGGCCCCGGTGGTCCCGGCGGTCCTGGCGGCCCGAATCCGCCCGGTCCGCCCGGCTACGGTGGGGGCTTTGGTGGTCCCGGTGGTCCCGGTGGCCCTGGTGGCCCCAACCCTCCCGGCCCTCCCGGCCCCTCCGGCTACGGCGGCGGCCCGGCAGGTCCCGGTGGCGGCCCGGGTGGCCCGAACCAGCCCGGCCCGGGTGGCTACGGCGGCGGCCCGGCAGGTCCCGGCGGTGGTCCCGGCGGCCCGAACCAGCCCGGCCCGCCCGGCTACGGCGGCGGCCCGGCCGGCCCGGGTGGCCCCAACCCGCCCGGTCGTCCCAACCCGCCCGGTCGTCCCGGTCAGCCCGGCTACGGCGGTGGCCCCGGCGGCCCCTCCGGTCCTCCCGGCTTCGGTTCCGATCCCTCGCGTCCGGTTCCGCCTCCGCCCGGCCCCGGTGGCACGGCGGGCGGCCCTCCGCAGTCGTTCCAGCAGTCCGCGCCGCCCGCCCCGCCCGGGTTCCCGCAGGAGACCGGCCGGCCGCCGCAGGGTGGCCCGTCCTTCGGCGGTGACGACGACTGGGTGATCTCCCCGCCGTCCGGCGGCCCCGGCCAGGACGGGGGCTACGGCTACCCCCAGCCCGGCGCCACCTCCGGCGGTCCCGGCCAAGGCGGGGGCTACGGCTACCCGCAGCCCGGCGCCACCCCGGCCCCGCCCGGCCCCGGCTACCCCCAGCAGGGCGGCGGCACGTGGACGGCGACCATCGGCCCGGACCGCGCGTACTTCATGGCGATGATGCATCGGTCCGGCCCCGAGGCCACGGGCCTGAACCTGCCCGCGTACTCGCCGGAGCAGCAGCGCGCCCTCACCGGCAACCAGATCACCATCGGCCGCCGCCGCCACTCCACCGGCGAGACCCCCGACATCGACCTGTCGGTACCGCCGGAGGACCCGGGCGTCTCGCACCAGCACGCGGTGCTCGTGCAGCAGCCGGACGGCACCTGGGCCGTCGTCGACCAGAACTCGACGAACGGTACGACGGTCAACGGCGGGGAAGAACCGATCCAGCCGTTCGTCCCGGTCCCACTGCAGGACGGCGACCGGGTCCACGTGGGCGCCTGGACGACGATCACGATCCGCCGGGGCTAGTCCTCCGCACCGTCGCGGCACCAGCTCCGCACCGGCAGTGACCGGTCACCGGAGGGGCCACGCATAAGGCCCCTCCGGATCGTCCAGCCACGCCCACTCGCGGTCGCCGACGACCGTGATGCCGTACCGCTCGCGCTGGGGCAGGCCCTCGCGCTCCCACAGCGCGTACGCCTCCTGCGGATCGAGGCTGCCGCGGGTGAGCGCCAGCAGGAACCGGAACAGCTCGTGTTCCCTGGCCCGGCGCGGCACGCCGGCCAGCGGGGCCTGCTCCCGCTCGGGGCGGCCGTCGCCGCGCAGCGGTACGAAGTAGGCGGGCGTGTGCAGGAAGTGCCCCTCCGCGTGCCCGGCGTCCCGTACCGTCAGCGCGATCAGGCCGGTGGCCAGGGGGCTCAGGACCCGGGCGCCGGGACGGCACTGGGCGATCCAGGCGGGCGGGATCGACTGCAGGGTGCAGGTGGCGATGATCCGGTCGAAGGGGGCGTGTTCGGGGACTCCGCGGGCGCCGTCGCCGGTGACGACGGCGGGGTGGTACCCGGCGCCGGCGAGGTGCCGGCGCGCGGACTCGGTGATCTCCGGATCCAGGTCGACGGTGGTGACGTTGTCGTCGCCGAGGCGGTACGCCAGCAGCGCCGCGTTGTAGCCGGTACCGGCGCCGATCTCCAGGACCCGGTCGCCCTCCTCGACGCGCAGATCGGCCAGCATCATCGCCATCAGTGAGGGCTGGCTGCTGGAGGAGAGCAGCTCGCCGTCGCGCAGCCGCGTGGCCAGCGGGGCGTCGACGTACGCACCGCGCACCCAGCGCTCGCGCGCCCGTGGGTCGGGACTCTCGCCCCAGCGGCGTTCGTAGCCGCCGAGGATGCCGACGTAGTAGTACGGCACGAAGAGGTGACGCGGGACCGCGAGGAAGGCCGCCTTCCACACCGGGTCGGCGCGGAAGGCCCCGCTCATCTCGATCTCACGCACCAGGTCGGCACGGGCGGCGGCGGCGAGATCCTCGATCTCCTTGTCGAGAGCGTGCGTACCCATATGTCCACTGTCCTGCGTGACCCGGCCCGAGGCGAGTACCGGGGCCGGTCCTAAGCCTTGAGTCCTCGGTCGCCCGGTCTGAGACCATGGGGGACGTGAAAGAGATTCGGCGCGGCACGCTTCAGGAGCAGACCTTCTACGAGCAGGTCGGCGGGGAGGAGACCTTCCGTCGGCTCGTCCACCGTTTCTACGAGGGAGTCGCCGAGGATCCGATTCTGCGGCCCATGTATCCGGAGGAGGACCTGGGCCCGGCCGAGGAGCGTCTGGTGCTGTTCCTGATGCAGTACTGGGGCGGCCCCACGACGTACAGCGACAACCGCGGCCACCCCCGGCTGCGCATGCGCCACGCCCCGTTCACGGTCGACCAGGCCGCCCACGACGCCTGGCTGAAGCACATGCGCGACGCCGTGGACGAGCTGGGCCTCTCCGAGGAGCACGAGGAGACGCTGTGGAACTACCTGACGTACGCGGCGGCGTCGATGGTGAACGCGCCGGGCTGACCCGGGCCTCGGCACCGCCCGGCCGCCGCCTCAGCGCACGCTGAGGTCCAGCGCCCCGATCCCGGTCCGCCGTACCGCGACGGACCCGTACGGCGTCCGCAGCCTGAGCCAGGCCCCCGAGGTGAACAGCCCCACCTCGGCAGCGGCCTCGACCGATGCTCCGCCCGGCCGCAGGAAGCCCAGGGACTGGGCGGCGTGCACGGCCCGTACCGGCAGGTGGGTGTCCCCGACCGACCGGGACCAGATGTCCCGCCCGATCCGGTCGAGCTCGGCGCGCGTACGGCCGTCGGGCGCCAACTCCTGCGTACGGGAGCGGAATTCGGCGACGGCGGCGCCGACCATCGCACGCAGCGCGTCCGGCGCCGGCAGCCCCGGCGCGGGCCGCCAGCCACCGCGCGGCGGCAGTACACCGGCCCACGACGGCCCGGTCACCGCGCCCGGCACCGCGGCCGTGGCCGCCGTCTCGTCCACGGATTCCAGGAGCTCCCCGGCGGACACGGTCACGTCGAGTGTGACGTCGAGACCGTTCTCGTACGGCTTGGCGAGCCGGACCGCGCGGATGGCCAGCACCTCGAAGGAGGGTGGCCGTCCGAACACGGCGAGGGCGGTGCCGGCCGCCTGGAGCCGCACCGCCGCGCCGCGGTCGTAATGGAGCAGCCGGGAGAGGAAGGCCGCGAGGTCCGCCGCCTCCCCCTCGTCGGCGAGGTGGAGCACCGTCATGCCGCGACGGCCTCCCCTTCGTCCGCGTCGGCGTCGTCCGTGTACTCCTGGAGGAACTCCCGCTCCTCCGCGGTGATCCGACGCGGACGCTGCGTCTCGAAGTCGAACGGGACTATCACCGTCGAGGCGCGTACGTAGACCTGGTCACCGTCCTTCACCTCGTAGGTGATGGTGAAGGACGCCGCCCGGATCTGCGTGACCCACAGCTCGATGTCCACCGGTGAGTGCCGGTGGACGAGCTGCCGCTTGTAGTCGATCTCGTGGCGCGCCACCACGGACCCCTGCTTGAAGTCCTTCTCCGGGCGGAACAGGAAGTCGATACGGGCTTCCTCCAGGTAGCGGAGGAAGACCACGTTGTTGACGTGGCCGTACGCGTCCATGTCCGCCCAGCGCAGCGGGCAGCGGTAGATGTGCCGCAAGACCGATCAGCCCCGGGTCAGCTTCTTGTAGGTGGCACGGTGCGGGCGGGCGGCGTCCGGGCCGAGCCGCTCGATCTTGTTCTTCTCGTACGACTCGAAGTTGCCCTCGAACCAGAACCACCGCGACTCACCCTCGTAGGCGAGGATGTGCGTGGCGACGCGGTCGAGGAACCACCGGTCGTGGGAGACGACGACGGCGCAGCCGGGGAACTCGAGAAGAGCGTTCTCGAGGGAGGACAGCGTCTCCACGTCCAGGTCGTTGGTGGGCTCGTCGAGGAGCAGCAGGTTGCCGCCCTGCTTGAGGGTGAGCGCGAGGTTGAGCCGGTTGCGCTCACCGCCGGAGAGGACGCCGGCGGGCTTCTGCTGGTCCGGGCCCTTGAACCCGAAGGCGGAGACGTAGGCGCGCGAGGGCATCTCGACCTGACCGACGTTGATGTAGTCGAGCTCGTCGGAGACGACGGCCCACAGCGTCTTCTTCGGGTCGATGTTCTCGCGGCTCTGGTCGACGTACGAGATCTTGACGGTGTCGCCGACCTTGATGTCGCCGGAGTCGGGCGTCTCGAACCCCTGGATCATCTTGAACAGGGTGGTCTTGCCCGCACCGTTGGGGCCGATGACCCCGACGATCCCGTTACGAGGCAGCGTGAAGCTCAGATCGTCGATGAGCACCTTCTCGCCGAAGGCCTTGTTGAGGTCGCTGACCTCGACGACGACGCTGCCGAGCCGCGGGCCCGGCGGGATCTGGATCTCCTCGAAGTCCAGCTTCCGCATCTTCTCGGCCTCGGCGGCCATCTCCTCGTACCGGGCGAGACGCGCCTTGGACTTGGCCTGACGCCCCTTGGCGTTGGACCGCACCCACTCGAGCTCTTCCTTGAGCCGCTTCTGCCGCTTGGCGTCCTTCGCCCCCTCGACCTTGAGACGGGTCGCCTTGGTCTCCAGGTACTTGGAGTAGTTGCCCTCGTAGCCGTGCAGACGGCCGCGGTCGACCTCGCAGATCCACCCGGCGACGTTGTCCAGGAAGTACCGGTCGTGGGTGACCGCGACGACGGTGCCCTCGTACTTGGCGAGGTGCTGCTCCAGCCAGTTCACCGACTCGGCGTCGAGGTGGTTGGTGGGCTCGTCGAGCAGCAGCAGGTCCGGGGCCTCCAGGAGGAGCTTGCAGAGCGCCACGCGACGCTTCTCACCACCGGAGAGGTTGGCGACGGCCCAGTCGCCGGGCGGGCAGCCCAGGGCGTCCATGGCCTGCTCCAGCTGGGCGTCGAGGTCCCAGGCGTTGGCGTGGTCGAGCTGCTCCTGCAGCTTGCCCATCTCATCCAGCAGCGCGTCCGAGTAGTCGGTCGCCATCAGCTCGGCGATCTCGTTGAACCGGTCGAGCTTGCCCTTGACCTCGGCGACGCCCTCCTGGACGTTCTCGAGGACGGTCTTGTCCTCGGTCAGCGGGGGCTCCTGCAGCAGGATGCCCACCGTGTAACCGGGGGTGAGGAAGGCGTCACCGTTCGACGGCTGCTCCAGCCCCGCCATGATCTTCAGAACGGTCGACTTACCGGCACCGTTCGGACCGACGACGCCGATCTTGGCACCCGGAAGGAAGCTCAGGGTGACGTCGTCGAGGATCACCTTGTCGCCGTGCGCTTTGCGCGCCTTGCGCATGGTGTAAATGAACTCAGCCAAGAGAAACCGTCCGGCAGCTTGAAATCAGGCAGTGGGCAGATACACCCCATCTTGCCTGAACGCCACCCCCGGGTGGTAACCCAAATGGTCGGGGGGCTGTGAGCTGGGACTTCGTGATGGACGGCTGAGACTCGCCTGTCACTGCCGGTCGCCGTTGGTCGGCCTCGGGCGCCCTCGCACGGCCCAGGGACGGCCCAGGGGTGATCACTTGGCAGCCATGAGCCGGCAGCCCACATCGGGTTGAGCCGCCACTGTTACGGAACGGTAGGGCTGGTCGCCTCACCACTCGGCGCCGTCCACGGGCCAAAGGACTGACACGTCCGTCCTCGAAAGGCGTGCGCCTACAGGTTGATCGGGATCTCGTACACGATCTCGCAGTGAGCTGCGGGCACCACGATGTCCGCGGTCTCCACGGGTCGCCCCTGATCGCTGTAGTACGTCCGCCGGATGTGCGTGACGAGTGCCGCCTTCTGGATGCCCAGAAGAGAAGCGTCCTCGGTGGTCGCCTGGCGTGGCTCCGGCTGTTCCACGGCATGGGTGACGGTGACACCGATCGCGGCCATGCGGTTCACGGCTCCCGCTCCGGCATGCGGCCCTCCCTCGGGGAGGACGACAAGGGTGCCGGCAGTGAGGTCGTACGGCTCCCAGCTCGTCGACAGCTGCACCGGCCTGCCATCGACCTAGAACTCATACGACGTCCTGACGCACAGGTCGCCCTCGGAGATGCCCAGCCGGGCCGCGATGCCGGCCGGTGCAGGCACCTTGCGTCGGTCCTGCTCTCACAATCGCCCTGCTTGCCCATGGCCCTCATATCCGCGCGGAACGGCGACCCGTCGGGCTGCTCACGCGCCGACGACCGGACGACCCGCACCCGCCGCCGGGGCTCGGCGACGTAGGTACCCGATCCGGCACGCCCCTCCAGCACACCCTGGAAGATCAGCAACTCCTGCGCGCGGCGAACCACGTTCTCGCCGACGCCGCACTCCTGGCCGATCTGGGTGCGGGAGGGAAGCCGGTTCCCCGGCATCCAGCGGCACGCCAGCGCCCGATATCGAGGCCACCGAGGGGCGAGCGCAGGGATGACGACACGGGGCGAACTGAGACTTCTCCCTTGGACAGGGCCGGACGGCAAACCGTGCTACTTGAGCACCGATGACCAAGGCGGCTACGTGTCCCGCCTGGCAGACCACATCGAGGCGTTCCAACTCGGGATGGCGTCCCGACTGCTGGAGCATGCACGTCAGGCATTCGATGACAAGACCGAAGACCTGGAGGAGTTGCACCTTCTCACCGCCCAGTTGACCAGCGCATTGCGGGACGTGGTGCGTATCGCGACCAGCCGCGTGTAGTGCGGCAGGGAGCCTCGGAGACGGTCCGGGGCTCCCTGTTCTCGTTCGGCGTGCACTTGGCGAACCCACGGTGGGGCTGAGGTTGCTGACCACCGCTTTAGGAGTTCGATCGCGCATCCGTGCGGCCAGCTCCGGCTCGTGCTCGCTGGGCGGTCTGGAGCCCAGTCCAAGTCGCTGGGATCCGTCGCTGTCCGGCGACGTTGATGTCACCTGGTGATGTCAGACCGTGGGGTATTCGTTCGGCAGAGGAGCGCGTACGAACTTGGTGCGTCGCTCATCGCTCGCCCCCAGAGCACAGAAATTCCTTCGGGCTTCCGTGAGGCTGAGCCGGCCGTTGGGACCGCCTCGCACCCGGTCAGCATCGTCGTCGTCCTGGCCGTCGTCCTCCCAGAAGCACACGGGGCAGATCTCGAAGCAGCCGCGCTCATCGAGCGTCAGGAAGCCGCAGCAGGGACAGGGATACGGGCCGTCCTCGGCCTTCCCATGGATGTTGACGAAAGGAGTGACCACCATGGCATCCTGCCCTGCCGTGCCGCCAACCGCGAACGAGCACCTAGGCACTGCTCAGCCGGGCCACGAGCTTGGCAAGCCGCGACGATGGAGAAGCGGTTGCCGAGGCCCAGCACGTTCTGGCACGACCCCTTCGTCCCGAAGCAACTGGGTGGGGGCAGCGCCTTGGGGTGGTATGGCTCTCTTCTGCGCTGATGGTCCGCAGACGTCCGCGCTCGTTCGCCGGTGGTCGTCGGCGTTGTCACGCAGTTAGACACTCAGTGGGTTCGGCTCATCCTGCCTCGTATCTCCGAAGCGGACAGCAAGGCGTCCAATGCCGCTCGGGCCTCGGCAATTCGGTGGCGCCACTCTTCGCCTCGCAGGGCCGCAGTGTCCCACTCGACCACCGGTTCGGCGCCGGTCGTGCGGTAGCCGTAGACCTGGTGGGCCACCTGGTCGGTGAGGAGTTCGTCGTAGTGGAACGTCCCCTCGAAAGCTGCCCAGGCCACTGCCCGCGTGTCTGATCCCTGCCCTCGTGCACGAGGACGTATGTACGGGCCTTGCTGTAGCCGTACTTCGCCAGGAAGGTCTCGCGCCCCAACTCGTCGTACTCTGCGAGTGTGTTGAGTACGGACTGCCGTGTGATCGCTCCTCTGCGCATGACCGAAGAGTATGGCCGGGCACTGACAGAGGTGGATGTTCAGTCGATCACCTGAGGCTGAGAGGCGCAGGCGGCCACCTGGGGCGCGACGCGCTGGCTGCCCCGCCTCGTGCAGGCCTTCGACACACGGTGGCGGGAAGGCCGGCAGCGGGCTGCTCGTGTGATCTGGCACGGCTGCTGCTTTGTTCAGCCTGACTGGCCGGTCTACTGATCACCGGTCCCGCTGACCAGCGGGCCTGAAGAAGCCCACGGCTCTGACCAGCTCAGATGCCGTGGGCTTCTGTCGTCGTCGGTCGGCGTCGGCTGATCTCGGACAGCCCAGGGACGGCCCAGCGGCTACCACTAGACCACCCTGCCCTTGCCGAGCGAGTCACCCACAAATCTGAATACCCGGCTCAGCCGCTCCTCCGCCTCCGCCGGCGGTTCCGGGATGGGGGCCGCCAGCAGCGATGTGCTCACCCAACAGCCACAGCACCTCGTACAGGTCCTCGGCGCTGGCGCGGTCCACGCGCAGAACAATGTCATCGGTCATGGCGGCAAGCTACTGAAGCTGATCGGGCGATGTCGGGTGATTGCATGACAGGTGAGGGATGGGTCCGGTAGATGTGTGTGCGTGAATGACTCCACGCCCGAGGACGGCGAGCCCACCTCCTTCGCCGAGAAGACGAAGAACTGGTACGAGAGGCACAAGCCGAAGATCCGCATCGTCGGCGCCGTGACTCTGGCCGTGGGCTTGGCCGTGGTTGCCCATCTCGCCACGAGGCAGGCCGGCGAGAGGTACGACGCCGAGGACATCGGGGATTCCGAGCCGGTCTCCGGCCGTGAAGCCACGGACGAGCCTCGTCGGTCCTCCCTTGACCCTGACCGTGACCCCTTCCTGCGGAGGCTCCCCGCCGGTCAGCAGGCCAGCGAGGCGGCCAAGGCGAGGTACAAGGAACTGACGGGCAACGACCTCCCTCCCGGTTACACCTTGGTTCGCCGGTGGTTCTACCTGAGCCCGGACGACGAAGACCCCGGCGAAGCCGCAGCCTGAGCGTCTGTGGGAAGGGCACCGCGGCCTGTCGCTCAGCCGAACGCCCCGACATCACCCAATCAAGTTCAGTAGCCGACTAGCCACGGCCTGCGGCCAAGTGCTTAGAAGATGCGGGCAGGCCCTGGTGTGCCGACAGGACCGCCCTACACCGTCGCCGTATCGAGCCGCTGAGCGCTGCTGCCGTCTGCCGTCGTTGCCGTCAGCGCTGCCGTCGGCTACGACCTCGACCCTCACTTCGTACCGGGTCGGGGTGTCGTGTGCATCACCTCCCGGGCCACAGGGCCTGGCAGGTTTCGTCGACCACCGCCGCCCAGTGGTGGCCCTCGCCCAGAGGTCGGTAGCGTGATGCGGCGCTCGCCACGCACAGGCGGCCGGTCGATCGACACGTAGGTCGGATCAGTTGTGTGTGGTGGCCGGTGGGCCGGCGATGGCGGTGAGCCGAAGCTTGGTCTCGTCCTCACTGCCGGGCACAGTGGTCATGATGACGATCTTGAATTCGGAGTCGCCGTCGGTCAGGACGTCGCAGTCCACCTTGACCGGGCCGACCGACGGGTGGTCGATGGTCTTGTGGTCTTCGCGGTGCGCGGCCACCTCTCCGGTCGTCCATAGCTCGGCGAACCTCCTGTTGCCCGCGTTCAGATCGCAGATCAGTGCGGCCAAGCGGCTGTCCCGGGGGAAGCGTCCGGTGGCACGGCGCAGGTCGGAGACAACGGCGGCGTCGGTGGCGTCGGGGTCCGCCTCGGTCACTGGCCACAGCGCGACGTGGGCGGGGTCGGCGTCCACCGGGAACCTTTCGCGGGCGAAGTTGCGCAGCCACGGCGCCGAGGCGGAAGGATCGCCCAGCAGGCCGGCCCATCCGCGGTTCCACCACACCAGTTGCCAGTCCGCCGCGAACACGGCAACCGCCACGTCCCCGAGGCGGGCGAGCACCCGTTGCAGGCCGGGCGGGAGATGGTCAGAGATCGTGCCGTCCACCGGCGGTACGAGCTGGGCCAGCCGGTACAGGTGGTCCCGCTCCGCGGTGGACAGTTGCAGGGCACGTGCCAGGGACGCCACCACCGACGCTGAGGGGGTCGTGGCCCGCCCCTGCTCCAGGCGCACGATGTAGTCGACCGATACCCCGGCCAGGTCAGCCAGTTCCTCGCGGCGCAGCCCGACCGTCCGGCGCCCGCGGGCCACCGGCAGCCCGGCGGCCGACGGGGGCAGCCGGTCCCGCCACGTGCGGATCGTCACGCCCAGTCCGGTTCCGGATGCCGCCGACATGACCTCCATCCTGCTGCATCCCGGGGCGTGCATGTGGGCGCGAGGGTGGTACTGGTCTTCCTACCGTCGAGGCGTCCCTGGTCCGGCTCCCTCGTCTGGATCAGCATCGAGTGCATGACGATCACCTTCATCACCGGAGCCAACAAGGGTCTCGGCCGCGAGACCGCCCGCCGCCTGATCGAGTGCGGCCACACCGTGCTCGTCGGAGCGCGCAACCGCGAGCAGGGCGAGGAGGCCGCCGCCGCGCTCGGCGCACGCTACGTCCCCATCGACGTGACCGACGACGCGTCCGTGGCCGCCGCGGCCGCGAACGTCGCCGAACACGAGGGCAGGATCGATGTCCTGATCAACAACGCCGGTGTCCACGGCCCCGTCGGCGATCCCAGCAACCTCACCGCCGCCGAAGCCCTCGCCGTCCTCGACGTCAACGTCATCGGCGTCGTCCGCACCACCACCGCGTTCTTGCCGCTGCTGCGCCGCTCGGACGACCCTGTGATCGTCAACGTCAGCAGCGGTATGGGCTCCCTCGCCTTCACCCACGACCCCGGCCGGCCCGAGTCGCACGTCGTCGCGCCGCTGTACACCTCCTCGAAGGCGGCGCTGACGATGTTGACCACGCAGTACGCCAAGGGACTCAAGGGCATCCGGGTCAACGCCGCCGACCCGGGCTACACCGCGACCGACCTCAACGGTCACAGCGGCCCCCAAACCGTCACCGAGGGCACGGACGCGATCGTCGCCCTCGCCACCGAGAAGCCCGGTGCCGGCACCGGCCGCTTCGTCTCCCGCCATGGCGAGATCGCCTGGTCCTGACACCGGCTGTGCCGGACCAGCCATGTCGGGCGAAGATCGCCGCCTGGAAGGACGAGCAGTGGCCCGCCATAAAAGGACGGCGGCGGACCTGGGCGCCCTGGCTCTGCTTCGAAGACGAAGCCGGTCAGGGGCAGAGGCCGCCCAAGGGCCGGACCTGGGGCCGGCGAGGCCACACGCCCGTCGTGCGGGTCACCGCCGCAGGCACCAAACGCGTCTCGAGATCCTGTTCAAGGGACGCATCCTTGGGGGCGGCACTACGCGTTCACCGGTAGGTGATGCCCGAGGTGCTGTAGCGACAGTGCGTGCCGTCCGGGCCGTCGCCGAGTTCGGATGGTTCCGCGCCCGTGTCGTTGCCCTGGAACCGCTCGCACACGGTGATGTCGCCGCCTGTCAGCGTCACACCCGAAATCGTGGCGGTGTCCCCGTAGTTGGCGTTGACGCCGACGAGGACCTTGCCCGGGCTCGTCGCCCGTACGTTGCTGATCACGACGTGGCGCGTGTACTGGGTGTCGCAGTTGCCGCACGAGCGGTAGAGCTTGCCGAAGTCGGAGACCTGGAAGTTCCTGATGGTCAGCGTGCCGGCGCCGTTGTGCTGGAAGACCTTGTCGTCGGCCTTGCGCGCACCGCCGCCCTCGACCAGGTACGTGGCCGCGGCGGACGTGCCCTTGAAGGTGGCCGCGTCCTCGCCGACGTCCTCCCACCACACGTTCCGCAGCGTGCAACTGCCCAGACAGTGCACGCCGTCGGCGGCCGGCGCGCCGAGGACGACGTTCTCCAGCACGGCACCGTCGGCGAGTTCGAACAGGGGGCCCTGATCCTCGCCCTGGCCGTCGGTGCCCAGGCTGCCGGAACCGCGGAAGCGTTTGAGACCGCCGTCGTAGGTGCCGGAGACCTCGATGGTCGCGGTCACCGCCCGATCGGCGGTGGCGGTGGGCCAGGCCCCGAGCGTGGTGCGGTGGGAGGCCGGGGAGGAGCCGGCCGAGGCAGTGGCCGTCTTCCCGGGCGATTTCACTGTCGACGCGGAGGGCGAAGGAGAAGACGCGGAGACCGAGGGGGACGCCGACGGGGAAGTGGACGGGCGGCTGGTGGACGCCGGAGGCGAGACGTGCGGTCCGGAGGCAACGGAGATCGACGTCCCGGCGGTCCGACCGGACCCGCCGCCCCACACCAGGACAGCGGCGGCGATCACGCTTCCGGTCAACGCGGCGGCCAGTACGCCGATCAGGGCGGGGCTGCGGTGGTGGGCCCTTCTGTGGCGCGACCGGCGCGCTGCTGCTCTTCTGCTCACGTCACGGCTTTCGTGCGAGGGGCTGGGCGACTCTCAGTCGCCACCCGGCGCAAAAAGGTTGCCGCCATGGCCTGAAATGGGTGAGAGCAGATCGTGTGCGGGGTGGCGCGGCGAGCAAAGGCGCCGCGCCACAAGCGCAGTGGCTCCTTCGGACGATGTCGGAGGTCTCAGGTCGCGCTGCAGGAGACCGTGGGCCAGGTCCAGTTGCCGTTGTGCTGGAGTGTGACACCCCAGTTGTTGCCGCTGCCGTTGGGCTTCGCGGTCAGCACCTGAGCACTGGGATACGCGGCGCTGATGTTCCAGGTGGAGAGGACCTTCGCCGGCGACGGCACGTTCATCGTCACGGTCCAGTTGCTGGCACCGGAGACCGAGACGTTGAGGTTGTACCGGTCGCTCCACTGCTGCCCCGCGGACAGGGTCGCGGTGCAAGTGCTTCCGCCCCCGCCCCCGCTCCCGCCGTCGGGAGCGACGGCGCGGCCGGTCTGCGAAGAGATCATTCCGGCGCACAGGTTGCGGGCCGCCAGCCCCTGCGCGATGCGCGGTATCGCGGCGAGCGTGTTGGCGGACCAGTCGTGCATGAGGATGGTCTGGCCGTTGGTGAGCCGTGCGGCGGCCTGCACGATCGCGTCCGTGCTCGCGCCGTTCCAGTCCTGCGAGTCGACGTCCCAGATGATCTGGGTCAGGCCGTACTTGGCCGCGACCGACTTCACCGTCGCGTCGGTCTCGCCGTACGGCGGGCGGAACAGTTTCGGCGTACCGCCGCCCGCGCCCGCGATGGCCTGTTGGGTGCGGGAGATCTCCGAGTCGATCTGCGCCTGGCTCTGCTGGGTCAGGTGCGGGTGGGTGTAGCTGTGGTTGCCCACCCACATGCCGGCGGTGACCTGGGCCCGGACCTGGGACGGGTTGGCGGCGGCGTACTGGCCCTGGTTGAACATCGTGGCCCGCAGCCCGTTCTGCTTGAGCGCGTTGAGCAGGGCCGACGTGTTGCCCGACGGGCCGTCGTCGAAGGTGAGCCCGACGTAGCCGTTGCAGGTGGCGGCCCGCGCCGGGGCGGTGTGGACGGTGAGGGTACTCGCGGCGGCCATCGCGACGACGGCCAGTCCCGTGAGCAGCGAGCGTAACGTGAGGTGCGGTGCGGTTCGCATACGGAGTGGTCCTCCAGCCTCAGGGATACGGGGGTCAGCTCGCGCTGCAGGAGACCGTGGGCCAGGTCCAGTTGCCGTTGTGCTGGAGTGTGACACCCCAGTTGTTGCCGCTGCCGTTGGGCTTCGCGGTCAGCACCTGAGCACTGGGATACGCGGCGCTGATGTTCCAGGTGGAGAGGACCTTCGCCGGCGACGGCACGTTCATCGTCACGGTCCAGTTGCTGGCACCGGAGACCGAGACGTTGAGGTTGTACCGGTCGCTCCACTGCTGCCCCGCGGACAGGGTCGCGGTGCAGCCGCTGCTGCCGCCTCCGCCGGTGCCGCCGCCCGAACCGGTGCCGCCCACCGTGATGTTGGAGTTGCCGCTGCTCTGGTATCCCTCGGTCGCGAGGATCATGTAGTACTTGAAGCTGCCGAGGGTCATGCCGGCGCGGGCCCAGGCGTCGAAGTGGTTGCCGGTGGTGATGGTTCCCCCCGTCCTCTTCGACTGCCGCACGCTCCAGTACTGGTCGAAGGTGCGAGTGCCCTCGACGGAGGGGGCGTTGTACCGCGTCGTCTTGTAGATGTCGTACGTACCGCCGTCGCTGGTGACGGTGCCCTTGTACGTTCCCGTGGGCCGGTAGGTGCCCCAGTTGTCGACGATGTAGTACTCCACCAGCGGGTTCGACGTCCACCCGTAGAGAGCCAGGTAGGCGTTGCCGGACGGGTTGAAGGTGCCCGAGTAGGTCACACTCCTGCGTCCGCCGGTGCTCCAGCCCTTGCCGGCGACGAAGTTTCCGGTGTTGCGCCATGAGGTGCCGTAGGTGCCACCGGAGCCCAGGTTCATGGAGACCGTCCCGGCGCTGTCCGTCCAGAACGAGTAGTAGTAGCCGTTGTTGGTGCCGGTCTGGTTCGTGGTGATGACCGTGTCGGCGTGGGCGGTCCCGGGCAGGGTCATCGCGGCCACGGCGACCAGCACCATCGTGCAGGCACTGCTGATGAGCAGCCTGAAACGGTGTGCGGGTGCGTTGTTCATGTGCGTGCTTCCTCCTCGTCCTCGTGAGGTCGATGGGGGCCAGGCAGCTGAACGTGCGGATGACGCGACAGTGTTGGTCTGCCCCTGCCAAGTGTCAACAGTTTCGACATGGATGGCGAAACGTTCGTCTCCACGCTTCGCCTACTCCAAAGCGGTGTTCGCGCTGGTCGTCGGCTCTCTCTGCCTGGTCACGCCGAGATTCGCCACGAACTCCCCTCGGCGGCCGGATCAGGATCCCAGTTCGATCATTCGAATGTTTCGAAGCTTTTCCGTCAGCTCTGGGGCGAGTCCTGCCTGCGGCGCAGCAGCACCAGGGCCGCCCCGCCGATCACGACCAACGCGATGGCAGTGCCCGCGATCAGCGGCGTCGCGCTGGAGCCGCCCGTGGCGGCGAGGTTGGTATCGGGGGCGGTGCCGCCCACCGTGGCGGGGCTGGGTTCACTCAGGGTCTGTGTGGTGATGGCCGTTGTGGCGGTCTGGGTCTTGCAGTCGAGGACGCCGGCGAAGCGTTGGGGGAAGCCGGCGGGGCCGTTGATGGTGAAGTCGTAGGCCTGGTCTTCCTGAAGGGGGATCGTCACCGTGCGGGTCTCGCCCGCCGGGATGCTGTGCTCGGTTCCCATCAGGTCGAAGGTGAACGGCTCGTCGCCCTGGTTGGTCGCGGTGATGTCGACGGCGCCCTTGGCGCAGTTCTTCGCCGCGGAGAGGGCCGGGATGGCGCCCGTCGTCGCCCAGGTCGCGCCGGCCGTGGCCGAGACCGTGGACTCGCTGGAGCCGGCCAGGATCTGGGTCTGGCTGCGGCTGTCGGAGGTGAGGGCCCGGCCGACCGGGACCGTGGTCGAGGCCTGGACGGTCAGGTCGGACGAGCCGGCCGCCGCCGCTTCGGCGGGCACGTCGAAGAAGAGTTGGCTGCCGTTGGTCGCGGAGGTGAGGGGCTTGCCGTCCTTGCCGACGATCCGTACGCCGCTGATGGCAGCGTCCGCCGGGGGCGTGACGGTGACGCCTTCGGCGTTGGTGTGCACCGTCACCGGGCCCAGCAGTTCGCCGGGGCGGCCGGAGACCGCGGGCGGGTCGAGGGTGAGTGAGGGCTTGGGTTCCGGCATGGCGCGGGCGCTCTTGAAGAGGTGGTCGGCCAGCTTCTCGGCCTCCGGGTCGGCCGCGTCCACGTCCGCGCCGTCCGAGTAGCGCCAGATGGCCACCTGGGTGCCGGCCGCCGCGTCCTGTTCGCTGAGGCCGCCGCTGATGCCCGCCTCTTCGGCGAGTGAGGCGAGGTCGTTCACCTGGGGGTAGGAGTGCTGAAGGATCCAACTGACCCTGCCGGCGTCCTTGTTGGTGCCCAGGGAGGTGCCGCTCCACGGTGTCTCGTGGTACTTGGCGTCCCGCTGCGTGGGGGTGTGGAGGTCGGCGCAGTACGTCTGGAGGGTGCCGCCGCCCTCGACGGACATCTCGAACAGCCCCGCCGAGACCTCCTGGTCCCCGCTGTCGCCGTGGATCACGGCGGTGCCGTACGTCTTCAGGCCGCCTATGGTGGCGGTCGCCCCGCCCTGGGTCTGCGCCGTCTCGTCAGCGGCGGCCGGGCCCGCGCCGGCCAGCACGCCGGCGGCGACGAGCCCGGACGCGAGCGTCACGGCGGCGAGGCGAGCCGCCCCTCGCCCGTGTACGGACAGCGCGGACAGCGCAGAGAACGAAGCAAACAACAGAATTCCCTTTCGCGCAGGACGCGTTGGCTTGGGCGTGGGGTCCCACCAGCAGAATCAGGAGCCTCAGGAGCCTCAAGTGCCCTGTCGGGCATCCTAGGGACGCGGCACTCCGTGACCTCCCGATGATCTCGTCCGATAACCGATCCGACTCGGAATCGTTATCCCCAAGATCGCCCGCGAGCAGGGCTTATCGACAAATCAACCGCCTTGTGACGTGCGCATTCATCGATAAGCCGCAGTTCGGTCAGCTCCGGGCAGTTTCTGACATCACGTCACTGCTGCGGCTTCTGGGGCTGGTTGGGCCGAGGCCTCGGAACCGCCGGGCGGGACTTCCCAGTTGGGCTCAGACTGTGCCGGCGTGGTCGTCGGCGTCTCCGGCCTGTTCACTCGTCGGAAGGCCGACGTGCCCCGGGTGAGGTCGTGGCCGATGGCCACCGCCTCGATGTCGGCCGAGGTCCAGTTCTGCCCCTCACGCACTTCCGTGCGCACCTTCAGCCTGCCCTGCACGATGACGGGATGGCCCACGTCCAGCGACGCCATCGCGTGCGTGGCGAGCTGCCGATTGGCCCACACCGTGAAGAAGTTGGTGTGCCCGTCGGTCCAGGTGTTCTTCTCCCGGTCCCAGTAGCGCGAGGTCACCGCCAGCCGGAACCTCGTCGACGGCCCCGCCGCCAGCTCCCGGTACACCGGTCGCGTCGCCACGTTGCCCACCGCGCAGACCATCGTCTCGTTCATCGCGAACCCTCCCCTGCCCGGACACTCGCAGGACCGGGCGGAAACGCGTACGGGCCCGTCCCGTACGGCTGCAGCCAGACTGCCTCCGCCGGGACGAGCCCGCTGAGCGCTGTGGACCACCGGCCGCCTGTGGACAACTCCACCACCCGAACGAGGGAGCCCCTCTCAACCTCCTTGTGGATCACCCACCCCCAGAGCCTCCGACTCACCTCCCCCCAGCCCGCGCCTCCACCCCCGTGACTTTCGCGTACTGCTCCCGCACCTCCCGGTACCGCAGCAGCTCCGCGGCCACCGGATCCAGTACCCGGGCCCTGCCGCAGCCTGCCGCCGCCTCCCTCAGGCGCCGCTCCGCATCCTGGCCGTAACGCCGTGCCGGGCCGCGGGCGGCCATCCGGCAGCTCCACTCGACGAGCGGTCCGCCGACGATGCCGGACACCATCAGCAGCACCGGCACGCCCAGGTTCGACGACATGACCCCGACGATCTGCCCGAGGAGCCACAGCCCGCCGACCACCTGGAGCAGCGTCATGGACGCCTGGGCCAGGACGGCCACCGGCCACCACCCGGGCCGCGGTGGACGCCCCGGCGGCAGTCCGGCCCGCGCCGACAGCTCGTCCAGCGCCTCGGACAGCCCCTGGGAGCCGCGTACGGCCGCCTCGCGCACCGCCTGGGCCCACGGCACCGGCAGCCCCACCGAGGCCCGGTCGGCCACCGTCCGTACCGCCTGCTCGACGCGCTGCCGCGCGGTCGCCTCCTCGTCGGTCCGGCCCCGCAGCGACAGCCGGCCCGTGGCGGGTTCGCGCAGGTCGGTGTACCAGCGCCACAGCCGCAGCCACGGCGTCCCGCACGCGCGGTTGGCGTTGCGCAGCCACGCCCGCTCGGCCGCCTCGCCCGCCGCGGTGGCGCCGACCGCGTCCGCGAGCCGCGCGGCGAACTCGTCCCGCGCCTCCTCGCTGAGCCCCGTACGCCGTCCGGTGACGTAGACGGGCCGCAGCCGCCACGCCGCGGCGTCCACGTCGGCCGAGAGCCGACGGACCGGAGCGCCTCGCTCCGTGACGAACTGGCCCAGTGCCTCACGGAGTTCGCCCAGGCCCTCCCCGGTGAGCGCGGAGAGCGCGAGCACGGTCGCGCCGGGTTCGCCGTACTCCCCGAGGGGGATCCCGTCCTCGTCGAGCAGCCGCCGCAGATCGTCGAGGACCAGGTCCGTGGCCTCCCCGGGCAGCCGGTCGGTCTGATTGAGGACGACGAACATGACCTCGGCGTGACCCGCCATGGGCCGCAGATAGCGTTCGTGGAGGATGGCGTCGGCGTACTTCTCCGGGTCGACCACCCAGATGACCGCGTCGACCAGCGCCAGGATGCGGTCCACCTGCTCGCGGTGCTGTACGGCCGCCGAGTCGTGGTCGGGCAGGTCGATCAGCACGAGCCCGCGCAGCTGCGCCTCCGCCTCGGGGCTCTGCACCGGGCGGCGGCGCAGGCGGCCCGGGATGCCGAGCCGGTCGATGAGGCTGGCCGCGCCGTCGCTCCAGCTGCACACGATGGGCGCCGCGGTCGTCGGCCGCCGTACGCCCGTCTCCGAGATCGTCACCCCGGCGAGCGCGTTGAAGAGCTGCGACTTGCCGCTGCCGGTCGCTCCCGCGATGGCGACCACGGTGTGCTGCCCGGAGAGCCTGCGCCGCGCGGCCGCCTCGTCCAGGACGCGGCCCGCCTCCGCGAGCGTCCTGCTGTCCAGGCGGGTCCGCGACAGGCCCACCAGCTCGCGCAGCGCGTCCAGCCGCGTCCGCAGGTATCCGTCGTACACGAGCGCCGCCGTCTCCTGCCGTCCGGCCACCCGTGGCTCCACGGCAGCCACCGCGGCCTGCTCCGCTCCGGCACCCTCGGTGACCCGCCGCGCGATCAGCCCGTCGTCCCAGGCGCCGGTGGAGTCCGTACGACCGACAGCGCCCTCGGGCCTGTCGGCGCCGTCGGCGTCCGCACGCTTCGCGGAACCGGCGGCCTCCGTGCGCTTCGTGGAACCCGTACGCCCCCAGAGCCTCTTCCGACGGGCACCGTCGCCGTCGCCCTTCACGCGCGCGTGGTCGCCCCTCTCGCGCTTCTGATTCGAATCGCCGCCCGAGGGCTCCCCGTCGGAGACGTCACGTTCTTCGGCCCGGCGGCTGTCATCGGCGGAATCCGTGGGATCAGCGGAATCCGTGGGATCAGCGGGATCAGCGGGATCAGTGGTGCTGATGGGGTCATCAGGTGTGCTGATGGGGTCAGTGTGTTCCGCGTTTTCCCCGTGATCGGTGTGGCCCGTGTGGTCCTGGTCGGCGTGGTCCTGGTCAGCGACGGCGGTCACCGGTCACCTCTCCTTCTGCAGTACGGACAGCGCGGCGATGAGTTCGGCCTGGGGCTCCGCGTGGACGTCGAGTCCGTCGAGCGGGGCAAGGCGGCGTTCGCGTTCGGCGTGGATCACCCGGTCCAGGTGCTCGCCGAGCAGCCGGCCGCCCCGGTCCCGCAGGCGCAGCGCGCCGTGCGCGCCGATCCGCTCGGCGAGCCCCTCGCCGGTGGACCGGGCCCGGCGGCCGCCCAGCAGCGCGGTGGCGACGAGCGCGGCGACCACCTCGGGGTCCGGCGCGACGCCGCGTTCGAGGTGGCGCACCTCGTCCTCGGCGTACTCCTCGAGCTCCCGCCGCCACCGTCGTACGGCCATCCCGATGCGGTGTTCGGCGCTCTCCTGCGACGGCCCGCGGTCCACCAGTCCCGGGGCGGTCGCCGCCGGTTCGCGGCGCCAGGCGTCGTCGACGCGCTCGTCGGCGGCGGTGACGGCGCACAGCAGGAGGGTGGCCAGGCTCTCCACGAGCGCGTCGAGGAGTTCGCCGGCGGTGCAGTCGAGGGGGAAGGCGCGCCAGCGCTTGAGGGCGTCACCGGCGAGCACGGCCCCGTTCTGCAACCGTGTCCTCACGCGCGCGTACTCGCCGTCGTACGCCGCGTCGACGGCGGCGGTGAGCCGAAGCGCGGCCGCGTACTGGGCGGCGGCGGCGCTGGCCAGCTCGGGCATGCGGGACCTGAGCGAGTTGAGGACGCCGTGGGCGGTACGGGCCATGGCGTGGTGGCGGGCCGTGGGGTCCTGGGCGTGGTGGACGAGCCAGCTGCGCAGGGACGCCACGGCGGTGGCCGGAAGCATCCCCGCGCCCCAGGCGGACTCGGGCAGCTCGGGCACGGTGAACCGCGGTACGTCGCCGAGTCCGGCCTTGGTGAGCAGGGCTCCGTACTGCCGGGAGACCTCGGAGACGACTTGGTGGGGCACCCGGTCGAGGACGGTCACGAGCGTGACGTCGTACTCCTTGGCGGTGCGCAGCAGATGCCAGGGCACGGCGTCGGCGTAGCGGGCGGCCGTGGTGACCATGATCCAGATGTCGGCGGCGCAGAGCAGTTCGGCGGCGAGGACGCGGTTGTCGGCGACGAGGGAGTCGACGTCGGGCGCGTCGAGGAGGACCAGGCCAGGAGGCAGGGTGTCGACGGTCTCGATCCGCATCACGCGCGTGGGGTCCTCCCCCGGGAGCAGCAGATCGTCCCTGGCATCCTGCTGGGGCACCCACACACGCGTGAGGTCGGGCAGGACGCGCATGCCGCTGAACCAGTGCTGGTCCTCCGGGTGGCAGACCAGTACCGGGGTCCGTGTCGTGGGCCGCAACACGCCCGCCTCGCTGACGCGTCGCCCGACGAGTGAGTTGACGAGCGTCGACTTGCCGGCGCCGGTGGATCCGCCCACCACGGCCAGCAATGGCGCTTCGGGTTCCTTCAACCGGGGCACCAGGTAGTCGTCGAGCTGGGCGAGGAGTTCGTCGCGGTTGGCACGCGCGCGTGGGGCACCCGCCAAGGGCAGCGGGAAGCGTGCGGCGGCGACTCGGTCGCGCAGGGCGAAGAGTGCGTCGAGCAGCTGGGGCCGTACGTCCAAGGTCACCACATGCGAAGAATGCCCAATTTTAGGGGAATTCTGAAGCATATAGGCATGTCAGCGCGCCGACAGGAATTATGGGACAGGCCGGGGCACGGACCAGGAGGCGGATCAGGGGACAGAAGGGACGACTGGGGCAAGGGCACAGCGCAGGCATAACGAGTGCACAACACCCGAGGCGCGAGACCCCAAAAGCGATGCGCGATTCGTACCTGCCTGCGATTATCAGGACCGCTTCACCGAACCTCCACATCGAGCCACGGAGGGGAAGCAACAGGGACACGGATCCAAGAGCCCTATCCTTGTCCCCGGCAACGTCACGGATCGGCCCCCACACCCGGCCACCGTCGACGAGGCCACCACACCCGGCCCCCGTAGCTCAGTGGATAGAGCAGGCGCCTTCTAAGCGCTTGGCCGCAGGTTCGAGTCCTGCCGGGGGCGCAAGTCTCCGCCCTCCCCTTGGGGAGGGCTTTTTGCTGGTCAGAGCGGGTGACAGTGGGCACAGCTCAGCCCCGGACGCCCTCTTGATGATCAAGGGCAGGCTCCGGGGCTGTCCGGCTGTCACCGGGTTTGCACGGGTGGCCGTGTCGAATACGTGTCGAAGTTCTGGGCTGAGGGATCAACCGACGGACGGCCGCTCGGGAAGATCCGGCAGCTTCAAGCCGCCTCTTCAGGTCGGGCAACTGGCCCTCGACGCATCGAGCGTAAGTCGCCAGGAGCACGGCAACGCTGTTTCCGGCCCACTCGGCCACTTGGGCGGGCGGGATGCCGTCGTTGAGCCACTTCGTCAGTCTCGCGCTCCGCACGGCCTTTCAGGTACGGCTTCCAGGATTCAGCAACCGCTCCAGCTCATCACCGTCACCGGACGGCGCCGTCCCCGCCCGGCCGGCCCGGGACCCTCAACTGGCCGGCATGGTCTCGTTGATGCCCAAATCCTGAACTTCCCTCTGCCTACCGCCCACTGGAGTGGACGCGACCCTCAACAATCACTTGCGGATCTTTCCGCTACGGGTGGCACTTGGTGCTACCGCGACGTTTTCAATCGATGTGAAAGTACCTTGCATCGCGTTGTCGAAGTCTGCCGTCAGGGCAGGCACTGACAGTACGTTCCGCGAGAAGAGCGGTGCGTAAGCGGCCTGGAGAAACCTCAACCACGCATCTCTGCTCGCTTCGATCGCTTGTCTGGTGGGGAGGTACGCGATGTTCTTAGTGGTGGTGGAGGTAAGGACGTCCGCGAACGATACCTTGCCATTTGTGTCGAACAGGTGCTTGAGGATCTTGGTCCTCAAGGCTGCCACGTCGAGCAGCCCCAACACCTGCCTGCGGGCGTTCTCCTGTGCAGCGCTGTTTGGAGCCACCGCCCCGCTTGCGTAGGTGCTCACCAATGCGTCCAGCTTCCTGAAGCGGCCGGCTTCACCGCTGCCATTGGCCCGGTCCTGACCGGCGGGGGCGGCTCCGGTGGCCACTGAGCTCGCGTTGTAGAGCATGACGTACCCCTGAAGCAGTGCGCTCACCAGTTCCGACCATTCGTGGGCCCGCAGATTCAGGCCTGCCTGTGCGGCGTGTACACCCAGGCTGCTGACCTGGGTGTACAGCGTTTGCCAGTCCCGGACGAATTGAGATGTGGGATCCCTGAGGGGAAGGCGGTTCTGTATCGCGGGGAGGCCCGACTGCGCCCAGGTCACAGCGGCGTCGACTTGCTGTCCGGCCTGTGCTTCTGTCGCCCTCTTGACCAGCTCCCAGGATGCGAAGTGCGACTGCTGTGGATCCCATTGAGCTTGGGGCCGTTGCTCGGAGCTCATCAGGACGCGACCGACCATGAAATCGTGCGCCGGTCCCGCGGTGACAGCAGCCGCATCCGTCATGTTTCGGGGGCTGACGAAGGCATCCACCCCGAACCCCGCGTCAAGCTTGCCGGGCGCGAGTTTGTAGGAGACTGTGCCGCCGAGGACGGTGGCTTGGCTGGGGTGTACGACAGTGCCCCCAAGATTCGGTACCTGGAATGAGCCGGCCGGATGGGCATGGAATTCGTATTGCTTTTCTTCGCTGGTGATGGTTACGCCGTGCTCTGCTCTCAGGCGAGCGGCTGTCTGGGGGAAGGCGGTGTGCAGGGTCACCCAGAAATGGTGATTGGCGGCAGTGAGGTTGGCCGCACTCAGGCTGGGCCTCAGTTGGTAGTCCTGCAGCTTTGCCACGGCCAGCCTTGCGGCGGCTCGGTCGAACGTTCCTGCCCCGGCGCTCTCCTGGGCCCGGAGCGTCATCATGGCCCACGGCTCACCGCGCGTCACCGCTTTCCCAGCCGCGTACGTGGTCATCGGGCTCAGCCCATACGCCATCACGTAAGCGCTGAGCAGCCCTGAGAGCGCGGGCTGCCACAAGTGCAGCGGCCGGGCGTTCAGCGTGACGTCGGCGATGCGATTTTGGGCGTCGGTCAGCGCATGCGCGTACGCCAACTCGGCGCCGCCAAGTGCAGCGAGCTCCGTGAGGCGATTCTGGATATACGTCACGACATCGCGAGCTTCCCGCCCTTCGAAACGGGCGAGCGCTTCCCGAGTGAGGGTCCACGCCGTGGTGTGCGACTTCTGACCGTCCGCCCCGTACCGGGTGGGCCCGCGTACCTCGCTGACCTGCACGCTGCGTATGGCCACCTGGTCGTGGCGGTAGTGACGATTTCCCGTCGTGGGGGCGGTGCCCCTCGGCGCGATAGCGACATAGCCAAGGAACGGGGTGGTCGGGGGTGGATGGTTCGTCCATGTCTCGTCCGTGCGGGTCGGGTCGGGGTCAAGTCCCTGCGCACCTCGGTAGCGCTGCACAGAGGGGTGAGCAGACGCCACCTGCCGCTCGGGGGAGAGCCCCTCATGGCCGCAGGTCGCGCCGCACGGATGACCCTGCCGGCCGAGGAGTTGAACTGCCGCCTGGTTGCCGGTGCTGCGCTGCAGAGCCAGCACCATCCGCGTCATCCGCAGGGTTTCCATGCCGGTGGTTCGGGTCGCCTCACCCTGGGGCGCCTGCCGGCCACCGGGGAACTGCAGCCCCGCCGCAGGCCTCTTCTGTGGCTCTCGGATGTGGTCGCGCACTCAGCCTCTTCCCAGCCACACAAGCCTGTTCGCATGTTTGACGATGGATACATGTACCTCGCCGGTGACGGAACGGCTGATGATCACACGGGCACGACCGAGGGCAGACTCGTCGACCCAGGAGGTGACTCCAGGGGCAAGCCGCCACGACACCGCTCTGGTGGAGATCACGGATCTGCCAGGAGTACGGGGTGGGCGAGAACGTGGCCCGCCGGGCTCAGGAGCTGCTGATTTTCCCAGGGCGTGCTGGAGGGCCGGGCCGGTTCGGGCACGTACGTCGCCGAGCCCCGGCAGCGAGTGCGGGTGGTCCGGTCGTCCGCGCGCGAGCACCCGACGGGTCGCCGTTCCGAGCGGACATGAAGGCCGTGGGCAGGAGCGGGAATTGGGAGACTTCGCCGGCGCCGGCACCTTGGCGTCGGTCCAGGCGACCGCCGAGGAGGCGTCGCTTCTCGGCATCCAGAAGGCCGCGCTCGTCAGGCACATCCGGCGGACGTACTACTGCGACCAGGGACGGCCCGTGGAGACCGCCGACATCGTGGTGCCCGCCGCTCACTGCGAGATCGTTTACGAGATCCCGATCAACCGTCAGTAGCGGCCCGTCTGCGCCGCCTGGCCCAACGACGGCAGGACACCAGAACGGCACCCGGCCCAACTGCGTTGGCATTCGGGTGGATTCCGTCAACGGTTGTCGAGTCGTCCAGGGACGGCAGGACCCGCCCGCACTGCCTGTCGAATCCGTGCCGAAGGCAGGTCGACGAGACGCCGAACGGGAGAAGAGATGCAGGCCGGCAGGGGTGTGCCACTCGACACGCAAGGCGGCCTTCTAAGCACTTGGCCGCAGGTTCGAGTCCTGCCGGGGGCGCCCACATTCCGCTCTCCCTCCTGGGAGGGCGTATTCACCGGTGGACGCTACAGCGCGTCGGCCGTCGGCCCAGTCCGTCGCAAAGAGCCGGGTCCGGGATCTTGGCTGCGGGTGCTCGGGCGAGCAGGCGGCGTCCGGAGCGGGCCAGGGCGTGACGTCCGGCACGTATCGGCAACCGGCCGCCCGAACGGTGCGCCGCGGCCAAGAGCAACTCCGGCAGCGGGGCCACGGGAGCGGTGTGTCGTTCGCCAACGGCGCGAAGAACGGCAAGAATCCGGCCCCAGCGCCGGAAGTCCCCGCACAGCGAAGGCTCCTCGTCGAGCACCTCGGACCCTCGCGCCACGAACAAACTCAACCGGCCCACAGTCTTTGCCCATTGCTCTGGCCGACTTCGAGCACAGCGAGGCGCTCTTCGGCCCGACCATCGGTAAAGAAACCGGCCGGCGGCTGCGTGCCGTCACGGCGACACATTTCAACCATGAAGCGATTTCATCAGAATCGCCCATAAATCAGTGGTTACATCCGAATGGTTAGGTTTCTGGTAACTGTGGAACGGTTCGACGTAGTTCCATCTGCCCCGGAGCCGTTCATGCGCACTGCCGTCGCCATCGCCCAGGACTCACCCAACGCGGGTTGCTGCGAGCCTGTTCCTCCAGCATCGGAGCAGGTGGAGGAGCGGAGCCTCGCTCTCGAGGGCTTCTCGTACGACTGCCGCATCGTCCATCAAAGCGCCCCGCAGACAGCCCCGTTGCTGCTGCTCGGAGGATCGTCCCAAGACAGATACTCATGGCAGCGACACGAGAAGTGGCTGGCACCATTGTGCACGTTGATCACCGTGGATCTTCCCGGTTACGGCACCTCGGACTTCCTGCCTGCCCGATACGGCATCGACTTCCTTGCCACCGCGGTCAAGCACATGCTGGTGGAGGCCGAAATCCCGCAAGTGAACCTCTTCGGCGGCTGCTTCGGCGAAGTCGTCGGCCTCCGCTTCGCGCAGCTCTGTCCCGAGTTCGTCAGTCGCGTCGTCTTCTGCGGCGCGGCGAAGCGTCTACCCGAGAGCTACGTCGACGCCGTACCGCGTCTGTCGCGCACGCTCGAGCGTGGCGAGATCGCGGAGGCCGCGACCGGACTCGTACAGTTGTTCATGTCGAACCCGGATGCCGGGCGGGTCCGCAAGCACGCGGCCGTGGCACGCCTCCTGCACCGGCAGTTCGTGAACCAGACGCCGGAAGAGATCAAGAAGGCGGTCGAGCACAACACGAGGCTGGTGACGCACGGCTGCTACCAGCCCCTGCCCCTCCCCGATGTGCCGTCCCTGGTGTTCACGGGAGAGTACGACACCTTGTGCACCCCCCAGATGGGCCGCGAGGTCGCCGCGACGATGCCCGGTGCCCGCTTCACGACCATCAAGGAGGCCGACCACCTGGTCACCGTGGAACGCATGCAGGAGGCCTCGGACCTGATCGGCCGGTTCTGCACCGACCGCCCCATCGACGACCTGCCGTACTGCAACCCCGTGGAGTCGCCGTTTTCCGACCCCGCGTATGCGACGGCGAGTCGATGAGAATCTGCCTCATCGGCTGAATCGGCCCCGGCTCGGGGCCGGGAGACATACGGAATGGCCGGGACCCGGTACCGGGTCCCGGCCATCCTCTCTGCGCAAGTGGACCTACGCGCGGGTGCCGATGCGAACAAGGCCCCTCGACTGCCTGGATGAGACGTCAGGAGTTCTTGGCGGGGACGGCGACACTGCTGACGCAGGTCGCCTGGCCGCGCGAGCTCGTGCAGTCCTGCGTCGAGTTGTTGAGGATGTGGACGGTTCCGTCCGTGTCGGTGGTGACCTTGTACTCAGTCTGCTGCACGCAGCGCACGCGCCCCTCGCCGTCCTCGACGCACTTGCCGGCGCCGTCAGCGGCAAAGCCCTGACCGGCTCCACCACCGATCAGAGCAAGGCTCCCCAGGACTCCAGCTGCCGCTGCCACTGCGATCTTCTTCGAGTTGAGCATCTACCTATTCCTTTACGGTCGACTCCCGTGACTGGCCGGCGGAGTCGCTCCGAAACGCTTGGACAGTCAGCCGACGGGCCTCGGGGCTCGGACACCTGGCGAGCCCCGAGGCCCGCCTAGATCACCTGATCCGTGGTCACTTACCGAGGGCGAAGTTCTGGGTGCAGTTCACAGAGTTGCGCTCGTCGACCGGCTGGTTGGACAGGCCGAGGATGGCGAGGCTGAGGTTGACGTCATCGATGTTGATGAGTCCCTGGTGAACCTCGCTCTGCTCACACGCCTGGTTCTGCTTGTTGTCGAGGTCGAGCTTCGGGTTCCCGTCCGCGTGGCCGACGCCGGCACCCAGGAAGCTGACGCTGCCGAGCATCGCCGCGACGACCGCGGCCTTCTGGTACTTGCGCATTACCTCTCCGATTCTTCATGGACACAATCCGTGATGGATTGGTCACTGACAGTCGCCAACTGTAGGTGGCGTTCAAGGTCGTTGTCGCCGCGAAACGCCCCAATAGCGTTGGTTTCTCGAAAAGGCGGTTTGCGGCCCCGCCGGACAGCCGTCCCGCTACGAGGAGAACGGGCTGCGCGGGCTCTCAGCGGTCGGCGCAGACGTCCGAGGCTCGCCGCCGACGAGGAAGCCGGCGATGCATGCGACCAACCTCTGTGAATCGGCACAGGCCTGCACCGATTCGTTGATGCCGTGGCTGTTTTCACCCTTGTCGGTGGCGGACTCGCCGGTGGCGGGCTTGTCGGTGGCGGACTCGCCGGTGGCGGGCTTGTCGGTGGCGGGCTTGCCGGAGGTGGACTCACTGTCGGTCACCTGCACGCAGCGCACATGGCCGCTGCCGTCACGGACGCACCCACCAGGATCGTCATCCCCGAAGGCCTGGACGGTGCCGACACCGGTCAGAGCAAAGCCTCCCAGGACTCCAGCCGCCACTGCCGCCACGATCTTCTTCGAACCGAGCATCTACCTTTTCCTTTGAGTCGGCCCCCCCGTGACTGGACGACGGAGTCGCCCCGAAACGCCTGGATCGGCAAACATGCCGAGACGACAGGCCCCGGGACTCGGATTCGAGTCCCGGGGCCTGTCGGAATCACTTACTCAGTGATCACTTGCCCAGCGCGAAGGCCTGGGAGCAGGCCACCGAGTTGACCTCGTTCACGGGCTGGTTCGACAGGCCGAGGATGGCACCCACGCTGGCGTTGACGTCGTCGACGTTGACGAGGCCCTGGTGCTCGAACGTCTGCGAGCACGCCTGGTTCTGCTCGTTGTCGAGGTCGAACTTGCCGCCCCCGTCCCCGGCGTGACCGACGCCGGCACCCAGGAAGCTGACGCTGCCGAGCATGGCCGCGACGACTGCGGCCTTCTGGTACTTGCGCATTACCTCTCCGTTTCTCAAGTTGACACAGCCCGTGACGGGCTGATCACTGGCAGTCACAACATATGTGACACCTTCGGCTTTCGCGAGGCGAAACGCCCGGGTATGTGACGCTTCCTGCAAACGTGACGCCTGTCGCTCTGCGCAGCTCGTCGCCGGGCCCGTTCAAAAGGGTGATCCGGGGTTGATCGTCGTGACCAGTCCGGGGCCGTCGCGTTGAACGGGCAGTGCGGTTGCGCATTCTGCTGCCGCACCTACCGAGTCAATAAGGAGAACGTGATGTCTCGCATCGCGAAGGTTGGCGCAGTCGCTCTCGGCACGGGCGCCGTGGTGCTCAGCGGGGCCGGTCTCGCCACGGCGGACGCCGGCGCCGAGGCTGCGGCGATCGGCTCGCCCGGCGTGCTGTCCGGCAACGTGGTCCAGGTTCCGATCCACGCGCCGATCAACGTGTGCGGAAACACCGTCACCGTGATCGGCGCCCTCAACCCGGCCGTCGGCAACGTCTGCAAGAACGGCGACGAGAAGAAGGACGACAAGAAGGACGACAAGAAGGCCATGCACCGTCACGGCCACTGACGTCCGTCGTTTTCACCCGAGAGCCCCGGCACCCTCGAGCGCCGGGGCTCTCCCCGTGAATCCGAGCGCCGGGCTCTCCCTGTGAATCGGCGTCACCTCAGGCGTACCGGTAGATCCGGCCGACGTCCTCCAGCTCGTCCGGCGCCTCGTCCCACGGCGGCAGCTTCTGGTGTCGTGCCACGATCCGGTCGTGCTGCTCATCCCCGGGGCCCGGCGGCGTCGCGGGGAGGTAGCGGGCCCCGTGATGCCGGTGCTGCCAGCGGTACCACTGCAGATCGATGAAGGCGTGGTGCAGCCAGAAGACGGGGTCGTTGACGGAGGCGCCGCTGAGCATGGCCCCGCCGACCCAGCGGTGCACCCGGTTGTGGTTGCGCCAGGATGTGCTGCCCCCGCCGGCGCCCCAGCCCTCCAGCTTGTTGCGGAAACCTCGCGTGACCGTCGAGTCCCAGGGCGCCACATCGTAGGTGGGGTCCTTCAGCGCCTGCTCCAGCTCGTCCTTCGTGGGCAGGTCGATCGGGTGACGGGGGTGGCCGAGGTCCCGGGTGAGGAACGCCTCGTCGGTCACGCCCACGTTGATGGTCCAGTTGCCCTCCCGATGGGCGAACGGACCGGTCATCACCTGGCGGTCGGATCGGCGCCCGTTGCCGCCGAGGAGATCCGCCGTCCAGGGGACGGAGGTGGTCGTGCGATCGCGTGTCCAGTCCCAGTACGGCAGGGTCACCGCCGAGTCCACCCGGCGTAGCGCACGCTCCAGATCGAGCAGGAACCGGCGGTGCCAGGGCAGGAAGGAGGGCGCCATGTGCGCGACGCGCAGCCCGCGCTCGCCGTCGGGGGAGAAGTACTCGAGGTGCGTCCGCACGAACGCGTCGTACTCGCCCCGCCGTTTGACCTCCAACAGCGCTTTGACGAACCGGCGTCTCTCGACCCGGGTGAGCGTGCCGGCGTCCTTACGCACGTACGCCATGCCGGTCCCCCCTGTGCAGGTGTCCCGTGCCCACCTGTTCCGGGGCCGGCTCGCGCAGCCGCCGGTCGGGGCCGAGTTCGTCGACGGCGGCGCGGGCGGCCTCGAGCGGTGTCCGGTACGAGCAGTAGTGGTCGACCATGCTCAGCCAGGTGCCGTCGGCACGGCGCATCAGATGCAGAGGGCGGCCGTCCACAGTGACGTGCCACCGGCCGTCCTCGGCTGCGTCACGCGCCGGGTCCCACACACCGCGGATGCGGTGGCCGCGGTAGGTCTCGTCGAAGACGGTGTCGCCCTGGGCCCTGCCTGGTCCGGCTGATCCGGGGCGCCACGGCCGAAAGGCGGCGACCACCGGGGCCAGGGCGGCGGTGAGCATCCAGCCGCGCAGACCGCGCGCCACATCCCGCCGTGTTCTGCCCACCGGTCGGGGCCGCGCCGGGCCCTGCGCTCCGTCCTCGGCACCCACCGGTACTCCCCCGATGCCAACAACCATGGTTCACCCCTCGTCCGGTTCGGTTGTCGGAGCCTTAACCGCCGAACGTCCCGCACGGTCACCGCCGAACATCCCGCACGGTCACCGCCGCGCGGCCAGGACGGTGATCCCCGGTGGGCCGTCCCGGTGACCAACAAGCGTGCGTTGGCCGGTCACAGACCGGGAGGCACGCTCAGGTCGGCCCTGGGCACGACGAACGCGCGGCCGCGGACCTGTCCATCAGCCGCGTGGGGAGCGGGCCCGCGTCACTGGCCGTGCATACGGAAAGTCGGCCCTCGAACTCCATTGAGGGCCGACTCCGTACGGCGCGTGACCTCAGTCCTACAGGTACAGATTGCCGTGCACCGGCTTGGCGTCGTTCACCACGGTCGCGGCCTCCTTCGCCGCGCGGACCAACGACTCCTTGTTCCCGAGCATGGCCGACTGGCTGAGCGGGAGCCTGGTGTTCACGGCGCCACTGAGGTCGGTGGCCGCCACGTCGGGGACGCTCTGGCCGGTGGGCGCCACGTCGGGGGCGGCGAACGCAGGCGTGGCGACACTGGCAGCGATCAGGGACCCGGCAAGGACGGCGGCAGCCTTCAGGGACTTCATCGTGTTCCTTTCTTCGACGACGCGGGTCGCCGGAGGGGGAGTCTGTCGCCGTGCCTAACGAGCTGTGGCCTGGGCGGAAACCGGAGGCACCGAAGATTGCGAGTCCTCATATGAGATCCCTGAAGGGATGGACGGGCACAACGAAAGTCGGGGGGGGGGGGGGGGGGGGGGGGGGGGGGGGCCGGCGGCGGGGGGGGGGGGGGGGGGGGGGGGGGGGGGGGGGGGGGGGGGGGGGGGGGG